>JBPCIT010000362.1:0-10572 GCA_051006015.1 Longimicrobiaceae bacterium
CCTCACCCCGTCGCGCCCTCACCCCCTGGCCCCCTCTCCCAATTCTGGGAGAGGGGGAACGGTTTGGTGCGGGATCGAGGCACCGTGCCGGGGCAGGGGCGTCCGGAGGATGCTCGCCGTTTCCTGCCGGGTCGTTTATCGGCCCGGCAGAGCCGGCGGCGCCGGCCCGCCGGCGAATGAATTCGCGGCTGGAAGTGCACAAAGCCCACCTGCGGCTGCACGGCGGCCTTTCGCGCGCCACGCTTGATTCCCTCGCAGACCCAGTCCGGCGAAGGCGGACTTCGTGCCATTGTAGCGTGGTTTCAACCGCCGGGCGGCTGTCCTGCGCGGCTCAGGCGCTCCGCTGCTCGGCGGCGAGGCCGAGGTAGGTAGCGAGCCAGTGGGCGGCGTGGTCGAGCGCCGCGTGGGGGAGGTAGTGCCCGGAATCCCACCAGCGGATCTCCTTCGGCTCGCCGGCCGCGTCGAAGAGCCGCTGCGCCTGCTCGGGCAGGACGGTCCGGTCGCGGCGGCCATGCGAGATGAGCAGGGGACGGCCCGCGAGCTTGCGCACCGCGCGGATCGGGTCGGCGATCGCGCGCGCGATGCCGGCGAAGGGGGTGCCGCTGGGGAGGTCGCCGCCCGCGGCGAGCACCAGCGCGCGCACCAGCGGCTCGTCGGCGGCGGCGATCACCCCCAGGAAGGAGCCCATCGAGTAGCCGACGATCGCGATCCGCTCGCGGTCGAGCTCCGGGCGCGCGGCGAGATAGCGCAGGGCGAGCCGTGTGTCCTTGATCCCCGTCTGCCAGTGGCGGTGGATCGCGAGCGGGTTGCGCATCGACTGCGCCTGCACGGGATCGTAGCGCGTGCCGTGCAGCGGCAGGTCGATCGAGAGGCTTGCGAGTCCCCGCTCCAGCAGCGCCGGCCCGATCCCGTCCGCCATGTCTTCCTTGCGGGAGGAGTAGCCGTGCAGCATCAGCGCGGCGGGCGCCGGCTGCGTCGTCTCCGGAAGCATCAGGATCGCCGGCACCGTCTCGCCGTCCGCGCGAAAGTCGAGGGTGATGCGGCGCCCGCCGGCGATGCCGCGCTCCTCGTGCGTGGTCTGGTGGATAGTCTTCTTCATACGAGCGAGAGTCGAACGCTGGTGGTGGCCCGCCCCGCGATCCATACGGGATCGGCTGCCCTCCGCCAGATGGAGAGCGGCCGGGGAGAGCCGGGCGCTGGTTGACAGCAAGGGAAATGCCCTTCAGCTTCAACCGGTAGCTTTGCCCGAGGCGCGGGCACACAGCCGAGCATCTCCCCTGTCGAGGTCCACCAGCTGATGGTTCGCATCTCTCTCTTCCTGCTCGCTCTGATCCCGGGTCTCGTCATGCAGCTCGAGGCGCAGTCCCCGTACGAGGTTCGCGCGCGCGCGCCGGCCGGCTTCGACCGGGGGGCGGCGCAGCGCGTGACGCTCACCCATCTGCAGGAGCTGATCCGGCGCGACACGCAGAACCCGCCCGGCAACGAGCTGCTGACGGCGCAGTACTTCGACTCTATCTTCCGCGGGGTGCCGGGGATCGAGACGCACGTGCTGGAGGTGGCGGAGAACCGCGCCAACTTCGTGGCCCGCCTCCGGGCGACGCGCCCGACGAGGCGGCCGGTGCTCGTGATGGGGCACATGGACGTCGTCGGGGCGGACAGCTCGGCCTGGGAGACGCCGCCCTTCGAGCCCACCATCCGGGATGGCTACCTCTACGGCCGCGGCGCGATCGACGACAAGGGAATGCTGGCGGCGGCGGCGACAGCGCTGCTGCAGCTCGCCCGGCAGCGGGACCGCCTGCAGCGCGACATCATCTTCCTGGCGACCGCCGCGGAGGAGGGCGGGCCGAGCCTCGGGATCGACTGGGTGGTGGAGAACCGCAGCGATCTGATCGGCGACGCGGAGTTCGCGCTCAACGAGGGGGGGCGGATGCGGGTGCAGGACGGCCGGCTGCGCACGGTGAACATCCAGACCACGGAGAAGGTCCCCTACAATGTGGTCGCCACGGCGCGCGGGCCGAGCGGCCACGCCTCCGTCCCCCTTCCGGAGAACGTGCTGGTGGCGCTCTCACGGGCGGTGGCGCGGGTACACGAGTGGCGGGCTCCGGTGCGGCTGAACGAGACCACCCGCCTCTACTTCACGCGCCTGGCGGAGATCGAGCAGGACCCGCAGATGCGGCAGGCGATGGAGCAGCTCTCGACCGCGAGCGACACCGCTGCGATGCGCGAGGCCGCGGCGGTGCTCGAGCGCGAGCCGCTGCACAACGCGGTGCTGCGTACCGGCGCGTCGCTGACGCTGCTGAACGGCGGCATCCGCGGCAACGTGATCCCCTCGGAGGGGACCGCGACCTTCAACGTGCGCATCCTGCCGGGAGAGGACATCCGCGAGATCGTGCGCGAGATGAACCGCGTCGGGGGCGAGGAGCGCGTGGTCTTCGAGTACCGCGGCGAGCCGCGCCAGGACCCGCCTCCCTCACCGGTGACCACCGACCTCTTCCGTGCGATGGAGGAGGCGGCGAGGGCGATGGCTCCCACCACCGTCGTGCTCCCCTTCATGTCCACCGGGGCTACCGACGGGGCGGTGCTGCGCGCCAACGACATCCCCACCTATGGCATCCTGCCCTTCCCGCTGATCATGGAGGACGAGCTGCGTATGCACGGCGACAACGAGCGGGTGCCGGTGCCCGCCCTCGGCTGGGCGACGGAGTACCTCTACCGTGTGCTGCAGCGGGTGGCGCAATAGGCGATTTCACATTATTCTGAATGTGCGCGCGGAGCCGTGGCTCTCGTGCTACCCTCCGCGCACTACCCGTCGGCGTGCCGCCGCTCTCCAGACCTCCGCAATAGGCTCGGCTTCTCGGCTTCGGAGTACTCCCCATCCCACACCTGCTGGAGATTCGCATGAGATCGTTTTGGATCGGCTGTGCCGCTCTACTCGCCCTGGCCGTGATGCCGGCCGACGCGGGAGCACAGGAGATCTCGCTCACGCTGCGTGGTGGCGCCGGGTTGCCGCTGGGCCAGTTCGCGGAAAGTCCCTCCGGCCCCGGCGAGGCTGACATCCTGGAGGGTGCCAAGGTCGGCTTCGGCTACGGGCTGGACGCGGCGCTGCTGTTGAACCGCATGGTCGGCCTCTACGTGGGCTTCGACCGCATGGCCTTCGCGTGCGAGCAGGATGCCTGCGGCAGCGAGAACAGCTACACCTTCTCCGGGCTCACTGGCGGTGTGATGCTGACGCCCTTTCGGGCCGGCGGGCTGGTTCCCTGGATCCGCGGCGGCGTGACCTTTCATGAGCTGAGCGGCAGCTACCAGGCGCAGGGCGGGATCGGCGAGCTGACCTCCGACCGCGCCCCCGGCTACGAGGTAGGCGCCGGCGTCGCCATCCCCATCCTCGGCATCCTCGCAGTCACCCCGCAGGTGCGCTACCTCGGCCAGTCGCCGCGTGCCAGGATCCGGGGCGTCCAATACCCCGGCGGTGACGAGGTGGACACCAACGTCGGCTATCTCACCTTCGATCTCGGGTTCGGCTTCCACACGCCCATGGGAGGCGGCGGCTGGAGAATGCAGAGGCGGTAGGGGAGAACGCAGCCGGTGCCGGGCATCTCCGAACAGTACCGATAAAGGAGCAGTCATGCCGGTCGGGAGAGAGCAGGTCGGCCAGAGAGTGGCTCCAGCGGCTATCGCCGCCGCCCCGCGCGGCGGGCTGCGCGAGCGTATCACCGCCCTTGGCTTCGCGGTCGAGGCCGGCGTCCACCACTCGGGGCGGATGGCGCGCCTCATCGGGCGCATCTTCTACTACACGCTGCGTGGGCGCGTCTCGGGACGTGAGATCCTCGTCCAGATGCAGTGGATGGGCATCCACAGCATCCCCATCGTGGTGCTCAGCGCCATCCTCTCCGGCGCGGTCACCGCGCAGCAGGCGGGCTACCTGATGAACGTCGCGCTTCCCCTCTATGTGCTGGGGAACGTGGTGGTATCGAGCGTGGTGCTCGAGCTGGGTCCGCTCCTCACCGCGATCGTGCTGATCGCCCGCGTGGGCGCGCGCATCACCGCCGAGTACGGAACCATGCAGGTCTCCGAGCAGGTCGACGCGCTCTACACGCTGGGGCGTGATCCGGTGCGGGTGCTCGCCGCGCCGCGCGTGATCGCGGGGGTGCTCGTCCTCCCGCTGCTCGTCGGCATCGCGAACGCCGTCGGCATCCTCGCGGGGGCGATCACCACCAACGTCGCCTACGGGCTGGGCTTCGACGCCTTCCTCTACGGCGCGCAGCTCTGGTGGATGAACTGGAATCTGGTCTACTCCCTCTCCAAGGCGATGGCCTTCGGCTTCGTCATCTCCCTGATCGCCGTGTACATGGGCTTCCAGGCCCGCGGCGGTGCCGAGGGCGTGGGACGCACCACGACCACGGCGGTGGTGCTGATGCTCGTCGCCGTCCTCTTCTTCAACGCGCTCTTCCCGGCGCTCCTGCTCGACTGATCGCGGAGGCCCGGTCATGTACATGGTCGAGTACTGCGGTATCCACAAGACTTTTCGCACCCCGGTGCTGAGCGGGGTGGATCTGGCCGTCGAGCGGGGGGAGATCCTCGCTATCGTCGGCCCCTCCGGCACGGGGAAGAGCGTGCTGCTCAAGACCACCGTAGGGCTGGTGATTCCCGACGCGGGCGACGTGCGGGTGGCGGGCGATTCCGTCTTCTACGGCGGACGCCGCAGCCTGGAGTGGGTGCGCCGCAAGATCGGCTACGTCTTCCAGAACGCCGCGCTCTTCGATTCGCTGACCGTCTTCGAGAACGTGCAGCAGGGGCTGCCGGAGATCGAGCTGCGGCTGATCGGCCCCGCGGAGGTCCACATCCGCGTCTGCGATGCGCTCGCGATGGTCAACCTCGATCCCGGCCAGGTGCTGGGGAAGCTGCCCTCCGAGCTCTCGGGCGGGATGCGCAAGCGCGTCGGACTCGCCCGTGCCATCGTCGGCCAGCCGCAGATCCTCCTCTACGATGAGCCGACGACGGGGCTCGACCCGTTGAACTCGACCATCGTGCACCGTCTCATCGCGCGGCTGCGCGAGGAGATGGCGATCACCTCGCTCATCGTGACCCACGACGTCTGGGGGGTGCTGGACATCTGCGACCGCGTGGCGCTGCTCGAGGGTGGGCACATCCGCTTCCTCGGCACCGCCGCCGAGTTCCAGGCGAGCGAGGACCCACTCGTCCGCTCCTTCCTCGACCGTGATGCCGCTCTTCCTGACCTGACAGAGGTTGTATGACTCAGACGCGCAATGACGGCAGACCCGCGAGCGTGGGCCCCATTCGCATGGCGGATGCGGACCTGCTCGGCTCCAGTCCCTCGCCGAACGCGCGGCGCGCGTTCGCGATCGGGCTCTTCAGCATCGTTTCCTTCGTCGCCGTCGTACTCGTCGTCTTCCTGCTCTCGGACCCCGCGGCGCTGCAGGGGCGCTACCCGGTCCGCACGAGCATTCCCGACGCGGGCGGGCTGCGGCGCGGCGATCCCGTGCAGATGCGCGGCGTCAACATCGGCCGCGTCGAGGGCTTCGCGATGGCTGACGATGCGGTGCTGGTGAATCTCTCACTCGAGCGCGGATATCCGATTCCCGCGGACTCGCGCATCGTGCTGCGCTCGAGCGGGCTGCTCGGCGGCATGATCGCCGAGGTGATCCCCGGCCGCTCCACCGACCGCCTCAGCTCCGGTAGCACCCTGCCCGGCGGAGTGGAGCGCGACGTCTTCTCCGCCGCCGCCGACCTGAGCTTCCGCGCCGACACCGTGCTGACGCAGGTGCAGGCGCTCCTCTCCGACCGCAACGTGAGCGCTGTGGGCGAGAGCGCCGTCGAGATGCGCGAGCTGCTCGCCCTGCTCACCACGCTGGTCGCCGAGCAGCGCACCGAGCTGCGGGCGCTGAGCGGCACCCTGCGCCGTTCCGCCGAGGGCGTCGAGCGCGCCACGACCGGCCCCGAGCTGCCGAGCGTCATGGCGCGCATGGACACCCTCTCCGCCCAGCTCGGCGAGGCGAGCCTCGCGCTCACCGGCGCGAGCACCTCGCTGCAGGCCACGCTCGACCGGCTGGAGCAGGGGCAGGGCACCCTGGGCCGCCTCTCGCGGGACGATGCGCTCTACGAGAGCCTCCACCAGGCCGCCGACAACCTGAACCGCCTCGCCGAGGACATCCGCCAGAACCCGCGCCGCTACATCAACGTGCGGGTGTTCTGAGCGCGAGCTGCAGCACTCTGCGATCCGCATATGGAACTTCGTGCCTGGAGGGAGAACATGATATGTGGAACGCTTCCACATATCCCGCTCAGGCGCAGGATATCTGGAATGTTTCCAGGTAGCACGGCTGGGGAGGGGGATATCTGGAAAGCTTCCGGATACTCAGAATGTTATGCCGCGAGCCCTGTCTTTAGTCTGCGCGCCGCTTCCGCCCCCAACGCCCCCTCTCATGTTAACTGCAGGAGACGCCCTCGACCTCAGCCCCATCGGGGCCACGTTCCACATCACGAAGACCGCAGCCGACACCGACGGCCGGGCGGTCGGAGCAGGTGCCGATGCGGCACCGCATCCGGGAGCTCGCGCAGCAAGAGCATCAACAGCACCAGGTGGTCCGAAACCTGGTCCCTCAAGGGGTTTGTGTTAACTTGGCGCTCCCCGTAAATCTTTCCTAACGTACGGAGGGCTACGACCATGGGCGACGAACTGAGGTTTTTCAGCGGTTGGGTGCTGGTCCACGGCGAGCGGTCCCCCGGACGATCCGTGCGGCTCCGCGTAACGGACACCCGCGCCGGCACCACCCTGACGGAGGCGGTGTCGCTCCCCGACGGACAGTTCGCCGTCGCTGTGCCGCTCGGCCCTTACGACGAATCGGTCTTGCTAGTTGAGGCCGTGGACTCCGCCGGCGACGTCCTCGGCCAACAGGGGGTCTCCGGCGACCGCCCCATTATCCTCACCCTCGGCCGGGCGCTGCCCGAGGAGGACGCTTCCCGGCCCGCGCTGCTCACTGGCGCCGCCTCCGACCTCGCCGGACGCGTCGCTCACTTCGAGGCGTCCGGGCACCTGCCGACGGGGGCCGTCGGCGTCCTGGACGCCGCCCTCGGACGTCTCGCCTGGCTCGACGGGCTGCTCGAGCCCTCCCGGCGGGCGATTCTCGGCGACGCGGAGGCGGCGGCGGTCGTCCGCGAGGCACTGGGTGCCTGGGCGCGGGAGACCCCCTGCCCCGCAACCGTCCCTGCCGGTTCCCTAGTACCCGGCGGAGAGGAGCGCCATGTCGACGCCCCCGCGCCGCTCGATACCCTCGTCTCCGCCGACGCCGTCGGCACGCTCGTCTCCGCCATCCTCACAGCCGGCCGCACCCTTGACGAGCAGGTCGAGATGGCCGATGGCCTCGGTGCCGTCTTGTCCGGACGCGCCTGGCTCGAGGCGCTCGCAGGGGCGGCTGCGTCGGGGGACGTGCCGGCCATGCACGTCATGATGGGGGCGCCCGGCCCGATGCCCCTTGGTATCGCCGGTCTCGGCGGCCTGCCCGGCGGCGGCCTCCCAAGCGGAGGGTTCATCGGCGTCCCAGTAGGCGGCTTTCCGGGGCTGCCTGGCGGCTTCCCCGGCGGGAAGCCGAAGGGGCCCGGAATCGGCCGGGTGCACCCGACGATCGCGGACCTGGTGGAGCGGTTCGGCTCGCCCACCATGCTTCCGCCGTCTGACAAGGTGCGCTGCGTCATCATGGCCACCACCGAGGCGGCGAGGCTCCGAGACTCACTACCGGCCTACCGCATCACTGGCCTTGCCCCCGTTGACGCGTGCCCCGGCACCGAGCTCACAATCAGCGGCCGGAACTTCGGCACGCAAGGCTCCGTGGTGTTCCCCGGCACAGCGGCGCCGATCCCGAGCCCGAGTGCGATTGAGTGGACCGACGGACGGATCCGCGTCGTCGTGCCCGACGGCGCCGGCCCCGGTCCGATTACCCTGAGCATCCTCGAGGCGTCCCTCGTCCGGTGCGGGCAGGTGTTCACCGTCTTCCGCACGGGCGGCAGCGACCTATCCTTCGAGGGTGGCACAGCCGCCGTCACCGCGTTTCTGCTCGACGGTAGCAAAGATCCCCAGCGCGCCGAGCCCGGCGCCGTCGTGTCGATCTCGTGCGACGTGACCGCCCATCCCGGGGCGCGGACGCGCGTCTTCGTCACCCGTGACGCAGCCACCATCGCCGATTTCGGCACCCTCCCCGGCGGTGGCCACCGCCAGCACGATTTCACCGCGCCCAGCGCCGCCGGGCCGGTCACCTACATCGTCCACCTGCTCGTGGGGGGACCCTGCGGCGAAGTGGATCACCAGCACACGCTCGTCGTGGCGGCGACCCCGCACCTCAGCGTGGCGTTTCTCGAGGTCACCCAGGGCCTGCAGAACACCGCCCACACCGTCCCGCTCGTGGCCGGCCGGACCACCGGCGTCAGGGCGTACCTGACCAGCGGCCTTGGCGGGTTCAGCTACACCGGCACGCCCGGCGAGGTCGCCAATGTCACCGGAACGCTGCTCGTCGAGCGCGGCGGCGTGGTCGTCGCATCGTTTCCCGCCGCGGCCCCCGTCACCGTCGGCCCCACCTTCGCGGACGCCGACCGGTCCGGCACCGCGCACGCGCTGATGTTCACGGTGCCCGGCGCGCTCATGGACGGCGACGTGACCATGCGCGTCCGGGCGAAGGTCGCCGGCCTCCCCGGCTTCGGGAGCGAGACCCCGGGGACCAGCGGCTCCCGGACTGTGCATATCGAGCGGGGAGGCGTCGTCGTCGTGGTGCAACTCCGGATGGGCCTCACCAACCCCGCGCACCCGATGCCGGTGCCGACGGTGGCCGATTGGCAGGCGTCCGCCGTCGGCACGCAGGACCGCTGCCCGCTGGGTGACGCCGACATGTGGGTGGCGGTGCCCGCGACCGGTGACGTCCTGAGCACGAACCATTTCCTCGCAAAGAGGGCGGATCCGGATGACCTGTCGGGCTGGGAAGACGCGCTCGACGACCTCGACGACTACGCCGACCGCTACAACAGCTTCGAATGGATCTTCGCGTGCGTCGTTCCGGCGGGGAGCTTCGCGCTGAGCGGTATTTCCCACGCGGCAAACGACCGGCCGTGGCCGCTGGAAAACGATCGCCGCTGCTTCCTGTCTCAAGCGGGGCTCCGCGCGACGTTCGCCCACGAGATGGCGCACACGCTCGGCGTCGGCCACGCCCCCTGCGCCGACCCAGGCACGAAGTTCCCGAAGGGGATTGATTTCGACTGGATCAACCTGCGCCCGAGCCTCCCCGGCGCGACCGAGCCCGGGGTCGTCGGTTGGCGGCGTTCCGACGGCAAACTGATGCCGCCCATGTGGTCCGAGCTCATGTCCTACTGCACCCCCGCCGGCGCCACGCGCGACGACCGCTGGCCGTCCGTCGCGCTGTGGAACATCCTCCGCGACAAACTGAAGTGAGGACACGATGACTGAACGCATCCGAATCTCCGGACGTCTAAACGCCGAGGGGGGCCTTACCTTGAGGCCCGCCTTCCCGACCGCGATCCCCCCGGAGCGCTGGCGCCGCGACGCGCTCGTCTACGTCGTTGAGGTCCTCGACGCCCAGGGCCATGCGCTGGCCCGCGTTCCGCTGTCGGCGTCCGGAACCTGTGGCAGCGACAGCACGGCGCTGCGCGGGTCCGTCGACCTGCCCGACGGTGCCGCCCGCCTGGACGTCCTCCACGTGGACGCCTCGGGTCGCGACCCGATCGTGCTGGCGTCGGAACCCGTCCCGGAGCGGCCTCCGGAGCTCCGGCTCATCGCCGTGCCCGAGGGGGAGGTCGAGGGCGAGTTCACGCTGACGTGGGAGGCCAGCGGCGATCCCTCGCCCGTCCGGTACTTCGTCGACTACAGCCCCGGCCGCGAGACTTGGGAGCCGCTCTCCCTGGGTGTCAGCGAGCCCCGGCTCGCCGTCGATTTCGACAGTTTGGCCGGCGGCGACGCGTGCCGGGTGGCCGTGACGGCGTCGAACGGGTTGCGGGCGTCGCGGGTCGAGAGCGGCCCGTTCCGGGTACGCGTGAAACCGTGTGCCGCCGTCATCCTGAGGCCGGTCGACGGCGAGGAGCTACCGTCCAACGTCGTCTTCGTGGGCAACGGCTGGTGGCGGGAGGAGGGACGCCCCGAGTTCGAGGCGCTCACCTGGGCGTCCGACGTGCAGGGGGAGCTAGGGCGCGGCCGACAGGTCACGGCCCGCCTCGAGCCGGGGACGCACCACATCACCCTGCACACTGGCACGGAGGACCGGGCGGGGGAGGAGTCCGTCACGGTCCACGTGACGTAGCGATCCTCCGACCACGCGCCGGCAGGCGGGTGGCACTGGTGGCGAGGACGCCACCAGTGGTCTTCTCGGAACATGGCATAACTTATCAAGGTTTGCAGTTCGCGAAGCCGAACCTGCAAACCTGCGTTCAACTTATCAAGGTTTGCAGTTCGCGAAGCCGAACCTGCAAACCTGCGTTCAAGAAGCCCGAAGGCTGCTGACTCCGGGCGATGTCTGTAGGGTAATGCTTCGAGGTGGCGCTTTGGCGATCGACTCA
>JBPCIT010000363.1:0-9214 GCA_051006015.1 Longimicrobiaceae bacterium
CCGCCACCAGAGCCTCCATCGCGGCACTGAGCACGCCACGGGAGAGGGGGAATAGCCCAACCGTGCACCGAGCGCTCCGCCGTCTCTTGCACCACCTGCGGCGCCCGACCACCACGCCGGGCCGCCGTTATAGCTATCATCGGCTGCTCTACCTCGCCGCTCCCCTCCTGCTGGGCACCGTCCTCCTCCTCTCCGCTGCGGGCATCCACGCGCTCATGTCGCTCACCGTCACCCGGCGCCGTAAGGAGGTCGGCATCCGTACCGCGCTCGGCGCCCGACCCGGCCGCCTCCTGGCGAGCATCTTCTCGCGCGCCGCCTGGCAGGTCGGACTCGGGGGACTCGTCGGCTCCGCCCTGGGCGGAGCGCTCCTCTTCCTCAATGGTCTGACGAGCTGGGAGGCGGCGGCCTTCCTGGGAGGGGTCGTCGTGCTGATGCTCATGGCGGGGCTGGTGGCGGCGGTGTGGTCGAGCGGACCGGGGGCTCATGATACGATCGCCTTCGGTCGATCAGCGGGAGCGCGCCGTTGCAGCCGCAGAGGAGGACCTCACACGCGCCGAGGTGGCACGGCAGTTTGGTCGTGGAGAGGCCACGCTGTACAACTGGGTGTCAGCTCGACAATGCCAGTGCGATCTCCTCCCGCACCCAGACATCCTCCTCCACCTCATCCCTGGCCTGTAGCACCTGGAGCGCCGCCTCGGTGCCGATTCTTCCGAGTGCCCAGGCCGCGTGCCCGCGGATCAGCGGCTCCGCGTCGTCCAGCGCCTGCGCCAGCACCGGCACCGCCTCGGCCGAGCCCCAGTTCCCGAGCGCGACCGCCACATTGCGCAGCGGCCCCCGTCGCTTTGCTCGCTTGACCGGCAACTTGCGGAACCTAGCCGAGAACTCCTCCTGCGAGAGCGACATCAGCTCGATCAGCTTCGCTCCGTGCACTCTTTGGCGCGGCCAGAAGGCGCTCTCATCGGGTAGCTGAACGAACCTCGGGTTGTTGTGCGGGCACACTTCCTGGGAGATCTGCCGGTTCAATACTTCCTGGTCGAACTCACAACCGGCAGGAACAGAACGACTTCCGCGAATGGTGGGTAACAGGCAGATCCCCGCTGACCGAACGGCCGGATCCGGGAGAGGGCGCCGTACGGCTTGGCCTTTGCGCAGGTGCCCTTTCCCGCGGAGGCGTCAGCGACGCTGCCTCGTGGAGATCACGATCACTCCATTGCGGCCGCGCTCGCCGTAGATAGCAGTCGCGCCCGCGTCTTTGAGGATGTCGATCCGTACGACGTCCTGCGGTCGGAGACCCAAAAGGAGGTGGGAGTCACCCTCCAGTCCATCGACCACTACCAGGGGCTCGACGCCGCGGATGCGGATCAAGATCTTCCCAACCCCAGTGCGCTGCACCTGTACGCCCGCGAAACGCCCCGCGAACAGGTCTTCGATGCGGGTGGTTTCCACGTCCCCCAGTTCATTCGGCTGCGAGGACTGAACCCCGATGGAGGTACGCGCCGTGGCGTGCATGCCATGCCCGACCTGTGCCTCATCGGGAGCGGAGGAACGCGCAGGACCGGCGGACCTGTGGTGACAGCCGGCGGCTGAGGTGAGAACAAGGCTGAACACGAGAATGCGAGGGAGAATCCGCGACTGCGACATGGTAGCCTCCGGGGCTGTGAAGTAACGGGGTGGTGTGACGGGAGAGGCGGCCTACCGTGACCGGTCACCGCAGCTCCGCGCTCATCGGTCCCCCTCTACTCGGATTCGGCTCCCAGAACGGCTCACACCCCGACGCACAGCCGTGATGGTACCGGCGGTGATCGTGACGGGCCAGGCGGCGATTGCTGATGGCCGCCCTGGACAGGAAACCGATGATGCATAAGATTCCTAGGAGCGGAGTTCCCTCTCCGTCTGCTGTAAACGCCTTTCCCCGCCGAAGCTGCAATGCCATCCGCCGCGTCCCCAATCACCAGTCTGCTCCACCGTTGGAGTGAAGGCGACTCCCAAGCCCTCGATCAGCTCGTCCCGATCGTCTACGATTCGCTGCGTCTCCTCGCACGCCAGCGCCTCCAGGGTGCACCCGCGGAGCGTTCGCTCAACACCACCGCGCTGGTCCATGAGGCCTATATAAGGCTGGTCGACGTGCCGAAGATCAGCTTGAGGGATCGCAGCCACTTCCTCTCGCTGGCCTCTCGTGTAATGCGCTGTCTATTGGCCGATCATGCTCGCGCCCGGATGGCCGCGAAGCGCGGGGGCGGCGCAGCCGTGCTGGAGCTACGCGAAGGGACCTGGATGGCGGACGAGGATCTCGATTCGGTGGTCGAGCTGGACGAGGCGCTGAAGCGACTGGAAGCGATGGATCCCAGGCAGAGCCAGATTCTGGAGCAGCGCTACTTCGGCGGCCTCTCGCTGGAGGAGACGGCCGAGGCGATGGGGCTCTCACTGGCCACGGTGAAGCGGGAGCTGCGCTCCGCGCGGGCCTGGCTGCTGGCGGAGCTCAAGAACGAGCCATCCCTCTGATTCGTATAGACCCACAGCGCTGGAGGGAAATCCGGGCCGTCTTCGGCGAGCTGGTCAAGCTGGAGGACGATCAGCGCGCCGAGCGGCTTGCGCTCATCGGCACGGGCGATCCGGAGCTGCGTGATGCGGTGGAGTCGCTGCTGGCCGCCGATGCGGAGAGCAGCGGAGGGCTCGGCGGCGCGGGCCTCCCCCCGCGCGGCGATCACCACGGTCCAGCGCCCGATCCACTCGGCCTCGCCGGCCACACCCTGTCGCACTTCCGCGTGCTGCAGCCGCTCGAGGCAGGCGGGATGGGCGTGGTCTACCGCGCCGAGGACACCCGCCTTGGCCGTGCGGTGGCGCTGAAGTTCCTCCTTCCCCAGTACACCCTCGACCCGTCCGCCAAGCAGCGCTTCCTCCACGAAGCCCGGACCGCCGGCGCGCTCGACCACCCCAACCTCTGCACCATCTACGAGGTGGGCGAGGCCGAGGACGGCCGGCTCTTCCTCGCCATGCCCCTCTACCCGGGCGAGACGCTCAAGGCGCGCCTGGCGCGGGACGGGCCGCTCCCCGTGTCAGAGGCGCTCGCCATCGCGCAGCAGATCGCGCAGGGGCTGGCGTGCGCGCACGCGGCGGGCATCGTACACCGGGACCTGAAGCCGGGCAACGTGATGCTCCTGCCCGACGGGACGGTGAAGATTCTCGACTTCGGGGTGGCCAAGGCAAGAGACCTGAGCCTGACCCAATCCGGGGAGCACCCGGGAACGGTGGCCTATATGGCGCCGGAGCAGGTCCGCAGTAGGCCCGTCGGCCCCCATACCGACCTGTGGGCGCTGGGCGTAGTGCTCTACGAGATGCTCACCGGACGGCGACCCTTTATCGGAGAGCACGAAAGCGCGATCGCTCACGCCATCGTGAACGATGAGCCGATCCGCCCCTCTGCCCTGCGGGCCGACATCTCGCCCGCGGTAGAGGAGATCGTCCTCACCGCCCTCCGCAAGGCTCCCGAGAGCCGTTACGCCGGGGCGCCGGAGTTTCTGAAGGAGCTGGCGACAATATCCCTCGGCGGTGAGCCGACCCCGCGCCGCGGGTGGCGCTGGCTACACAGGCAGTCGAAGCGAGCCACGGCGCGGTGGCTGGTGCTCGGCGGGGCCGTACTCGTGATCGGCGGCGGATTCGCCACGCGTCCGCTGTGGAGAGAGAGCACCGGAGGCACGGAGGTCGAGCGCTCGGTAGCCGTGCTTCCCTTCACCAACCTGAGCCAGGATCCGGAGAACGAGTACTTCAGCGACGGCATCACGGACGAGATTCTGACCACACTGGCCGGCGTGGGGGACCTGCGGGTGATCAGCCGCACCTCGGCGATGCGCTACAAGGGGAGCGGCAAGCCCCTGCGCCAGATCGCCGGCGAACTGGAAGTGGCACACGTGCTGGAGGGGAGCGTCCAGCGCGCCGGCGATCAGGTGCGCATCAACGTGCATCTGGTTGACGCGAGGACGGACCGGCAGCTGTGGGCCGAGCGTTATGACCGCCCGCTGCAGGACGTCTTCGCCGTGCAGAACGAGATCGCGCAGGAGATCGCGCGTGCTCTGCGGGTGAGTCTCAGCGCGGGTGAGCGTGCGCGGATCGAGCGGCGCCCAACGACCAATCCGCTTGCCCATGATTACGTGCTCCGTGCGCGGCACCTCCTGCAGCTCCCGGATCCTCGGACGAACGAGGCGGCGCTGAAGCTTATCGGAGAGGCACTCGTGCTCGACCCCACCTATGCGGATGCGTTCGTGGCTCGCTCCGATGCTCTCCTAAGCCGCTACTGGCCTCGAGGAGAGGCAGCCTGGCTCGATTCAGCCGTCGTCGCCGCTCGCCACGCGATTTCTCTTGATCCAGGATTCGCCCCCGCCTATGCCGCGCTGGGCAAGGCGCTCAACATACGAGGAGACCGGGAGGCAGCGCTCGAGGCGCATCGCCGCGCAGTGGCGCTCAATCCGAACCTCTCGGGCGGTTTGGCCAATCTGTACGAGTACGACTATGGCCGCCTCGACGAGGCCGCGCGTTTGTGGGAGCGCGAACTCGAAACCGATCCCACCAACGCCATCACGATCTATATGGCCGGGCGAAACTACCAGCACCTGGGCATGACCGAGCGGGCACGCGCCCTGTTCGACCGCGCGATGAAGGTGCAGCCGGGCTTCCCCTGGATTCAGATCCACTTCAGCATGACCTACATCATCGAGGGGCGGCCACAGGAGGCCCGAGCCGAGATCCAGCGGATGCTGATGGAGAGAGAGCACCCGGACGCCCTGCTCTGGGCAGGGCAGATCGCCGCCGCGCTGGGAGACCTGTCCGCCGCTCGGCGTTATTTCGAACAGGGATTCCCGGAGGCGAGCACGGTCTGGTGGAAGGAGCAGGCCGGAATCACCCTCGCCTGGCTTCTCCAGCAGTCGGGCGACGCCGAGCGGGCTCACCATGTTCTCCAGGAGGCCTCCGATCGCTTCGAGGTTCGGCGGCGCGGTCACCCGTGGAGACCGGAAGACCATGTCGAGTCCGCCCGTATCCGGATAGTGGCTGGTGATCGTGAGGGGGCGATTCAGGCACTGCAGGTAGCGGTGCAATCCGGCTGGCGCCTCTACTACGCTGATCCGTTCGGAGGAAATGACCCGATCCTGGGCTCGCTTCAGGGAGATCCCCGCTACGACCGCCTCATGGCCGAGGTGAAGGCGGACATAGCCCGCATGCGTGCCCGGGTGGTGCGCGAGGGTTGGTGAAAAGGCCATTCCCCGTCAGCGCCCGCCCAGCGCGGCCGCGATCTCCTCCCGCATCCACCCATCCTCCTCCACCTCCGCCCTCCCCTGCAGCGCCGCGATGGCCTCCGGCGTGCCAATCCGCCCCAGCGCCCACGCGGCGTGCCCGCGGATCAGCGGCTCCTCGTCCTGCAGCGCAGTAGTCAGCACCGGCACCGCCTCTGGGCTCCTCCAGTTCCCCAGCGCCACCGCCACGTTTCGCAGCAGCCCGCGCCGCTTGGTGCGCTTCACCGGGGAGTCCTTGAAGCGTCGCGAGAACTCCTCCTGCGTCAACTCCATCAGCTCGATCAGTTTGGCGCCGTGCACCCCCTGGCGGGGCCAGAAGGCACTCTCGTCGGTCAGCTGAACGAACTTCCTCGCGTTGTGCGGGCAGACCTCCTGGCAGATGTCGCAGCCGTAGATGCGGTTGCCCATGAGCGGCCGCAGCTCGCGGGGGATCGGCCCCCTGAGTTCGATGGTGAGATAGGAGATGCAGCGGCGCGCGTCCATCACCGGTGCCCCGCTCTCGTCCCGCCCCAGTAGCGCACCTGTGGGACAGTGATCCAGGCAGCTGGAGCAGGTGCCGCAGTGGTCGCGCTCGAAGGACGCGTCGTACTCCAGCTCGACATCCAGCAGGATCACGCCCAGGAAGAAGTACGATCCTTTCTGCGGTTGGATGAGCATGGTGTTCCTTCCGGACCACCCCAGCCCGGCTCGCACCGCGAGCTCGCGCTCCAGCACGGGCCCGGTATCCACGTAGGCGCGTCCGCCGACCGGCACCAGCTCGTCGTTGATCCAATCCTGCAGCTCGATCAGGCGCGGCTTGAGGATCTCGTGATAGTCGTCGTTGCGGGCGTAGCGGGCGAAGACGCCGCGGGAGGGATCCTCGTTCGCCGGCCGGTCCTCAAGCTCCGGATAGTAGTTTCTCGCCACCACGATCGCGGAACGTGCGTCCGGGACGACGCGCGTGAGGTCCTGGCGCTTGGCGACGGCGTCCTCGCGCGCGAGGTAGCCCATCTCGCCATGGTAGCCTGCCTCCACCCAGCGCGCGTACGCCTCCCCATGCGCGCTCGGGTGCACGGACGCGATGCCCACGGCATCGAAGCCGAGGGCGAGCGCGCGCTCGCGGATGCGAGCCGAAAGTTGCTGCGGCGTAAGCGTTTGCACCGGGATCATGCCCCATCCTACCCCGAGGGTGGCTCCGCGTGCCTCGGCTTGACCGGGTGGTGAACCGGGTGCCATCTTCCCTGCTCCACCGCCAAACCTGGAGCCACGATGCCCGACCGCCTGGAGGAGTTCCGCCGCTTCCGCGAGCGCATGAACGAGCGGATTCTGGAAGCCGGCAACCTCGAGATCCGCCGCTTCTTCGCGCTCGACTCGCGCAGCTACGAGGCAGGCGCGCTGCCGGTCAGGACCAAGGAGCTGATGGGTCTGGTTGCCTCGATGGTGCTGCGCTGCGACGACTGCGTCACCTACCACCTGGTGCGCTGCAAGGAGGAGGGAGTCACGGAGCCGGAGTTCTTTGAGGCATTCTCGGTGGCGCTGGTGGTGGGCGGCTCGATCGTCATCCCCCATCTGCGACGCGCGGTCGATACGCTGGACCAGCTCTCGGCCGAGGCTAGCTGATGGACGGAATCCCACACTCCGAGCTCGAGCGCTGGCGGAACGAGTTTCCGATCCTGGCGACACGTACCTACCTGAACTCCTGCTCTCTCGGCCCGCTCTCACGCCGGTCGATGGGGTATCTCGGGGAGTACCAGGCGCTCTGGAACACGATGGGGGCCTCCGCCTGGTACGAGCTCTGGCTGGGCCGGCTCACCGAGCTTCGCGCGAGCGTCGCGCGGCTCTGGAACGCGCAGCAAACGGAGATCGCGCTGATGCCCAGTGTTTCCGCGGCACTCGGCGCGGTCGCATCCGCGGTGGACTACGGCGAGCGAAAGAAGGTGGTGGTGGCGGAGCTGGACTTCCCCACGCAGATCTATCAGTGGCTGGTGAAGCCGGGCGTCGAGGTGGTGCGCGTTCCCAGCGACGACGGGGTCGGCATCGCCCCCGAGCGCTGGGCGGAGCACATCGACGAGCGCACCGCGGTCGTGGCCACCAGCCACGTCTTCTACTCGACAGGCTACATCCAGGAGCTGACACGCATCGCGGAGGTGGCACACCGGGCGGGGGCACTCTTCATCGTGGACGGCTACCACGGCGCGGGGCAGCTTCCTGTCGATCCGCGCGCCGCGGGCGCGGACGTCTACCTCGCGGGGCCGCTGAAGTGGCTGCTGGGCGGTCCGGGGATGGCCTTCCTCTGGGTGCGCGAGGAGCGGATCGCCGGGCTCGAGCCGACCATCGCTTCCTGGTTCGGCGCTCGCGATCAGTTCCGGTTCGAGGCCGACCGCTTCGCCTTCCGCGAGGATGCCGCGCGCTTCGAGCTGGGTACCCCGGCGCTGCCCACGATGTACACGGCGCTGGGCGGGCTGGAGATCATCCACGAGGTGGGAATGGAGAGGATCCGCGCGCGCAACGCCGCACTCGCCGAGGATCTGATCGCCCGCGCACGGGAGGCGGGTCTACAGCTGCGGGTCGCCGCGGAGGCCGAGCAGCGGTCGGCGATCGTGATGCTGCGGACGCCGGATGCCGGCGAGGTGGTCGAGCGCCTCGGGAGGCGCGGGATCATCGTGGACCGGCGCGGCGAGTACGTGCGTGTCTCGCCGCACTTCTACAACACCGCCGCGGAGAACGAGGAGCTGATCGCGGCCCTCGCGGAGCTACGCCCGGCGTAGCTGAGACCCGGCGGCCGGCCAGGGCGAGCAGCTGACGATACTCCCCCGCCGTAGTGGAGGTTCAACAGAGGGCTTCGACACGTGGCTGCTCGGCTCATGCCACGCACACGCTACGCTTCTGCCAGGATCGGCTGCGGCGCTCCGCGGGGCCTGTGAAAGACCCGGCAAGCAACAGCAGGCGTCCTCCGGACGCTGGGCTTGAGCTGGATCGGTCTTCCGCCCGTGAGGGCGGCTGTAGTTCCTGCCGGGTCGTGGCGCTGCTACGCACCGGACTACTATCGGCCCGGCTGATGCCGTCGCCCACCGAAAAAGCCGATTGATCCTGCACTAGCGAGGCGGCTGCGGTCACTCTTCCCGGTTCGCCCTTTCCTCTTCCTGCGCCTTCCGCTCCCAGCGCTCCGCGTCCCGCACCCGGTACTTGCGCAGCGTCTGCTCCAGTGCGCTCTCGAGGTCGATTTCGAGCTGGTTCGCGAGCACCACCAGCACGAAGAGAACGTCGCCCAGCTCCAGCGCGATGTCGCCTACCGGCTCGTCCGCCTTCTTCGTCTTCGGCCCGAACTGGTGGTTCAGCTCCCGCGCCAGCTCGCCCACCTCCTCCGTCAGGCGCGCCAGGTTCACCAGCGGCGGGAAGTAGCCGAGCTTGAACTGCCCGATGTACTCGTCGACCTCTCGCTGTGCGTCGCGTAGCTTCATGAGCTTCGGTGCGGGTGCGCGGTGAATGGCGGGCAAAGCTATCAGCTGTCGTGGGAGGGCGCCAGGCGAGTTTGCCGCGGCGCAGGCGGGCTCCTACATTGGCTCCGTACTCGCCCTTTCGTGAGAGGAGCTATCGGTGAGCCAGCCGCGCGTCGGGATCATCATGGGAAGCCGCTCGGACCGCGAGACGATGCTCGAGGCCGCGCGGGTGCTGGAGGAGCTGGAGATCGCCTTCGAGATGGAGGTGGTCTCCGCGCACCGCACGCCGGAGCGGATGTTCGAGTACGCGGAGCGCGCGGAGGAGCGCGGTCTCGAGGTGATCATCGCCGGCGCGGGCGGCGCGGCGCACCTGCCGGGAATGACCGCCGCGAAGACCGTGCTGCCGGTGATCGGTGTGCCGGTGCTTTCCGCCGCGCTGAGCGGCATCGACTCGCTGCTCTCCATCGTGCAGATGCCGCGCGGGGTGCCGGTCGCCACGGTGGCGATCGG
>JBPCIT010000364.1:0-4420 GCA_051006015.1 Longimicrobiaceae bacterium
CATGGGGGATAAGTCCGAGTGTTCTACCCCCTTACCGCCTGCCAAGGGGTCTCCCCCCCTCCCACAGAGTGGGGAGGGGCGGCTGGGGGGTGAGGCCCTGGCTGGGGGAGCAGGATCTCTCAGCTCACCAGCGCGTGCGCTGTCCCCGCACGTCGATGTGGATGAAGGGACCGCGGTCGCCCAGGGAGTTGTAGAGGCCGGCGCCGCCGATCAGCTCCGGATAGCGCTGCTCGACACGGTCCACGGCGCGTAGCATGAGCTTCACGTCGTCCGTGTCGCGGCGGCCGTCGCCGTTCAGGTCGGAGATGTACCAGTGGCCGTCGTTCTGCACCCACACGTCCGCAGCGTCGCCGAAGGTGTGGCGCGAGTGCTTGGCGCGGCCATTCCCCCCGGGGCCGTTGTACTGCGGGGTGCGGAAGCCGCTCATCACCGTCATCCGCTCGGCACGCACTCCCATCGACCGCAGCTCCTGCAGCACCAGCTCGAGCTTGTCGATCAGACGCAGATCCAGCGCGACGTACTTCGGCCAGACGTTGTGCTGGTCCTTGGTGATGAACTGCCGCAGCTGGAAGTGCTCGGAGACGTGCAGATCCTGGTTCTCGGGCGTCACCTCGATGAATCCCATCGGCACGCCGTGATCGCCGTCCCCGGCCTCCGAAGGGTAGCGGCCGATGTGGTAGCCGTTCAGATGCGAGCCGTTCTTGATGTCGAAGGGGAGCTGCGTGATCACCGCGAGCTCGCGAACCTCCTGGCTCTCCTCGCCCGCGCGCACCTGCAGCCGCCAGACGCCGGCGGTCGGCGGAGCGAAGAGCCCATCGCGCAGCAGCGACTCACCGGCCAGGCCGGTGCCCTGCGTGCCGAAGAGCGGCACCCAGCGGTAGGAGACGCCCTCCGGCGTCTCCTGCCGCAGGACGAAGGGCAGCTCCAGCGCATCCATCGCCCGAACGAGCGCAACCCGCAGCGCTCCACTGCGCCCGAAGGCTCGACCGTCCACGCGGAGGAGATCATCCGGGATGGAATCCGTGGCCGCCGTGCGGGTCGCGGCATCCTCCGCGTGTGACTGCGCGGGAGAGGCGGCGGCAAGGAGGCCGGCACCCAGTGCGAGGGAGAGCAGGGCGGAGAGGGCGAGCGGCGGACGTGGATTCATTGCGACTCCTGTTCCTGGTTTCGAGCTGGCTACGACAATGATGGAGAGCGGGCGAATCCGCTCGCGAAGGAGGCATGAACGGTACCAATGCGGAATCTGAGGACGGTCCGATCAGGGTGGCACGCGGACATTTCCGAGCGTAGATTTTCGAAGCGAGTGCGCACCACGATACACGCGCAGCCGGACGCTGTCAACTCGCGGGAGAGCTCCGGCTCCCCTCCATTTGCACTGCAAACAGGTGGCAACGTACAGCATGGCAAGCATTTCGACGCCGGATCAGTCCCGCCCCCGCGTGGCCGTGTTGATCCTCGACGGCTGGGGGCTGCGCGAGCCGCTCGACGACAACGCGGTGGCGCGCGCCCACACCCCTACCTGGACGCAGCTCTGGGAGGAGGGTCGCTATCCGCGGTCGCAGCTCACCACCCATGGCCCGGCGGTGGGGCTGCCCGAGGGACAGATGGGCAACTCCGAGGTCGGGCACCTCAACCTGGGCGCCGGGCGGGTGGTGATGCAGTCGCTCTACCGCATCACGCACGCAATCGAGATGGGCGAGTTCCAGCAGAACTCCCGCTTCCTCGATCTCTTCCGCACGGTGCGTGAGCGCGGCAGCACCCTGCACGTGATGGGGCTGATTGGCCCGGGTGGGGTGCACGCCATCGACTCACACATCCTGGCGCTCTGCGAGCTGGCGGAGCAGCAGCGGATGCCGCAGGTGCGCATGCACGTCTTCCTGGATGGGCGCGACACTCCGCCGCGTTCGGCGCGCGACTACCTTACCGAGCTGCTCGGACGCGCCAACCAGGGCGAGGGCTGCCAGGTCGCGACCGTCATGGGCCGCTACTGGGCGATGGACCGTGACAAGCGCTGGGAGCGCACCGAGAAGGCATACCGCGCCATCGTCTACGGCGAGGGGGAGGCGGTGCACGACCCCGTCGCCGCGATCGCCCGCGCGTACGCATCGGACGAGACGGACGAGTTCGTGCAGCCGCGGGTGGTGGTCGGCGAGAAGGGCGAGCCGCAGGGGCTGCTCCGCAACGGCGACGGGGTGATCTTCTTCAACTTCCGCGCGGACCGTGTGCGCCAGCTCACGCGCGCCATCATGGACCCGCACTTCGACAAGTTCGACCGCGGCCCGCGCCCGCCGCGGGTGGACGTGGTCACCATGACCCAGTACGACGAGGAGTTCCCCCTCCCCGCCGCCTTCCCGCCGCAGCCGATGCAGGATATCCTCGCGCAGGTGCTGGCGGCGCACGGGCGCACCAGCTTCCGTACCGCGGAGACGGAGAAGTACCCGCACATCACCTACTTCTTCAACGGGGGCGTCGAGGATCCGCCACCCGGCGAGGAGCGGCGGCTGGTCCCCTCCCCGAGGGTGGCCACCTACGACCTGCAGCCGGAGATGAGCGCCGCCGAGGTCACGGAGGGCGTCGTCGAGGCGATCCGCTCCCGCCGCTTCGACGCGCTGGTGTGCAACTACGCCAACCCCGACATGGTGGGGCACACCGGGGTGCTCGAGGCGGCGATCCGCGCGGTGGAGACCACCGACCGGGGAGTGGCGCGGGTGCTCGAGACGTGCCGGGAGAGCGGCACCACCCTGATCGTCACCGCGGACCATGGCAACTGCGAGCAGATGTGGGACCCGACGACCAACGGTCCCCACACCGCCCACACGACCAACCCGGTGGGGATCATCCTGGTGGAGCCGGAGGGGCGGCGCACGACGGAGGCGCTGCGCGACGGCGCCCTCTGCGATGTCGCGCCGACGATTCTCGGGCTGCTCGGCATCCCGCAGCCGGAGGCGATGACCGGCCGCGACCTGCGCGTCCTCGCCTCCTGAAGCGCACGCCCCGCCGCCAACCTTGCCAAGGCGGGGACAATCGGGCTAGCTTCCGGGTAGCATCCAGTCCCGAACGGCTTGTCGTTCGGGACTGCGCTTTTCCGGCAGTACCGATTCTGGAGACCGAGCAAGAAGAGTGATGAAACGACATCTGCTGACTCTTGCGGCGCTCGGCGCCGCGTTTTTTCTGTTGGGCACCAGCGCCCTCGAGGCGCAGCGGATCACCTCCCCCTACCGCTACATCGAGGAGAGGCAGTCGCTGAGCGTCTTCGCCGGCTACCTCCTGACGCAGAGCCTGGATCCCGACCTTGGACCCCAGGCGGCGCCAGTGGTAGGTGCGCGCTACAACCTGCGGCTGGGGGGACCCATCGCCGGCGAGGGCGCACTCGCCTTCATCCCCAGCGAGCGGACGATCTTCGCGGCGCGAGGCGTGGATCCGAGCGACCCCACGCGTACGATCCCCATCGGCGTGGGCACGGCGAGCATGCCGCTCCTCCTCGCCGAGGCCGGCATTCGCCTGAACATCACCGGGCCGCGCACCTGGAATGGACTGGCACCCTACGCTCTCGCCGTGGGTGGTGTCGTCGCCAACCTGCGGGGCCGCACCGCAGCGGAGGAGGACGTCCCGGAGGACGAACTCTTCAGCTTCGGCCCCGGCTTTGCGGTGGGTATGGGTGGGGGAACGGATTGGTACCTTTCCCGGCGGTTCTCCCTGAGGGCGGAGGTGCGGGACCAGATCTGGAGGCTCACCATCCCGCAGGGCCTCACCGAGGAGGGGGTCCGGGACAGCCGGTGGACCAACAACCTCGGACTCTCCCTCGGAGCCGCGTATCACTTCTGACGCAGGGGACTTCATGGCCAATCGCGATTTCGGTGGCATCTTCCACCTCGAGGATATGTCGGATGCGGAGCTGCGCCAGTTGATCGTTCAGCAGCTCCGAGAGTACCCGAATCTGGATGCGGGCTGGATCGACATCTCGGTGGAGGACGGATTCGTCACCCTCTCCGGACGAGTCGGTACGGACGGCGAGCTACAGGTCGCCGAGAAGGTGATCGCCGAGGTGCTGGGGATCGAGTCCTACTCGAACGAGCTGATCGTCTCGGAGCACCACCGCCCCGATCTGCCCGAGGCGATAGACGATTCGCTGGCCGTGGAGGATGAGCTGGACGACCAGCTCGGCGGCGACAACTCCCAGCAGTCCGATACCGCTGCGCACCTCTCAGAGGATCTGGAGGCTGAGTCCTTTGGGACGCGCGACATGGGGAAAGCGATCCTCGAGGGGATGACCTACATCCCCCCCGACCGCCCGACGCCGGACGGGTACGGCTCGCGGGAGAACCACTAGGGGAGCAACACGCTCCGTCACGCTGAAGCGGGTGCGGGGGGGGGGAGGGGGGGGGGGGGGGGGAGAAGGATTTGTGTCTTCTTGTTTTGG
>JBPCIT010000365.1:0-4155 GCA_051006015.1 Longimicrobiaceae bacterium
GATCTGCGTGGCGAAGAAGTACGGCCTCCCTTCCTTCTCCACCCAACCGACCAACCAGCCGTAATCGACCCCGTCCGAGACCGCCCAGCCGGTCTTCCCGCGCAGCACGTACCCTTCCCCTCCTTCCATCCACATGATCCGCCGCACGATCGCCTGGCTGCGCTCCGAGAACGGGAGATCGCCGCGATGCAGCCGGCGGAGGAACTCGACCTGCTCCTCCGGCGAGATGCGCAGGCCACCGCTGAGCCAGAAGCGGTCCTCCCCACCACGAATGTCGCGGTTGCCGTAGGCGGCTCGTTCCACCCACTCGCCCATCCGCCGTTCGCCGATGCGCCGGGCGAGCTCCTGATAGAACCAGACAGCGGAGCGCTGGAAGGCTTTCGACATGTCCATGTCGCCATTCCACCAGTCGCCCCGGTCCACGCCGTCCCACGGAATCACCTCGCGCTCGTCCGAGATCACGCCGGTCTCCAGCGCGATCAGCGAGTTGAGGATCTTGAAGGTGGAGGCGGGCAGGAAGCCTCGTCGTGCGCGCTCCGGGTTGTAGACCAGCAGCCGATCTCCAGCGGCATCGTACAGCACGAAGGCTCCGTCCGCTCCGAGCGCGCGGAAGTGGGAGGAGAGATCGACCTCGATCCGTTGCGGCGCGGGGCTGCCCGGCTGTACACCGCCGGCCTGCGCATGGGCCGCGCACCCGGCGAGCGCGCTGCCCGCTACCAGGAGCGAGAGCAGGGGGATAGTGCGGAAAAATCCGCACTTCATCGCATGGGAATGACTCTCGGAAAGCTGTGAACTCGGCACCTTGTTGCTCCTGTGAGTGGTTGGGAGGGGCCGCCGCACTTCGCGGGCGGCCGGGGACTACCGGGAGAGAGCGACCCTCTCCTCCTGCTCCAGCAGCTCCGAGACCGTCACCAGCCGGTAGCCGCGCGCTTTGAGTCCGCGTACGATCGCGGGCACGGCGGCACGCGAGGGCTCGTAGTGTCGCGTCATGACGTGCATCAGGACGATCGAGCCGGGGCGCACCTTCTCCAGCACATGTGCGACGATCCGCGCGGAATCGCGGGCGATCTCCGGATCGCTCTCCGGCTCAACGTCCCAGAAGATGTTCTTTCGGCCGGTGCGGCCCAGGTAGTACGGGAGCGCGACGAACTTCTTCCCGTAGGGAGAGCGGAAGTGGATGCGGCCGACGAAGCCAGCCTCGCGGATCCGCGCGTCCGTGCGCTCGATCTCCTGGCGGATGCGGTTCTGCGAGAGCCCCAGCATCATCCGGTGCGAGTACGAGTGGTTTCCGATCTCGTGCCCCGCGTCGGCGATCGCTCTTGCAGCCTCGGGGTGTTGCTCGATCGAGCTGCCGATCAGGAAGAATGTCGCACGCGCCTCCTCCGCCGCGAGGAGCTGCAGGACCCGCGCGGTCGCATCGGGCAGCGGGCCGTCATCGAAGGTGAGTGCGACCAGCGAATCGCCCGTCTCGACGCGAGGCACGATCTCGCCCAGCAGCTGCAGGGAGCGAGCGTTGCTGAGCCGCCATGACGGAAGTCCCACCAGCGGGAGCGCCAGCCCGAGGCAGAGCAGGCCCCGTCCCACGGAGACCGGCACCGAGCGCGAGGGGCCGCCGAACCGCCGCCAGAGCAGCAGCGCCGCCAGGGCGACGATTCCCACCAACAAGAAGCAAACGATCAAGTCCATCATGCGCGCAGCGGCTCGAACATCCCCGTCCAGGAGGGATCAGGACGGGAGAGGAAGACTCCGCATTCCGTGGCAGCGAGGCCTGCGTCCGGGTCAGAGCTCATCGCCCTGCGTGCGCGCAAAGAAGCGGGTCATCTCGGCGGCGATCCCCGCCGGCACCTGGCCGCCCATTCCGCCGCCCTCGACGAGCACGACGATCGTGTACTCGGGCTCGCCGCTGGGGTCGTGTGCCAGCCCCGCGAACCAGCCGTCGAGCGCGCCGTCCTCCCGTGGCACGGTTCCCGTCTTCCCGCCGAGGCTCCAGCGAGACCACTCGAGCTGCGGAACCGTGCGGGCGGCCGTGCCCTCGCTCACCGTTCGCCTCATCGCCTCCTGGAGCCTCCCGGCGACCGCCTCCGGCCAGAGGCGTGTCGTCACCGGCGGAGCTCGCGTCTCCGAGAGTGGCCGCGGCGCGATCATCCGGCCTCCGTTCCCGACCGCCTGGAGGAAGCGGGAGATGTGGAGCGGGGTCGTCGCACTCCCGCCGATGCCCAGCCCGGCGAGCACGAGCGCGGCGGGTTCGGCAGCATCGCCGCCCGCGCGCAGGTACGGCTTCGGAGGCGCCGCCCAACCGTCCCGCTCAGAGGCGCCAGGCGCCCAGAACCGATCGTCGGTCGATGGCGCCCCGGGATCCGAGACGCTGCCGAAGCCTGCCTGGTCCAGCGCTCCACGGACGCCATCCACCCCCACGCGCGCCAGCAGCGTTTCCGCCATCGTCGCGGCCGCGGTGTTGCACGAGGCCACCAGCATCTCATCCGCGGAGATCGAGCCCAGGTCGAAGTCCCCGGCGTTGCGAATGGAGCGGCCCGTGCCGAGCGTCGTGACCCGCGGGCAGGGCACCGCCCCCTCCATACCCTCGCTCCACCAGAGCGCGGCGACCGCGAGCTCGGCCACCGACCCGGGCTCGGACAGGGGGATTGCGGACTCGCGCCCGGATCCCGCGGGGCGCAGCGCGGCGTAGATCACGATCTCGCCCGTGCTCACCCGCTGGACGACGGCGGCTCCGGTGCGGCCCGTCTGCTCGAGCATCGCCAGCGCCCTACGGGTCCCGTTCCGGCAGACCGGATCCTGGCTCGTCCCGCAGTCCAGCGTCCAGACCTCGCGGCCATCCGCCAGGCTCGATCCCATGAGCCACTCTCTGCCCTCGCCTGTATGCCCTGGCCGGTCGGACCACTGGAAGGCAGCGACCCCGGAGAGGAGCACGAGCATCGCGGAGGCGAAGAGGACGGCTCGCCCGCGGGAGAGACCGCCGCGGTGACGCGTATCGAGAATGCTCCGGATGCGGCGCTCCAGGCCACCGGGCTGCGCCATCTGCAGCGCGGCGGCCGCGAGCGGAAAGGGGCGGATGGAGCGGGCGATCCCCAGCAGATCTTCCGCGTACTCGATCGGCGAGCCGTCGGTTTCGACCACGCGGTCGTCGCAGGCGAGCTCCGCGTCCGCGCGCATCGACCGCACGGCGAACCAGACGCCGGGATGGAACCAGAAGAGCGAGCAGGCGGCGCGCGCCAGGCTGTGGATGAGAGGATCGGCACGCGCGACGTGCGCCAGCTCATGGAGCAGCACGCGCCGGAGCCGCGCCTCGGACCATGCACGGCTGCTCTCCGGGAGGAGGATCGTGCGGCGCAGCCATCCGCAGGTCATCGGCACCGCCTCGCGCGCCGCCACCAACAGCCGGACCGGAGTGCGGATCCCGAGGCGCCCGGAGCACTCCCGCAGGAGACGACGCTGTGCGGCCGGCGCCGTTCGAGCAGTTCGGCAGAGCCGGTGCACGAGCAGGTGGCCCATTCCCCAGACACCTAGCAGGCCGAGTGCGACCGTCGCCCAGATCCCCAGAACGATCTGCATCGGCCGGATTCCACCGCGCGTCGCGACCGCCTGGCCCTCCGACGCCGAGTGGTTCTGCCGGGGCAGCAGCACTTCGGACGCCGACTCGCGCCGCTCCACCGCCGCGGGAGCGATCCGCGGCGGCGCCGTGCCCTGATCGGCGGTGGCCAGCAAGGGGCGGTCGGAGCCGGCGGATTGGAGAGCCTGCAACGCGGCCGGCTGCTCTACCCGCACGACCGGCACGACCGATTGCGCGACCGGCAGCAGGACGAGCCCGGCGAGCAGGAGCACCCAGAGATGATGCCGGGCCGCGGCGGAGAGCCGGGAGATCCGCGTCACGCCCAGCACGAGGACGAAGGGGACCGTCCACCGCACGGCTGCCTCGAAGACGCCGTGCGCGAGTCCCTCGAGGAGCGGCAGGTAGGAGAGCATCACGGCTTTCCTCTCTGCCTTGCTTCCTCGAGCAGTCCCGAGATCTCGCGGTACTCCTCCTCGGAGAGCTGTGCGTCACCGTCCTCCAGCAGCGTCGAGATCGCCTGTTTCCGTGACCCGCTGAAGAAGGTGCGCAGCAGGTGGCGAACGGCGGAGCGGCGCACCCCCTCCTCC
>JBPCIT010000366.1:0-4856 GCA_051006015.1 Longimicrobiaceae bacterium
CTCGCGCGAGGGGGGTCCCCCGGCCTGCCCGTGGGTCGAGCGCTGCCAGGCCTCGTACTGCGGCGCGTGGCACTGCGCGCAGGCCTCCGCGCCGACGAAGTCCTCCCCTCGCCCCGCAGCAGCAGCCAACGGAGGAGCCGGAGGAAGAAGGGCGATGCGCTCACCCGGCGGCACATCACCCCCGCGTCCCAGCAGGAGGTAGATCCCGACGGCGGCGAGAACGAGCAGCAGCGCCGCCGCGGCGACCAGAACCCGGCGATCTCGCGAAGGTGCGCGCGGCTGAGGCGCCGGCCGCTCGGCTGGGTTCGGCCGCTCCCGGTGCTGCGGCCGGTCCTTGCCCGATCCTCCTCGCTTCTTCGTCATCGGTGATACCGGGAGGGTGCGGGCACCGCCTGCGGCCGGGCGAATGAATTCGCGGCTGGAACTACACAAAGCCCACCTGCGTGGGCTGCAAGGGTGCGGTTCAGTCCGCGAACCTTCGCGGGCACTGAGCGCGAAGCGCGAAGAAGGCGGACTTCGTGCCGTTGTAGCCGTGGTTTCAACCGCCGGGTGCGAGTCCTCATCGCCGCCCCTCCCCGCCGTCCCGCGCCCAGCGCGGGCCGTCGCAGCGGCAGAGCTCACGGATGTGGCGCACCAGGCCGCGGATCTGCTCGCGCCCCAGCATCGCACCGAAGGCGGGCATGTGCGGGCTGCGGTTCAGGATCCGCCCTCCCGAGTGGATGCCGTCGTACATGGTGTCGTCCGGGCGCAGCGAGATGTACTCCGCCGAGGCGTGCACCGTCGGCGGGGTAGGCAGGAAGCGCGCGTTGTAGCCATCCGCGCCGCCCTGCGGGCCGTGGCAGGCAGCGCAGACGCGACCGTAGAGCAGCTCCTCGTTGCTGCGCCCCTGCGGGAAGTGGATGCGGTTCTCCACCAGCGAGAGCCGCTCCGGCTCCGTCGCCCCCTCGCGGCCGAGCAGGTAGCCGAAGATCAGCTCGAAGGTCTCGGGCGGCATCGGCGTCGGTGGCATCACGGTGCCGGGGGAGGTCGCCTGCGGATCGCGCAGCATCGCCTCGATGTAGGCGGGCTGCCGCCGCTCCCGCACCCGTGCCAGATCCGGCCCGATCCGCCCCCCCTCCCCATCGATCGCGTGGCACCCCAGGCAGGGGAGCTGCTCGCGCAGCAGTGCCTCCGCCTTGGCGCGCGCAAAGGGGGAAAGCTCCCGCGGCGGCTGCGTGCCGGCGGCGAGCGGCTGGGTCTGGCGCATCAGGTAGGCCCCGAGGGTGTCCACCTCCTCGGCGGAGAGGCGGAAGTCGGGCATGCGGCTCCCCGTGCCCGGTTGGAAGCCGAAGGGGCGAACAGGAGTCGGATTCCGGAGGAACTCGCGCAGCCACTCGGGCTCTGCGCGCGACCCCTCGCCGCTCAGCAGGGGTCCGGCCGCCCAGGCATCCTCGCCGGAGCGGACGTGGCAGCCGGCGCAGTTCTGGGAGCGGAAGATCGCGCGCCCCAGCTCCGCGTCGCTCTCCCGGTGCTGCCGCTGCGCCTGCTCGAAGGCTCGCTCCGCATCGCCCTCCCCGCGCCCTGCCCTGCGGCCCCGTCCATCGGTCAGGTAGAGGGTGAGGGCCAGGCTCTCCCGCTCGTCGAGGTGGAAGTCGGGCATTCGCGCGCGGGCGCTGCCGCTCCGGGTGGGCTGCGGGTCCTGCAGGTAGGCGAAGAGCTGCCCGGGGGTGTATCGCTGCCCCACGTCGTCCAGCGCGGGCGCCGCGGCCTGGGCGCGCACCGGCAGCCCAGCGTGACAGGCGCCGCACCCCAGCTCGCGGATCAGCTCCTCGCCGGACGGCACCGGCCCCATAGCGGTCTGCGCAGCGGGGGGCGGCGCCTGGACAGGCGGCGGAGTACCGTCAGCGGCGTCGCAGCCCCAGAGGAGAACGGCCGAGAGCAGACGCACGCCGGCGCCGACCACGCTTGTGCGGCGCAGACTGCCAGCGTTCGGACGCAGGAGTGGGGGACCTCGCCAGCGCATGAAGTGCGGGATGGACGATCCGAGAAACGGGTGTAGGAAGTGGCCCTCAACCTAGGCGTAGCGTGCCGCGCGAGCAAGCGGGGGGAACACTCTCATGCCGGGCGCCGCACTGTGGTAGGGGAGGGGCGTCCGCGAGGACGCTTGCAGTTCCCTGCCGGGTCGTTCATCGGCCCGGTGCGATGGCGAAACTCCGCCCCGCCGCCTCCCGTACGGTCAGGCAATCGCACGCGTGCTCCACCCCCACCCGGCCCGATCATGAAGCCACGCACCAAAGTTGTAGCCATCGTAGTCACCGCCCTCGTCGTCACCGGCGCCTTCGCCGCGCGCTCCTTCGCAGGAAGCTCGAACGACGAGAGCGGACCTCCCTCCGTGACCGTAACCCGTGGCGATCTGGTGCAGAAGGCGCTCGCCGTCGGCACCATCGAGCCGCAGGTCGAGATCAGCGTCAAGTCGAAGGTCTCGGGCGTGGTGCGCGAGATGTTCGTCGAGGAGGGTGGCTTCGTCCGCGCCGGCGAGCCGCTGATGGATGTCCGCCCCGATCCCACGCCGCTCGAGCTGGTCGAGGCACGGCGGCAGCTCGAGCTGCGCGAGATCGAGATGCAGAACGCCCGGCACGAGATCGAGCGCAGCAAGGAGCTGGCGGAGCGGGAGCTGATCGCGCGGCAGGACCTGGAGAGCACCCAGCGCCGCCACGACGAGGCCGCCCTGCAGCTGCGCATGGCGCGCGAGAAGCTCGAGCTGCTCGAGCGTGGTCGCATCCGTGGCTCTGGCAGCGGCGTCGAGTCGGTGGTGCGCGCCCCGGTCACCGGCTTCGTCCTCGAGAAGATGGTCGAGACGGGCGATCCGGTCGTCCCCCTCTCCACCTACCAGGAGGGGACGGTGCTGATGACGATGGCCAACATGGACAAGCTGATCTTCCGCGGCACGGTGGACGAGATCGACGTCGGCAAGCTGGTCGAGGGGATGCCGGTCGAGATCAAGGTCGGCGCGCTTCCCGACGCGCGCATCCAGGGCGTGGTCACCCGCATCTCCCTGAAGGCGAAGAAGCAGGAGAACGCCACCACCTTCCCGGTCGAGATCGCCCTCACCCAGACTGGTGGCGCGACGCTGCGCTCGGGCCTCTCCGCCAACGCCGAGATCATCATTCAGAAGCGTGAGAGCGTGCTGACGCTCCCCGAGCGGGTGGTCACCTTCGAGGGCGACTCGGCCTGGGTGACGGTCCCCGTCGCCGAGGGGCAGTCGGAGAAGCGGGTGATCCGGACCGGCCTGAGCGACGCCATCCAGGTCGAGGTGACGGCTGGGCTGCAGGAGGGCGAGAAGGTGCTGGAGAAGCCGGCCAAGCAGATCGAGTAGCCCGACCATGCGATTCCTCGGCATCTTCGGCCAGTTCCTCGACACGCTGCGCCACCAGCGGCTGCGCTCCGCGCTCACCATCCTGGGGATCGCCTGGGGGACGGTGGCGGTGGTGGTGCTGCTCGCCTTCGGCGTCGGCCTCGAGAAGCAGATGCGCAAGAACGCCAAGGGGATCGGCGAGGGGATCGCGATTCTCTTCGGCGGCCGCACCACCAAGTCGTTCCAGGGCTTCCCCGAGGGGCGGCAGATCCGCCTCCACGAATCGGACGCCGCGCTGCTGCGCCGTGAGATCCCGGAGCTGGCGACGGTGACCGTCGAGTACGGGCGCAACACCCCCGTACGCTACGGCATCCGCATCGCCAATCCGCACGTCACCGGCATCGAGCCGGCCTACGAGGACCTGCGCAACGTCTTCCCCGCGGTGGGCGGGCGCTTCATCAACGACCTGGACCTCGATGGAAGGCGCCGGGTCGCCTTCCTGGGCGACAAGCTGAAGGAGCTGCTCTTCGGGGAGAGCGACGCCCTCGGCCGGGAGGTCTTCATCGGCGAGACTCCCTTCACGGTGATCGGGGTGATGCAGCAGAAGCAGCAGAACTCCGCCTACCAGCAGCGTGACGAGGAGCGCATCTTCATCCCCGCCACCACCTACCAGTCGGTGTTCGGCGAGCGCTACGTAGGGCGCATCATCTATCGCGTCGCCGATCCCGCGCTCTCCGAGGCGGCGAACGAGCGCGTCTACGAGGTGCTCGGCCGACGCTACACCTTCGACCCGTCGGACAAAGACGCGGTGCGCATCTGGGATACCGGGGAGCAGCTCAAGTTCTTCAAGTACCTCTTTCTGGGCTTCAACCTCTTCCTCGGCGTAGTCGGCAGCTTCACGCTGGTGGTCGGCGGGGTCGGGGTGGCGAACATCATGTACATCGTGGTGCGCGAGCGCACCCGTGAGATCGGGGTGCGCCGGGCGGTGGGCGCGCGCAAGTGGGACGTCATGCTGCAGATCCTGCTCGAGACCTTTCTGATCGTCGCGGTCGGCGCCGTGCTCGGCCTGGTGATCGCGGTCGGGCTGGTGAAGGGTGCGGGGATGCTCCCCATCGAGGAGCAGGTGGGCACGCCGACCCTCTCGCCGCTGGTGCTCGGCACCACCATGCTGCTGCTCTCGGTCATCGCGCTGCTGGCGGGCCTCTTCCCCGCGCGCCGCGCCGCGAACCTGGACCCTGTCGAGTCGCTGCGATATGGGGTGTGAGGCCCTCACCCCCCGGCCGGACGGGGGGGGGGGGGGGGGGGGAGGGAGAGGAGGAGGAGAGGGGGGGGAGGGGGGGAGGGGGAGGGGGGGAGGGGGGGGGGGGGGGGGGGGGGGGGGGGTCGTCCCGCTGCCGCGCACCGTGCAAGGGCACGTCGACGTCGTCGTCGGCTTCGTGCCCTACGTGCCGACGCGCGAGTTGCCGCTGCTGCAGCGCGACACCTTCACGTTCGAGTCGCCGCTGTCCTACGACGGCGGCCG
>JBPCIT010000367.1:0-15434 GCA_051006015.1 Longimicrobiaceae bacterium
CTCAGCCCTTGACCGCTCCCGCCGTCAGTCCCTGTACGATGCGGCGCTGGAAGGCGAGCACCAGCGCCGCGACGGGCAGGGTCGCAATCACCGCCGCGGCCAGGATCTGCCCCCAGGGTACCTGGTACTGGCCACGGAAGAGCGCGATCGCGACCGGCACCGTCTGCCGCTCCGGCCCCAGCGTGAAGGAGAGTGCGAAGAGGAACTCGTTCCAGCAGTAGATGAAGGTGAGGATCGCCGTGGTGGCGAGACCCGGCGCAGCCAGCGGCAGTACGATGCGGGTGAAGCTCTGCCAGCGGGTCGCCCCGTCCACCAGCGCCGCCTCCTCGAGGTCGAAGGGTAGCTGGCGGAAGAACCCGACCAGCAGCCAGACGGTTAGCGGCATGGCGAAGGTGAGATAGGGTAGGATCAGCCCAGGATAGGTGTTGATCAGCCGCAGCTCCCGCAGCAGCAGGTAGAGCGGACTGACGATCGAGATCTGCGGGAACATCGTCACGGCGAGGATGAAGCCCAGGATCGCCGTCTTGCCGCGGAATTGCAGCCGCGCCAGCGCATAGGCGGCGAGCGCGCCCACGATCACGCAGAAGAGGGTCGTCGTGCCCGCCACCACCAGCGAGTTGCGGATCGGCACCCAGAAGTCCCGCTCCTCCCAGAGCGCCTGGTAGTGGTCGAATACCAGCTCCCCCGGCCAGAGCGAGGGCGTCTCGAAGAGCCGCGCCTCCGGCGTGAACGACGCCACCAGCGCCCAGTAGAAGGGGAACATCGTGAATACCAGCAGCAGGAGCAGCACCGCTCCCGCCGCCCAGCGACCTGCGCCACCTCTCATGGCTCCCTCCCCGCCACGTTGACGCCGAGCCCGCGGATGTAGAGCACCGCCAGCAGAAAGGTCACCAGGAAGACGATCACCGAGAGCGCCGAGCCGTAGCCGAAGCGCAGATTCGAGAAGAGCGCGTTGAAGGTGTAGAGCGCGATCGGCTCGGTCGAGGTGCCGGGGCCGCCGCCGGTGAGCACATAGATGAGGTCGAAGACGCGGAAGGCGTCGAGGGTGCGGAAGATCAGCGCCACCAGGATCGCCGGCTTCAGCAGCGGCAGGGTGATGTGCCAGAGCTGCCAGCCGGCGGTCGCGCCGTCCACCGAGGCGGCCTCGTAGAGGGAGCGGTCGATGTTCTGCAGACCCGCCAGCAGCAGCAGCGCCACGAAGGGAGTCGTCTTCCACACATCCGCCAGGATGATCGGCACCCACGCGGTCGTCGCCTGGATGAACCAGACGAGCGGCTCCTCCATCAGCCCCACGCCGATCAGCATGGCGTTCACGATGCCCGCCTGCGAATCGAAGATGAAGCGCCAGAGCAGCGCCGCCACCACTGTGGGAATCGCCCAGGGCACCAGCACCGCGGCGCGCACCAGGCCGCGTCCCCGGAAAGCGCGGTTCATCGCCAGCGCCAGGAAGAGCCCGAGCAGCAGCTCCAGGGTGACGGTGGCGAAGGTGAAGAAGGCCGTGTGCCACATCGCCCCCCAGAAGCGGCGGTCACCGAGGATCTCGACGTAGTTGTCCACCCCCACGAAAGGCCGCCCCAGCCAGGGCATGTGCAGGTCGTGCAGGTGCAGCGACTCCCATACCGTCCAGCCGAGCGGGAAGAGCGCGACGAGGACGACGACGCTCAGCGCCGGCAGCACGAAGGCCCAGGCGAGGCCGCGCTCGCTCACTGCCCGCTCCGCAGGCGGGCCAGCTCGAACTCGACCGCCACGTTGGTGAGGCTCCAGAGCTGCAGGTCCGAGCCGGTCGGGTAGCGCACCGGAACCAGGCGATCCCCCTCGATCCGATACGTCCACAGCTCGGTGTAGCGGAGGCCGGAGGCGTCCACCGCCTCGACGATCCTCTGCAGCGCCTCCCGCAACTCGGCGGCGAACGCCGCGCCGGCGGGGTAACTACTGGTCCCGCCGGCGGTATCAGCAAGGCGAACCTGGCGGGTCAGGGCGAGGATGATGAGGTTCACCTCGCGGCCCCACACCACGCTCGGGGAGTGGTACGGGTCGGCGCGGAAGCGCTCCCAGACGTACGGCGAGGCGAATGCGTCGTTGGCGGCCAGCGGCCCCAGCCCCGCGACGAAGAGACCGGCCGGGTATGGCAGCACGAAGGTGCGCACGTCCCGAAGCACGATCTCGCGCGGCGGATCGCGCAGCAGCAGCCGCATCGCCGGATCGGTGTTCATCACCGGGATCGGACGTGCGACGGAGTCGAGCGAGACGGCGAGAAACTCCACGCCCATGCGCTCCTGCGGGATCGCCTCCAGCCGCTGCGCCCAGAAGCGCCGCTCGTTCCCGGGAAACTGCGCGAGCCTGGCGAGGACCTGCTCGCGCGCCTGCTCGGGGGTGAGGTTCACCTGGAAGTGTCGCGAGGCGGCGCCCCAGCTCTCGGCCGCGTGCCGGAGAGTGGCAGGATCGCGCGCGTAGCTGGCGAGCGTGCTGCCGCGCACCTCCGGCACTCGCGCTTCGAGGTCGCTAAGGGAGAAGCCAAGCCCCTCGAGAGCGGGCAGAATCTGCGCGACTGCGTCCAGCGCGGAGGGCACCCAGACGGCGTTGACGTCCATCGCGAAGCGCCCATTCCCGTAGCCGGCGTTGCTGTCGCGCCAGCTCCCCGGGAAGTACTGCTCGGCAGTCATCTTCGGGAAGTCCACGAGGTTGGCGGCGTTCGGCTCGCGCACGTAGGGCTCGGCACGCCGGGCCACGTATACCAGGTTGCGCAACAGCGCGGAGAGGCGCGTCTCCGGATCCCCCTCGCGAGCGGCGCCGAGCAGGTAAGAGCGCTTGCGCTCCCCCGGCAAATCCGGATTGGCGAGGTAGCGGGCGACCAGCACGGGGAACTGGAAGTCGTCGTCGAACATGTGGTAGTTCTCGCGTACGACCGCGATGTTCACGACAAGCTGCCGCGCCTCGGCGAGCGCGCTGTCCGCCGCCTGGCCGCGCCCCTCCGCGCGGAAGCGTGCGAAATCATCCAGCAAGCGGCTGTAGATCTCCGCGTGCTCGCGGATCGCCTGCTCGCCCAGCGCCTCCTCGTGGCTCACATCCCCAGTGGGCGAGAGCCGGCGCAGCACGCTGCCGATCACGTGCTCGGCCATCGCATCGGCCCAGACAGGCTGCATCATCAACGCCGTCATCAGCATGTCGCGGCCGAAGTAGGTGGCGAAGTTCGGCAGCCCCGCCATCAGCTTCTCCTGGTAGCTCAGCAGCTCGAAGCTGCGCACCTGCCGCTCGAGCCGTCGGAAGCGCAGCGGATCGGCGGCGGAGTCGGCACGGACGCGCTCGTAGAAGGCGAAGAACTCGGGATTGAAGATCTCCTGCCGCGTCAGTGGTGTCAGTGTGGGGGCGTCGCTCTCGATGCGGACGGTCAGGCGCACCGGCTCGCCGCCCCGGGGCCGGACGCGCAGCATCCGCCCCGCTAGCTCCGCCGTCGAGTTGCGTTGGTCGCCGCGCAGCTCGAGCGTCAGGAAGTTGCGGCCGTCGAAGGAGGGCTGGTGGGCGCGCAGCACCCAGTTGCCACCCGAGCGCCGCAGCGTGAGCGCCGGCTGCAATCGGGCACGCAGCTCCTGCACGTTGCGCGCACGGAGAGCGGTCAGGTGACGCTGCCGCTCGGCGCGCGGGAGCCGCTCCAGGCGCTCCGTCATCTCGACCAGCTGCGGGATCGGGAAGGGGCCGGCGGTGAAGGGCTCCAGGTTGTGCTTGAAGTACTGGACATCGCGCTCCCAGCGCATCGTGCCGAGGATGAGGTGGCCGATCTCGATCGGACCCCCTTCGGCGACGAAGTCGTAGGTGAGCGAGCGTGTGCCGCGGGCGGTGCCCACCTGCGCCTGCTGCGATCCCCAGCGCATCGCTGCGGGCTCGCCGGAGGCGTCGCGGGCGGTGAAGCTGAGGCTCTCGTTGAACGCGTCCCCCCAGACGTTCGCGACGCGGCCGGTGCGCTGATCCAGGTAGATCTGGATCACGTTGCCCGCCACATCGCGGAAGAAGCGGGTGCGGAAGCCCTCGTAGGCGACGGGATCGTCGAGCCCCGGCTCGGGCAGATCGATCACCGGCGCAACCGACTGCGTCGGCGCGGCGGTCTGGAAGAGGAGGAGCAGGGCGAGGAGGGTCATGGAAGTTGCTGGTATGCGGGTTGAAGAGGGCCCTCACCCCCTCTCCCGATTCTGGGAGAGGGGGAACACAATCCTGCCGGAACCCAGCGCCGGTGCTGCGGCAGGCACTGTAGTGCTCCCCTCCCCCAGCATTGGGGGGGGGGTCGGGGGAGGGGGCGCCGTCCAGCCGGGGGAGGGGGGTCTCACATCCCACCCGAGCGCGCCAGCTCCCGCAGCCTCGTGCGCTCGATCACCCGCTCCATCTCGCGTGCGGCGGCCTGCAGCGCCGCCTCCGGCTCGCTCTGGCCGACCAGGGCGCGGTGCAGGTGGATCTGCAGAATCTCCGAGATCTGGGTGTAGATGGGGCTGACCGGACGCGGGGTGGCGGACTCGACGATGCGCTGCACCTCGCTCGGTGGCGCGGCGAGCGCGGCGGCCAGGCGAGGGTCCGCGAAGACCGAGCGGCGGGCGGGGTACTGGCCGACGACCTCCGCGCGCTCCAGCATCTGCTCCGGTGCGGTGAGGTAGGCGATCAGACGGTAGGCCTCTTCGGGGTGGCGGCTATGCGCGTTGATGGCGAGCTGCGCCCCGCCCAGAGTCGCCGTCGGCTCGCCTCCCGGCGCGGCCGGCATCGGCGCGATGCCGAAGCGGCCCGCCACCCGCGACTCCCCCTCCTGGCTGAGCAGCGCGTAGGCGTAGGGCCAGTTGCGCATGAAGACCGCGGTGCCGTTCTGGAAGGCGAAGCGCGTCTCCTCCTCGTGCCAGGTGAGCACCTCGCGCGGCGCGATGCGATGCGCTGCGATCTGGTCGCGCATGAAGGTGAGAGCTCTCACCGCCTCGGGGGAATCCACGGCCACACGCGATTCCTCGGTGAGGATCTCGCCGCCGAATCCGCCCAGGTACTCGACGAAGACAGTCACCAGCCCCTCGTAACGTGCGCCCTGCCAGACGACGCCGCGCGCCGCGCCGCCCTCCGCCGCCATGCCACGCTGCGCCAGCGTCACCAGCTCCTCCATGGTCGCCGGCGGCGCATCCATCAGGTCGCTTCGCCAGTAGAGCATCCCCACGTCCACGAACCAGGGGAGTGCGAAGAGGCGGCCCTGCCAGCTGTTCGCCTCCAGGGTCGCGGGGAAGAAGTCCTCGCGCTCGGGACCGAAGCGGTCGAGCGGCAGGATCCACCCGGCGGCGGCGAACTCCGGCGTCCACACCACGTCGAGCTGCAGGATGTCCGGGGTACCCACGCGCGCGTTCAGCCACTGCACGTAGAGCTGGCGGCGCTGCGTGGCATCGTCCGGAGTGCGCTGGATGCGCACGCGCACGCCGGCGTTCTCCTGCATGAAGCGCTCGATCTGCCGGGTGAGGACCTGACCCTCCGCGCCGAGCGCGCTTCCGGAGACGGTGAGGATCGTGCCCTCCTCCCGCGGCGCTCCGCAGCCGAGCAGGGCGACCAGGACCAGCATGGCGAGAGGGCGGCGGATGGCCGCCCGCAGGGCAGTGGCGAGGTGCACTCGGCTTGCGGTAGAGGGATGCATGCGATCACTTCGGGGGCTGCCCCGCACAAGCTACGCGCCTCCACCCGCACCGGCAATGGCACCTTTCGACCACGTCTGGTACTGGAGATCCCACCTCCCGGAGCGCAAGGGCGAGCGCTGCCGGGTGCTGGCGCGCGGGAGGATGAACACTATTCTTGTGGAGTTCCCCGACGGCTATCGCGTGACCACCAGCCGCTACGCAGTGAGAAAGGCGCATGACTGAGCACCTCACCGAGCAGTACCTCGAGGGCATCGAGAAGAAGCGGGATCCCGAGAGCATCCCGCAGCTCGTCGCGATGGTGCGCCAGCAGCAGCGCTCGCTGGACGGCCTGCGTCTCAGCCTCGACGTGGCGCAACGCGACCGCGGCGAGCTACGCTCCGCGCTGCTCGCCGCGCAGGAGGAGATTCGCGAGCTCCGCGCCAGCCGCGCCGAGCGGCACACCAAGGATGGAGACGATTGATGCGACGACTGGTGCTTTTCGACATCGATGGCACGCTCCTGACGACAGAGGGTGCAGCCAAGCGAGCGTTTCTGGATGCCATGCTCGAGGTGTACGGCACGACCGGCCCGCGCGAGCGGGTGCCCTTCTCCGGCAAGACGGATCCGCAGATCGCGCGCGAGCTGCTGACCGCCGCCGGGCTCGCGGAGGAGGAGATCCGAGCGGGGCTGCCCGCTCTCTGGGAGGGGTACCTCGCGAACCTCGAGCGGGAGATCGCCAGCACCCCGGTGACCGTCTTCCCCGGCGTCCTGCCGCTCCTCGACCGCATCGAGGAGATGAACGGCCGCGCAACGCTGGGTCTGCTCACCGGCAACCTCGAGGGCGGTGCCCGCCTGAAGCTCGACACGGCGGGAATCGGCTTCGACCGCTTCACCGTCGGCGCCTATGGTTCGGACCACGTCGAGCGCCCGTCGCTCCCCGCGATCGCGGTGCAGCGGGCGGAGGAGCGCTTCGGGCACCGCTTCATCGAGAAATCCATCGTCATCATCGGCGACACCCCCGCCGACATCTCCTGTGGCGAGAGTCTCGGCGTGCGCACCATCGCAGTCGCAACCGGCAGCTTCACGCCCGAGCAGCTCGCCCCCTGCGGCCCGGACCACCTCTTCCCTTCCCTCGCGGATACGGAAGCGGTGTTGCGTGCGATCTTCGATTGAGGTCCTGACATGGAGCGACAGAACATCAGCAGCGGCACCCGCTGGGAGCCGCTCGTCGGCTACTCCCGCGCGGTGCGTGTTGGGGACAACGTGTACGTCTCCGGCACCACCGCCACCGATTCGCACGGTAACGTGGTCGCGCAGGGTGACGCCTACGGTCAGGCGCTGCAGACGCTCCGCAACATCGAGAGCGCACTGCGCAAGGCCGGCGCGCGGCTGGAGGACGTGGTGCGCACCCGCATCTACGTCGTGAACATCGCCGACTGGGAGGCGGTGGGACGCGCGCACGGCGAGGTCTTCGGCGACATCCGCCCCGCCACCAGCATGGTCGAGGTCAGCCGCCTCATCTCCCCGGAGATGCTGGTCGAGATCGAGGCGGATGCGGTGGTGGTGGATACGGCGTTGTGAGTGCTGAGTGTTGGGACCGGGGGAGGTGTTGCAATCGGTTGCTCGGAGGCAATGGGTCACGTAGGTTGGCTGTATGCGCCCAAGCGTTTACATCGAGACGACGATCGTCAGTTACCTGACCGCGCGACCGAGCCGGGATGTAGTCACACTTGCGCACCAGCAGCTCACCCGGGAGTGGTGGCAGGGTCGCCGCGCTGCTTTTGAATTGTTCACCTCCCCTGTAGTGTTGCTGGAAGCGCAGCGTGGGAACCCGGAGCTGGCGCGGCGTCGCCTGGAGGCGTTGGGAGGTGTTCCAAAGCTCGCACCGACGGCGGAGGCTACGCAGTTGGCGCAGGCACTCATTCAGCGAGGACCGCTCCCGGCGAAAGCACAGCTCGACGCGCTGCACATCGGGATTGCTACCGTCCATGGTATGGAGTACCTCCTTACGTGGAACTGCACGCACATCGCGAATGCTCGCATACGAAGCCGAATCGAAGCCATCTGCCGCGCAGAAGGCTTCGAGCCGCCGATTCTCTGCACTCCGGAGGAACTCCCAGATGAGTAATTCAAGCTGGACGGATCCGATCGTTGAGGAGGTGCGCCGTATTCGCGATGAGTACGCGGCGCAGTTCAATTACGATCTGGAGGCGATCTGTCTGGACCTGAAGGACCGCGAAGCGCGGGGAGAATTCTCGACAGTACGGCGTCCGCCGCGGCGTCCCGCGCCGGTTGCACGCACCGGCACATGACAACGCGCAGTGGCACGGCTGGAAGCATGAAGCTCTTGATCCTCGGAGGCACCCGCTTCGTCGGGCGGCATCTGGTGGAGGCCGCGCTCGCCGGCAGGCACGAGGTCACGCTCTTCCACCGGGGTCGGCACGAGGCGGCTTTCTCCGCCGACGTGGAGACGCTGCACGGCGACCGAGGCAGTGACCTTTCCGCTCTGCAGGGCCGCCGCTGGGATGCGGTGGTGGACACCTCCGGTTACGTGGCTCGCGAGGTTCGCGCGTCGGCGGAGCTGCTGGCCGACGTGGTCGAGCACTACACGTTCGTGTCGAGCATCTCCGTCTACGCAGATTTCAGCCGGATCGGCATGGACGAGAGTGCCCCGGTGGCGCCACCCGACGCGACCAGCACCGAGATGACGCCGGAGGCGTACGGCGCGATGAAGGTGGCGTGCGAGCAGACGGTACTGGCCATCTTTCCGGGTCGAAGCGCCATCGTGCGCCCGGGATTGATCGTCGGGCCGTATGACTATCTGGACCGCTTCCCCTACTGGTGCCGGCGGACCGCCGCGGGCGGCGAGGTCCTCGCGCCCGGCGATCCGGAGCGTCCGGTGCAGCTCATCGACGCGCGGGACCTAGGGCAGTGGATGCTGCGGCTGGCGGAGGAGCGGCGCCCGGGCATCTTCGACGCCACCGGCCCGGCGGAGCCGCTCACCATGAGGGAGCTGCTGGAGGGGATCCGCGCGGGAGTCGGCAGCGATGCCCGCTTCACCTGGGTGCCGGATGAGTTCCTGCTCGCCGAGGGTGTGGGAGAGTGGGAGGAGCTGCCCTTCTGGGTGACCGAGCCGCGGGTTGGGGTGCTCGCGGTGGACGTCAGCCACGCCGTCGCCGCGGGGCTCACCTTCCGCCCCGTCTCTGAGAGCGCCCGCGACACACTGGCCTGGCACGTGAACGCGTCAAGGGAGCCGGAGTGGAGTTCCGGTCTCGCGCCGGAGCGCGAGCGGGAGCTGCTGGAGAGGTGGCACGCCCGCGCCTGAGCTGAGAGGCACGACAGGGCGCAGAGCCTGGCCTCTGCGCCCTGGCGCATCCTTCGTGGCCACCACAGTAGTCTACGGGGCTGCCTCCACCGCCACTGTGTTCTTCGGTCACTGACGTTCCCTCAGTGGTACGACATTGTCCTTGCTGATGCGGTCGATCAGCTTGTTGTACGGATCGATCCCGGCCCGCGCCGGCTCGGCGTCCACCACCAGTTCGATGCGTTGCGGTCCCGCGCTGATACGGTGCTTGGCGAGGTAGAGCGGCTCGCCCTCCCCCTTCCTCGCTGTGGCCGGCGCGGCGAACACGCCGATGTCGATCAGGTCGTTCATCGCGACCTCGCTCTCATTGCCCAGGCTGTCGGCGCGCACCTTCTTCGCCTCGACGTCGAGCACCACGCGATAGCGGCCGTCGGGAAGGCGGGTGTAGGTCGCCTCCCTCGTGCGGTTGTCGTAGAGGGTGATGTGCTCGAACATATCGTCCAGCACGTATTGCAGCGAGTCGGGCGTAGCCGCGCGCAGGTGGGCGAGCAGTTCGCGGGTCGTGGTATAAGGAGGCTGCTGGAAGCGGTTCTCCTGCAGGAAGCGTGAGAGCGCGCCGTTCAGCTGCTCCTCGCCGAGGTAGTCGCGCAGCGCGTACATCACCACCGAGCCCTTGTTGTAGTGGATGTACTGCTGGTTCTCGACGCGCAGCAGCGGCAGCTCCTTCTTGCGCTCGAAGGCGCGTCCCATCAGGTAGCGGTCCAGCTCGTACTTGAGGAACTTCTTCATCTGGTCGCGCCCGTACTCCTTCTCCATCACCATCATCGCGCTGTACTGCGAGAGCGTCTCCGAGAGCACGGTTGCGCCCTGCACGTTGCCGCCGATCACCTGGTGCGCCCACCACTGGTGCGCGACCTCGTGCGCGGTGACGTAGAAGGGGTAGTCCACGTCGTCCTCCCCATCGACGCGCGCGATGAAGCCGATCGACTCCGAGTAGGGGATGGTGTTCGGAAAGGACTGCGCGAACTGCGCGTAGCGCGGGAACTCGAGAATGCGCACCTGCCGGTGCTGGTACGGGCCGAAGCTCGCCGTGAAGTAGTCGAGCGACTTCTTCACCGACTGGATCATCCGGTCGAGGTTGTACTCGTGGCCCGGGTGATAGTAGACCTCGATGGCCACCTCCTCGCCGTTGGGGCCGCTCCAGCGGTCGCGCGCGATCTCGTAGCGCGCGGAGAGGAAGGAGTAGAAGTTCAGGATCGGCGCATCCATCTTGTAGTGAAAGTAGCGCCGGCCGCCCTCCGTCCACTCGCGCTGCAGGTAGCCGGGCGCCAGCGCGATCTGCTCCGGCGAGGTGCTCACCGTCGCCTCGAAGTCCACCCAGTCTGCGTCGTTCGAGATGTAGCTGTTCTGCCGCGCGTCGAGGTCGTCGAGCGAGGCCATCCGCTCCTTCGGCGCGAGGCCGTGCTTGCGGCGGGTGTCGTCCTCGGAGAGCTCTCTACGGGGGTCATAGCCGAAGCTCGGCATCAGCATGCTGTTGAAGAAGGTGCCGTTCTCCACCACCTGCGTATTCGTCACCCGGTTCTCGAAGCCGCGCGATAGGTACGCCAGCTCGAAGTCCAGCCGCAGCGAATCGCCCGGCTGCAGCGGCGAGGCCAGGGCATAGATGTAGTAGCCGTGCTCCTCGTCGGCGTGTGCCCGCTCCGCCGGGCGGCTGAAGGAGAGGCCGCGAATCTCCGCCTCTCGCAGGATGCGCAGGTGCAGCGAATCGATCGGAGCATGCGTGCGATTCAGCAGACGGTACTCCCCGCGCACCATCAGGTCCTGCGCCGCCGGGAAGATGTCCACCTCGACGGTGACGCCGACGATGCGCGGCTGCGCGATCCCCTCGTACCGCTTGTAGAGCCGCTCGTACTCCACCGCCGACCTCTGCGTCTCCTTCGAGGTGCGGTACTCGTTGGCGACGTTGGTGTTGTAGAAGATGAAGCCGCCGAGCCCGAGGATCAGCACCGACGCGACCGCGGCCGCGCCAAGCGCGGGCCGCTGGAAGCGCATGCGCGCCAGCCGCACCCGCCACCGCCCGCCCGTCTCCTGCCCGCGCATCCAGAAGAGGTTGGTCAGCACGGCGAAGAAGATCGCCCAGGCCGCCCAGTACGCCTTGAACCAGAGGAAGGGGACGAGGAACGGCCCGTAGCCGTTCATGTCCGAGTAGGTGCTGCCGGGATCGGAGCCGTACTGGTAGAGGTTGTGCTCCAGCCCCAGCTGGCCGATGAAGAGGTTGAAGGCGAAGTAGAGCACCACGATCAGGTGTCCCATGTACTTGTGGTTCACCAGCACCTGCACCAGCATCACCAGCACGCAGAGCAGCAGATAGTCGACGAGCTGCAGCCCGAAGAGCGACCTCGCGTAGAGTCCCAGCTCGAAGTTGGTGTAGCCCTTGAACGCCTGCGTCAGCACCCCCGCCACCAGTATCACCCCCTGCAGCAGCGCGACCATCAGCCCGAGCGCGGTGAGCTTGGCGAGGAAGGGCACCCAGTTGGGTACCGGCATCGCATCCTGCACCTGGCTGATCTTGACGTCGCGCTCGCGCCAGACCAGCTCGCCGGCGTAGAAGGTGATGATGATCAGCATGAAGAGGGCGAAGGTGCCGCCCAGCACCTCGAGCACCTGGTAGGTGACCGGCCAGGTGGTGGTGCCGTACAGCTTACCGACCTGGTTCGCGCTGAAGATCAGGAAGAGCAGCCCCGCTCCGACGATGGCGAAGAAGTAGCGGTTTGCGACGATGCCGCGGAAGGAGCGGCGCACCAGCGAAAAGTACTGCCGCAGTTGCGCGCCGAAGCCGAAGGATCGCGTGACCACGGGCAGCACCAGCCGGTGCGGCGCCGCGTACGGGGAGCGCTCCTCCAGTGCCGCGGCCGCCTTCTTCCTGCGCCAGCGGCGCTCCGGCGCCACGTGCGAGAAGCGGAAGCGGTGGTAGACGAAGGCGAAGATCGCCAGCCCCACCCCCATCCACAGGAGTCGGTTGTAGAGCAGCTCGCCGCTGAGCGCGAGGAGCTGGGTGTTGCGCTCGACCGGCGTCCAGTACTTCGTCATCAGGTCGAATGCCTGCATCCCGAAGGGATCCAGGATCGCCGCCAGCCGCTCGTTCTCCAGATCCTGCGTCAGGTTGCCGGCGAGCAGATAGCCCACCAGCAGCATCGCGCCGCCGACGTAATTGGGAAGCATCTGCCGCGTCAGCGCCGCCAGCGCGAAGAAGATCGCGCCGGTGAAGAGCAAATTCGGCAGCACGATCAGCAGATACGGGTGCAGGAAGTTCATCAGCCGGAAGGCGCCGAACTTCTCAGCGTCCAGATACGGCATCAGGCTGCCGATCATCATCCCCAGCGGGATGCCCAGGAAGATGACGAGGTTGACCAGCAGCGCGCCCGTGAAGCGCCCGCCGAGGTAGGCGAAGCGCGAGACGGGGGTGGTGAAGAAGAGCGGGTGGATGCCCGCCTCGTAGTCGCGGTAGACGGCGTTCCCCAGCAGCGCCGCCGTCACCAGCACCCCGAAGAGGCTGAGCACACCGGTGATGGCGGAGATCACGTAGGGGGAGTTGACATGCACGTTCCCCCCGCTGCCTCCCACCGCCATGCTGACGCTCTGCCAGGCCCCACCGATGGCGTTCACCAGCAAGAAGCCCAACGCGAGGAAGATCCCGAAGTAGACCCAGGTCGAGATGCGCCGCAGGTAGTAGCCGAGCTCGAAGCGCAGAATGCCCGCGAACTGTCCGCTCACGAGGCCGCCTCCGCGCCGGAGAGCGCCGCCTCGCCGCTGCGCAGCCCGGCCATCGCGGTGAAGTAGACGTCCTCCAGATCCGGGTCCACCGGGTCGAAGGAGGCGTCGGGCTGGGTCTCCCCGTGGACGTGGATGAGGATCCGTCCGGCGAGAAGCTTGGTGGAGATCACCCGGTAGTCGCGCTCGTAGGCCGGCAGCTCGTCGCGGGTGAGGATCTTCTTCCAGACGCGGCCGCTCAGGCTGTCGATGGCACGCAGCGGCTCCGCCTCGAGCAGGATCTCGCCCTGGTTGATGATCGCCATACGCGAGCAGAGCTCGCTCACGTCCTCGACGATGTGCGTCGAGAGAATCACGATGCTGTTCTCCCCCAGCTCGCTGAGCAGGTTGAGGAAGCGCACCCGCTCTGCGGGATCCAGCCCCGCCGTCGGCTCGTCCACGATGATCAGCCTGGGGTTGCCGAGCAGCGCCACCGCGATCCCGAAGCGCTGCCGCATCCCCCCCGAGAAGCCGCCGAGCTTCTTCTTGCGCACCTCATACAGGTTCGTCTGCTCTAGCAGCGCCCGCACCACCTCCCGCCGCTCCCGGCCGTTGATGATCCCCTTGAGCACCGCGAAGTGGTCGAGCAGATCCTCGGCACTAACCTTCGGATAGACGCCGAACTCCTGCGGAAGGTATCCGAGCGTCTTGCGCACCTCGTCCTTCTGCGCCAGCACGTTCAGCTCGTCGAGGAAGACCGATCCTGAATCCGCCTCCTGCAGCGTGGCCAGGGTCCGCATCAGGGTGGACTTGCCGGCGCCGTTGGGGCCGAGCAGACCGTACATCCCGCGCGGGATGGTGAGCGAGACGTCGCGTAGCGCCTGCACGCCATTGGCGTACGTCTTCGAGAGGCGGCTGATCTTCAGTTCCATGAGACTTCCGGGTGACATGGCGAGCGGGAGATGCTGCTGAACCGAGGGAGAACCGAGTGCCCCGGCGGGCGCGGGAGCAGCAAAATATCAGTCGAGAGCTGCGGATGCGCAATCGCCGCGGGGACAGACGCGCCGCTCCGCGGGATGGACGACCCGCAGTGCGGGACAGAAACGGTGGGGCGCGGAGCGTGATGAAGTCTCTCGACGCTCCTCGACCGGCGATCAGTTCCGCCGCACCTCCAGCAGCTCAACGTCGAAGACGAGCGTCGAGCGGGGCGGGATGACGAAGCCCGCGCCGCGGTCGCCATAACCCAGCTCCGGCGGGATCACCAGCCTGCGGCGTCCGCCCTGCCGCATCCCCGCTACCCCCTCGTCCCAGCCCGCGATCACCTGCCGTGCTCCGAGCGTGAAGTCGAAGGGCTCGCCATCGTCGCGGCTGGTATCGAACTGCTGGCCGTTCGCGAGCCAGCCGGTGTAGTGCACGAAGACGTGCTCGCCGCGTTGCGCGGGCTCTCCCGCACCTTCCACCAGATCCTGATAGTAGAGACCGGACCCCGTGCGAGTCATCTCATCGAGATTCACCTCCAGCTCCGGTGCATAATCGACCCGGTAGACGGCGTCGCTCCGCTGCGCCGTCCGCTGCTCGCCGCTGTCGCACGCCGCAAGGGCGCCGACGAGCGCGATTCCCACCACCCAACGTGCTGGTCCCTGCATGCTCCTCTCCTTCCGCAATGAGTTCAATGCTTCTCGCTGCCGTTTCGCCGCCGCGACAATCGCCGCTCACTCCTGCCGCGCCTGCGGGGCCTCGCCTGCCGGGCATGACCGCATCGCGGCAGGCTCGGGCCGCTCGGCGCGGCTCGGCGGCGGCGCGAACACCGCCAGGTAGCCGCTTCCCTCCCCCAGCTCGTGGAAGGCCACCTCCCGGTAGCCGACCGCGGCGAACTCGCAGCGGAGCAGGGCGGGAGGCGTGCCGTGCCGCTGGGTCGGGCGGTCGAGGTCTACCACCGCCACTCGCGCGCCAAGTAGCAGTGCCGGGTAGAGGTTGTAGAGCAGTCCGTACGGCTGCTCTACCTCGTGGTACATGTGCACCAGGAGAGCCAGCTCCACCGAGCTCTCCGGCAACCGTGGATCGTGCGGCTCGCCGAGCACGAACGTCACGTTGGTCAGCCCCTCACGCTCGACGCGGCCGCGCAGTTGCTCGAGATAGCGGGGAATGATGTCCTGCGCGATCACCTCTCCACCCGGTGCCACCCGCGCCGCCAGCCGAACGGTGTAGTAACCGCTCCCCGCGCCGATGTCCGCCACCTGCATGCCCGGACGGACCGCGAGCAGCTCCATCACCCGTTCGGCCTCGCCGGCGCGGTCGCGCGTATCCTCGTCCGACCAGGTGTCGGTGACGATCTCCGCCACCGGCCGCGAGGGCGCGGGAAAGGCTCCGGCCGCGACGCCGCTCGGACCGCGTGGCGCAGTCCTCTCCGTGCTCTGCGACGGGCGGCTGCATCCGGAGACGGCAAGCACCAGCGCCAGGACCAGACCCGGAATGCCAGTCCGCAGCAAGACGCTGAATCGATGTATGAGTTCCATTCCGGATCGCCAGATGCCGAAAGGTACTAGCCTCCGCTGCGAGAGTCTGCGCACGGGGCGACAATCTGGTGCAGCGGCGGCGCTCACGCTACCGGCCACCGTCCCTTCTGGGCGAGCCACCGCCGCTCGAAAGCGGAACCCCCACAAGGGAGCCGGGCTCCGCTGCGGCGGTTCCCCTCCATCGCTCCAGATCGGACCCCCCCCAGCTGATTTGCATTGCACGATTGATGTAGCCGAAAA
>JBPCIT010000368.1:0-9148 GCA_051006015.1 Longimicrobiaceae bacterium
GCCTGAAAGAGCGCAAGCTCGTGCAGTGGGCGCTCGCCTACCTGGCGGGCGCCTGGGTGCTGCTGCAGGTCTTCGCCGAGCTGCGCGACACCTTCGCCTTGCCGCCGGTGATCGTGCGCGCGCTGACCGTGCTGCTCGCCGTGGGGTTCTTCGGCGCGCTGGTCATCGCCTGGTACCACGGCGAGAAGGGACACCAGCGGGTGAGCGGCGCCGAGCTGCTGCTGCTCGCGGCGCTGCTGGCCGTGGCCGGTGCGGGCGTCTCCTACGTCGCTGGATCCGACACGGCGCCAGGGGTGTCGGCTCTGGCAGCGGTAGATGGGGAGCCGGAGCGGATCACCTTCGCCGCCGAGCAGGGCTCGGTCGCCGTGCTCCCCTTCGTCAACCTGAGCGGCGACCCGGCGCAGGAGTACTTCTCGGATGGGCTGACCGAGGAGCTGCTCAACGAGCTGGCGCAGATCGCGGAGCTGCGGGTGGCGGCGCGCACCTCGTCCTTCGCCTTCAAGAGGAAAAACGTGCCGGTCGAGGAGATCGCGCGGCAGCTGCGGGTGGGCGCGGTGGTCGAGGGGAGTGTGCGCCGCGACGGAGAGCGGCTGAGCATCACAGCGCAGCTGATCAACGCCTCCACCGGCTATCACCTCTGGAGCGAGAGCTACGACCGGGAGCTGACAGGGATCTTCCAGGTGCAGGAGGAGCTGGCTAGATCCGTCGCCGGGGCGCTGCGCGTGCGGCTGGCGGGCGCCACTGGCGAAGGACGCCGCACGACGAGCATCCAAGCGCACGACCTCTATCTGCTCGGCCTTCACCATTGGCATCGGCGCGAGGTTCACGAGGCCCTGTCCCGCCATGAGCAGGCGGTCACCGCCGACTCGGCCTACGGGCAAGCATGGGCGGGGATCGCACTTACGCAGGTGGTCTTCCCGATTCACACCGCGACCTCCCCGCACGAGGCGATGCCGAAGGCGAAAGCGGCGGCCTTGCGCGCGCTGGCGCTCGACTCCACGCTTGCCCCGGCGTATGCCGCGCTGGCGCTGGTGGCGCAGGACTACGAGTGAGACTGGCCGGCGGCGGATCGCTCATTTCGAGGGGCAATTGCGCTAAACCCCAGCTATGCGACGGCGCACCAGTGGTATTCAGCCTTTCTCGCTACTCAGAGGCGTCACGACGAGGCGCTCGCGCTGGCCGAGCGGGCGGTCGCGCTGGATCCGCTCCTGCCCACGGTGCACCGCAACCTCGCGACGGTTCGGATCGCCCGTGGCGAGTACGAGAGCGCCCTTGCCGGACTCCGTCACGCGGCGGAAGCGCGTCCCGAGACTTCCATGCTCTGGCAGCTGAGAACCCTCTATACGGTGTTGCTCTCCTAGATTGTGGGGCACCCGCTGGCGGGAGAAGGAGAGATCCACCGCTGGGCGGAGCTGGGCGGGCTCGACCCGACACCCTGGCTGGCGCTCGCTGCTGCCGTTGCCGATCCGGCGCGGCGGCCTGCAGCACTACGAGCCGCGGGCGAAATGGTGGCGCGGAGAGGTATCTGGCAGAGCTTCGCCGTGCAGTTCTATGCTCAGCTCGGTGCGCACGATCGTGCCCTCGATCTGCTGGAGCAAATGCATCAGCAGCGGAGCGGTTACCTGCCGCACATCGGTACTGACCCGGCCCTCGAGCCCCTGCGCTCCGACCCCCGCCTCCAGCGGCTGGTGCGGGAACTGAAGTTGCCGTAGACTACACTTCCGCACCCGTTTCCCTCACCCGCGGAGGCCATCCCCGATGCCCGGTAAGAGCCGCCTGCACCGGCACACTCGTCGTCACGCGCTGCACCTCGCTGCAGCGGCCGAGGCTCGAGAGCCGGGATTGGTGGTGCCGCACCTCCGCCCGCGATGAAAACGCGGTTCTCGGATACCTCGCCCGACGCCGAGCGCGTGCTGCTAGAGGGCTACCGGCGCATGAGTCCGCGCGAAAAGCTGCAGCGCGTCGTCGCGCTCAACCGTACCCTCGAGCAGCTGGCACGCGCCCGTATTCGCGCGCAGTACGGCGAGCACCTCACTGAGCGCGAGCTGCGGCTCCGCCTCGGCGCACTGCGGCTCGACCGCGCTACCATGGTCCGAGGCTTCGGCTGGGATCCAGAGGTCGAGGGCTACTGAGACCCGATGGACGAGATCCTCGAGATCACGCTGTTCCTGGCGGAAACCTTGGAGCGGCTGGGCGTGCCCTACCTGGTCGGTGGCTCTCTGGCCAGCTCGCTGCACGGGCTGCCACGCGCCACCCAGGACGTGGACCTGGTCGCGGCGCTCGAACCCCGGCACGTGCCGGACCTCGTCGCTGCCCTGCGGGAGTCGTTCTACCTCGACGAAGCCGCGATCCGTGCAGCGGTCAGGGAGCGCACCTCGTTCAACGTCATCCACCTGGGCACCCTCTTCAAGGCGGACATCTTTGTCGCCAGAGATGATCCCACGGTGCGCTCCGAGTTCGAGCGACGCCAGCGTTTTCGGGTAGCCGATGATCCGCCGCGCGAGCTGGTGCTTGCGAGCCCCGAGGACACGATCGTGCAGAAGCTCCACTGGTTCCGCCTGGGCGACCAGGTCTCCGAACGGCAGTGGTCCGACGCGCTCGGCGTGCTCAAGGTGGCGGGTAATCGCTTGGATCTCGCCTATCTGCGCCGCGCCGCCATGTTGCTTGGCGTTTCGGAGCTGCTGGAGAGAATCCTCGCGGAGGCGGGAACGACGACAGGCCACGGAGAGGCCGGATGAGCGTGACTCGCGACACAGAACGGGCCGCGGGATCACGCCCCTCCAGCAGCGTCTGAAGGAGCGCAAGCTCGTGCAGTGGGCGTGGCCGGCGCCTGGCTGCTGCTGCAGGTCTTTGGAGAGCTGCGCGACAACTTCGGCTGGTCGCCCCTGTTCGGACGTGTCCTGACCGTTGTGCTGGCGGTGGGCTTCCTTGCGCAGCGCGCGCGGGTGGAGCGGGAGGGGTGGTGAGCGGGGAGAGGTTCCTTCGGTAGCCCCACGCGCGGGGCTACTCCTCCAGATCCTTCAGGTGCACGCGCACCAAGTCGTCGAGCAGCTCGTCCGGAACGCCGTAGACCTGCTCGGAGAGGAAGCGGCGGGTCTCGGATTCATTGGTCGTGACCTGCCGGAGCAGATTCGACAGGTGATCCAGGGGCAGCCCCACGCGGCGAGCGGCGTCGGCCAGGCGCCGGTACGCCTCGCGCCGCGCTGCCTGTTCTTCCGGGGTCTCACCAGGATGCCAGGGTTCGCGCATCGTTTCCGTCGTCGAAGAGAAAGGCACCCGGTACAGCGGCGGAACTCGCCGGGCGACTGCGCATCGCAGCACACAGGGTACGCGTGATCGGGCCATGCGGCAAGCCACTGCGGCAATGCAGCGGAGGGGGATAGGCTGCCCCGTCTGCTTTGCCCAGGGAGCATTCAGGAGACCCTGAATACCGCTTGAGCTGTCGCTCTCCCCGCTGGCGTGGGGCCACGTCAAGAGTCTTGACAGCACACCATACGCTCTGCATCCATATGTTGCGTGGAGATGTGCTTCCGTCCACACACTCCCTCGCAGTGAATCCCCATCGTACTGCGTTCCCGATGCTCTTCTCCGGGCGCAACCCACCCGCTCCTCACCGGGAGTTGAGACCATGCAAGCTCCACTCGCCACTCGCAACACGCCGCGGTTCACCATGGGAGCGCTCGTGCTCCTGGCTCTGGCCATGTTCGCCGCCCCGGCGGTGGCGCAGACGACGGTTACCGGACGCGTCCTGAACGAGAACGATGCCCCGCTGCATTCGGCCACCATCCAATTGCTGCTGCGCTCGGATTCCTCGCTGGTCAGGGGAGCGCTCGCCGACCGGCAGGGCAACTTCGTCCTGGAGCAGATCAAGCCAGGAACGTATCTGATCCTCGTCTCCCATATCGGGTACCGGAAATTCTACTCGGACGCGCTCGCCCTTGCCGATGAGCGCCGGCTCGCGGTCGGACCCTTCGTCCTCCAGCCGGACGCGATCGAGCTGCAGGGGGTGGCGGTGGAGGCCACCAAGCCTCTCTACCAGCAGCGCGGCGACCGGCTGGTCATCAACGTGGAGAGCAGCCCGACTCTTTCCGGCACCTCGGCGCTGCAGGTGCTCGAGCGCTCTCCGGGCATAGTCATTGACAAGATGTCGAACGCCATCTCGCTGATCGGCAAGGATGGGGTGCGGGTGCTGATCAACGGAAAGCTCAGCTACATCCCCGCCGACGGGCTGGTGCAGTACCTGGCCGGTATGAGCGCCGATAACCTCGAGCGGATCGAGCTGATCACCTCGCCGCCCGCGAGCCTCGACGCGGAGGGGAACGCCGGGTACATCAATCTCGTCATGAAGCGCAGCCCGGATGACGGCCTGAACGGGTCGGTCACGCTCTCTGGTGGGTACGGGGAGGGGGAGGTGGGAGACGGGAGCACCAGTCTCAGCTATCAGCAGGGCCGGGCCAGCCTCTTTGGCAACTACTCCTTCTCCTGGGACGCTCGCGAGCAGACCTTCAGCAATTTCCGGCGCGTCATCGGTACAGAGGGTGTTACGGAGATGCCGGCCATGAGCTGGCGTGATCGGGTGCAGCGCAATCACAACGCCCGGATGGGGATGGACTATCGGGTGAACGACAGAACGACGCTGGGAGCGCTCGTCGCCGCCTACGACAACCGGTGGAGCATGGATGCCCTGAATCGGTTGACCGTCTTGACCGACGGCACTCCGGTCACCCGCGTGGAGAGTAACAACGAAGAGGTCAACCATTGGCGGCACTCGATGGGCAACCTGAACCTGCAGCACAAGCTCGGCGGCGCCGGCACGCTTCAGATGGATCTGGATTACCTGCGCTACAGCAATGACAATCCTACCGTTTACCTCAACACCTCGACCGACGTGGGGAGCGGCCTGGTGACCGACGAGCAGATCCAGAGCGGCAAGACCACTCCGCTCCGCATCACGGTCGCCAAGGCCGATTACACCAATACCGTGGGCAGATGGCAGCTCGGGGCTGGTGTGAAGGGCGCCTTCTCGCGGTTTACGAACCAGATCAGCCTCCAGACCCCGGTCGAAAGAGAATGGGTATCCGAGGTCGGCTTCGGCTCGAAGAGCAGGTTGCGGGAGGATGTACTCGCCGTCTATGGCGATGCGAACTTTGCGCCGAGCGAAGCCACCTCGCTGAAGATGGGGCTCCGCTACGAGCTGACCGACTCCAACCTCGGCTCGGAGACGGAGCAGGACATCGTGGACCGGCGGTTCGGGAGTCTCTTCCCGAGTGCCGCCGTCTCTCACAAGCTCAACGACCAGCAGCAGATCGATGCCTCGTACACGCGGCGCATCACGCGCCCGTCCTTCAGCGACATGGCGCCATTCCTCTACTTCTTCGATCCACAGACCTTTTTCTCCGGCAACTCGGGGCTCCAGCCGGCGATCATCAACACGCTCAAGCTGGACGGCACATACAGGTCCGTGCTCGCCTCGCTCCAGTACGCATGGGAAGACAGCACCATCATGCAGTTCCAGAACCGCTTTCTACCGGAGCACAACATCCACGTCATGTTCCCGACGAACTTCCGAGGAACGAAGACGGCCACCGCACTGCTCGCTGCGCCCGTGCGCCTCGGTCCCTGGTGGAGCACACAGAACAACGCGATGCTGCTATGGCAGGAGGTGGACGGCTTCAGCAACAGCACTCCGGTCGTGCTGACCTCGACGTCGTACCGCCTCAACTCCACACAGAACATCTCTCTGCCTCGCGACTACGCCTTCGAGGCAACCGGCTTCTATCAGAGCGCGAGCCTCTTCGGCGCTCTGAGGTTCGGCGCGATGTGGCAGGTCAACGTCGGCCTGCAGAAGACGTTGCCCAACGAGGCAAAGATCACCCTCGCGGTGAGCGACGTGTTCGACTCCTCCCAGTGGAAGTGGACGACAGGATCGCCAGGCGACCCGCTCTACATCAACGCGCGAATCGATTTCAGCCACCCCACCGTCATGCTCACCTATTCGACCCGGTTTGGTAGCGGCAAGTCGGCAAGCAAGCGCTCCACCGCCTCCGAGGACGAGAGGGGACGCGTGCAGTAGCACCGGAGCTGCCGAACGGCTCCTATCTGCCGCGCGACAGAGCACAGCGAGGGATCTGCAACTCCAACTGCAGATCCCTCGCTCATTTGTGCTCCACGAGAGCGCCCCCTCCCCCAGCTCCTTCCCTAATTCCGATAGTGTTGGCGAAATGCCCAGCGGCGCCGGTCCACCGGCGAATAAATTCGCGGCTGGGACTGCACAAAGCCCACCTGCGTGGGCTGCAACGGTAGCTTCAGTCCGCGAACCTTTGTGGGCACTGAGCGCAAAGCGCGAAGAAGGCGGACTGCGTGCCTTTCCAGCCGCGGTTTCAGTGGTCTGGTGCGCGCAGCGCAGCACCACCGCCGGGTAGTGGTCCACTCATGGTTGGTAGAGGGGATCTCGCGCTCGGCTGCGGTTGTACTCGTGCAGGAACAGGCGCAGAGTGATCTCATGCAGGTGATCGCATTTGGAGAAGGAGAGCGTGCGTCGGACGAAGCGCCCCAGCCGCTGGCGCAGGGTGAGATTCCACCGCTCCACATGGTTGGTCTGGCCGCTGCTCTTCTCCACCGGCGCATGCTGCTCCTCGGGAATCACGCTCTGGTAGGCCTGCCAGAAGTCGCTGTAGCACAGGGCCAGGCGGTAATCCTCAGGGATCTTCTCCCAGAGGCGCCGGCAGGTCTGCTCACTGCGGTCTCCGAAGACGTAGGCGACCCCCTGCCGAGTGCGCCGACACAGCGCGATCCAGAGCCAGCGCACCTGCGCTTTGCACCGCACGAAGCTCCAGAGCTCATCGAGCTCGAGAATCTCCTCGGCCTCGGCCAGCGGCAGCTTCTGCTCCAGGGGGGGAAGCACCTCAGCCTCTTCCTTCAGCCAAGCCGTTACCGTGGCGCGCGAGACGCCGAAGATCCGCCTCAGCCCGCGCAAACTGGTGCGCTCATGGTAGGCGGCTAGAATCTCGGCCTTGCGCTCCTCCGAGTAGGCGCGGCTGCCGGGGTTCTCGCGGAAGGTGCGCGTGCAGGCACGGCAGCGGTAGCGCTGCACTCCCTTGGCCGTGCCATGGCGGATGACAGAATCGCTCTCGAAGTACGGGCAGAAAAGCGGTTGTGTAATCATGCCCGGAATCTATACCAACCTCAAATGGGCCACTACCCAAGTGTGAGGGCATAGACGTGCTGGTCTATTTGCTTAGTCCTACAGTTGCACTTGTAAGAGGCTGTGAATGGAGCTGTCCCCGTTTGGTGGACGGGTGACCGCTTGATTTTCAAGCGGAGAGTTTTCCACGCGCTGCGAGGAGAGCACCGCCAGGTGCAGCTCCCCGCAGCAGCGTGTGGAAAACTCGGCTCTCGCGCTCACGCGGCAGCCTGCAGGTGAGCGCCCTCGAACTGCATCGGCGATTGGTAGCCCAGAGCGGAGTGCCGCCGATGAGGATTGTACCACCCCTCGATGAAATCGAACACCTTCATCTTCGCCTCGGCCGGGGTGCGGAAGCTCTCCCGCTCAAGCAACTCGCACTCCAGCGTGGCGAAGAAGCTCTCGCACATCGCGTTGTCGAAGCAATCGCCCACCGAACCCATCGACGGCCGCACACCGGCTGCCTTGCAGCGCAGTCCGAAGGCGATTGAGGTGTATTGCGTACCCTGGTCTGAGTGGTGAATCACGCTCGTCGGCCGCCGCTGATGGAGCGCCATCTCCAGCGCCTGGAGCACCAGATCCGTCTTGAGGTGTGTCTGCATGGCCCAGCCCACCACACGCCGGCTCCAGGTATCGAGCACGACCGCCAGGAACAGGAATCCCGCCGCCGTGGGAATGTACGTGATGTCGGCCCCCCAGAGCTGATCCGGCCCCTTCGCGGTGAAGTTCCGCTCCACCAGGTCCGGTGCGGGCCGTGCTTGCCCGTCGCGCGTGGTGGTACGCCACTTCCGCCGCCGGCTGACGCCCCGCAACCCTCCCAGGCGCATCAGACGACCCACGCGCTTGTGATTGACGGTGTGCCCCTCATCGCGCAGTTCGGCATGCACGCGCGGGCGTCCGTAGGTCGCGCGGCTCGCCTCGTGGATCCGCTCGATCTCGGCAAGCATTTCTTGATTCCGGAGCGTGCGCGCCGAGGGCGGTCGCTTCCGCCAGGCGTAGTACCCACGGGGGGAGAGACCCAGCAGGCGGCACATCGCCCGCACAGGAAAGCAGGCCTGGTTCTGCTTCACGAACTCGAATCCCGTTCGGGGATCGAGTTGCTCTCCCGCGCGAACCAGGCCGCGGCTTTTTTTAAGATCTCCTTCTCCTGCCGCAGGATCCGGTTCTCCTGCCGGAGCCGGCGAAGCTCGTCTCGCTCGGCCGAACTCAAGCTGTCCGTACGGATGCCCTGGTCGCGATCGGCCTGCGCGACCCAGGGATTGCTGGTCGTCTCTGTCGGCTCATACTCGCGCGCCAGCTCCGCAGGCGTTCGCCCGGCGCGAACCAGCGCCCCGATCTGCTCCCGGAACTCCGCCGGGTACGGCGGTCTCGTTCTCGGCATGGTAGACTCCTTTCTCTCCATAAGAGATCGGGTGTCCACCAATTGGGGTCAACTCCAGATGCGGCCTTCCGCCACCGCAGGGCCGTAGAGGGCACTAACCAGGCTCTTGCGCACGGAGTGGAGCTGGAGCCTGCGCGCGACATCGCGCCAGGCCGCCACCACGCGGCAGCGGTGCACCACCATCACTGCCCCAGAGCCGAGGCTGTCCTCGAGGACGTGCGCCGCGGTCAGCTGGCTCGGGGAGAAGCCCGCCTCCGCGGGGTCAGCGTACTGCATCCACAGCCCGGCTGGCTCCGCGGCGGCTGCATCGAGGAGAAGGGGAACCACTGCGGACAATCTCATCTGTGCCTCCAGGTCCGGGTAATGGAGACAGAGTACGTCGGACGCGCGGATCGTGCCTTGACGCGCGTCAATCCCGCCGAGCGATCCGTCGGCCGATCCGGCTGAGCGTTTCAGGGGTAATTCCCAGGTACGAGGCGAGATGGCGCAGCGGGACGCGCCGCGTCATCAGCGAGCCCGCTTCCACCAGCAGCTGGTAATGCTCCTCCGGCGTGGAGAGCCGGGAACGGAGCTCCTTCTCCTCC
>JBPCIT010000369.1:0-15584 GCA_051006015.1 Longimicrobiaceae bacterium
GAGTTGACGAGGGTGAACATCGCGGTGCTCGCACCGATGCCGAGCGCCAGCGTGACGATCGCGATCGCGGCGAAGCCGGGGTTCTTCCGCAGCCCGCGCGCCGCGTAGCGGAGGTCCTGAAGCAGCGTTCCCATGACGCACATCTCCTATTCGGTTCGTAGTGCGACCATCGGATCCACCCGCGTGGCGCGCCGGGCGGGAATGTACCCGGCTGCGAGCGCCACCAGCCCCACCAGCAGCGCTCCGGTCGCCACCACCCATGGATCGTGCCCCGCGATCCCGAAGAGGAGCGACTCTGCCGCGCGCCCCAGCGCCAGCGCGGCGGCGATGCCGATGATGCCGCCGACCAGCGCGACCCTGCCAACCTGCCGCAGAATCATCGCGCGCACGCGGCCGGTGCCGGCGCCGAGCGCGATCCGCACGCCGATCTCGCGCGTGCGCTGCGCCACGGTGTAGGCCATGACGCCGTAGAGCCCCAGCGCCGCCAGGAGCGTCGCGAGCGCCGCGAAGGCGGCGGAGAGCGTGGTGATCATGCGGTCTATGAAGACGCTCTCACGCGCCTGCTGCTCCAGCGTGGTGAGATTCTCCACCGGCAGATTTGGATCGAGCCGCCGGATGACGCTGGGGATCGCCGCCATCACGGGCGCCGGCGCGGTCGCGGTGCGGGCGTAGTAGGTGAGGCCCCTCACCATCTCCGCCTGCCGCCAGGGGGTGAAGTACTGCGGCGGGACGGGCTCCTTGACCTCGCTGTAGTTGGCGTCGCGGACCAGCCCGACGATCTCGATGTCCAGCTCGCCCCCTCGCCCGACCGCCATCCTCGTTCCCACCACCGCCCGCTCGTCGAGACCGAACTTGCGGGCGAACGCCTGGTTGACGATCGCAACCCTGGGTGCGTTGCGGTCGTCGACCTCAGTGAACTCGCGGCCAGCGAGCAGCGGGATTCCCACTGTCTGGAAGTAGGCAGGACCGATCTGGTTGGTGCTCGCGTTGGCATCGACGTCAGGGCTCGACTCGAATCCCTCGACGGTCAGGTCGTTCGCCCAGTTGTCCCCCCGCAGGAGCGGGACGAGGCCGGAGGAGACGCTGGTGACCGCGGGGATCGCCGCCAGCTCCTCCTCGACCCTCTCGAAGAGGACACGCGCCGCGGCCGGCTCGTAGCCGCTGAGCACCGGGTTGATGTCGAAGGCGGCGAGGTTCTCCGCCCGCAGCCCGAGATCCACCCGGCTTACGTTCAGCAGGCTCTGGACGAAGAGTCCGGCGAAGACGAGCAGCGAGACGGAGAGGGCGATCTGCGCCGTGACCAGCGCGTTGCGGAAGCGGGTGGCGGAGCGTGCACCCGATAGCTGCCGGCTGTTCGCCTTGAGGCCGCTGACGAGATCGGAGCGCGTCGCGTGCAGGGCAGGGTAGATGCCGAAGAGCAGACCCGTGCCGAGCGAGAGCACGGCAGCGAAGAGGAGCACCGGCGCCTGGAGCTCGAGGTACAGGATCCCGGCGGTCTCTGCGGGGAGCATCGAGCCGATGAACCGGAGCGTCCAGTGGGCCACCAGCAGGCTCGCAGCCCCGCCCAGGAGGGCCAGCAGGCACGACTCCGTGATCAGCTGCCCCAGGAGCCGCGGCCGGCCGGCCCCCAGCGAACCGCGGATCGCCATCTCCTGCTGCCGGCCGGCGCCCCTCGCCAGCAGGAGGTTGGCGATGTTGGCGCAGGCGATCAGGAGGACGATCCCGGTGATCCCCAGGAGCAGGAGCAGAGGCGTGCGCGCGTCGCCGTGGAAGGAGCTCTGGCCGCGCCATCCCTCCGCGAGGGTGACCTCCCTCGCCCGGAAGCGCGCCATCGTCTGCTCGCCCATCCCTGTGTGGAGCGGCGCCTCTACCTCGTTGATGATGGGGCGGTAGATCGCGTTCAGCCCCTCCTGTGCCTGCTCGAGCGAGACGCCGGGCCTCAAGCGGCCGAAGAGGTAAACCCAGTACGAGCGCCGATCGTCGAAGCCGGGGTTCGTGATGTCGGGATTGACGCTGCCGCGCATCGTGAGCGGCACGAACACGTCCGGCAGCTGTCCCAGCGTCGTTCCCTCGAATCTGCGCGGCGCCACCCCGACGACGGTCATCGGGTGGCCGTTGACGAGGAGGGTCTGGTCGAGCACCGCCGGATCCGCGCCGAGACGCGTCTCCCAGAACCGGTAGCTCAGCACCGCCACCGGGTGGGCCCCGACGGTCCGGTCGTCCTCCGGACCGAGGAGCCGCCCCAGCGCCGGCTGCAGCCCGAGGACGGGGAAGTAGGACCCCGAGACGAGCGTGGCGCCCCCGCTGAATGTCTGGTTCCGGGTCGCCAGGTTCGCGCCGAAGTGCCGGTGGGCCGCCAGGCCGGTGAGGGACTGCTGCGCCGCCTCCAGGTCGCGAAACATGGGATAGCTGAAGATCTGGTCGCACTCTCCGGCCTGATTGCAGGAGGTGTTGCCCGTCTTCGGACCGGGAGCCCCCAGGTTCACCAGCCGCTCGGGCTCGTGGACGGGGAGCGGACGCAGCAGCACCTGCTCGAAGAGGGAGAAGATCGCAGCGTTCGCGCCGATCCCTAGCGCCAGCGTGACCACCACCACCGCGGCGAAGCCCGGGCCGCGCCCGAGCTGGCGCAGCGCGTAACGGAGATCCTGGAGCAGCGTGTTCATAGGCCGTGGGTTGCGAGGAGCGGAGACCGCGGTCAGCGGGAGGCGGCGCGCATCTCCCAGAGGACGTTGATGATCTTCCACTCGCCATCGACCTTGCCGAGATGGAGGTAATCCACCCACCTCGCGGCGTCGATCCGGACGCTGGCGGCGTTGCCGAAGATGTCGAGAATTCGCACCTCCTTGCGCTGCTGCCCCGCCGGGGTGTTGCGGCCGCCACCGCCGCGCGTGCCCTGCACCAGCTCGGCAGCGGTCATGTGCTCGACCCTGCTGCGCCGGCTCTGCGCATTGGTCCCGACGATTCGCTTCGCGAGCTCCGGGTGCAGCGCGCGCTCCATTCGCGCAGCGTCGCCCGTGTACCAGCCCTCGATGTAGTCGAGCGCCGCGCCGCGGATCGCGGCCGTGTCAGCGGCGGTCTGCGCCTGCGCGGCGGCCGGCGCACAGAGCGCGAAGAGGAGGAGCAAGTAGAACTTTCGCATGTCGATTCCGTGTGAGAGGGCGTGGCTACGGCGGGTGTCTGGGCGCCCGCCAGGCCTGATCATTCCGCGCGCAGCGCGATCATCGGATCCACCCGCGTGGCACGGCGCGCGGGGAGATAGCTGGCGAGCATCGCGACGGAGGTCAGCAGGACGCCGACGGCGGCGAAGGTCAGCGGGTCCGTGGCGCTCACCCCGTAGAGCAGTCCCTGAAGCAGCCGGGTGAGCGCGAACGCCGCGGAGACGCCGATCACCAGCCCCAGCAGCGCGAGCGTCGCCCCGTGCCGCACCACCAGACCCAGTACGGTGCCCGCCCCCGCTCCGAGCGCCATGCGGATCCCGATCTCACGGGTGCGCTGGGTAACCGAGTGGGAGATCACTCCGTAGATCCCGGCCGCCGCCAGCAGCAGCGCGATTCCCGCGAAGGTGCCGAGCAGCCAGAGGTAGAGCTGGCGATCCGAGATCGAGCCCCGCACCACCTGCTGCATCGTCTGCACGTTGTAGACGGGCTGTTCCGGGTCCACGGAGCGGATCGCCCCGCGGACGGCGCCGGTGAGGGTGGTCGGCGGCACCTGGGTGCTCACCACCAGCGTGTAGCTGGGGAGCCCGAACTGGCCGGCGAAGACGTCGTACGGGAGATACAGCTCCCCCAGCGGAGCGAGCGCCAGCTCGGCCTGGCGAACGTCGGCCATCACGCCGACGATCTCCAGCTCGACGTTGTTCAGCACGATGCGCCGGCCGACCGGATCCTCATTCGGGAAGTAGCGGTCGGAGAGGGTGCGGTTGATCAGCACGACGGGCGATTCCGGCCCGTCCTGAGGCGAGAGGTCGCGCCCGCGTACCACCGGGATGCCAAGTGCGGCGAAGTACCCGGGGCTCACCAGGCGGAACTCGGCGAAGGGCTGCTCGGAGGAATTGACCGGCTCGGGTCTGCCCGGGATCTCGAACCAGCCGTTCATGCCCCAGCTCTGCAGCGGAAGATTCGAGGTCCATCCCGCCGCCCGTACGCCGGGGAGCGCCTGGACCCGCTCGCGCACCTGCGCATGGAAGCGCTCGACCATGTCGCCCTCCGGGTAGCGCTGCGGCGGGATGGCGATGCTCATGGTCAGCACGTTGTCCGTCTGCATTCCCGTCTCGGTGCCGAGCAGTGCGCCGAAGGTGCGCATCAGCAGCCCGGCGCCGACCAGCAGCACCAGCGAGAGCGCGATCTGCGCGACCACCAAGGCGCCGCGGAAGCGCACCCCGCCGCGGCCGCCGCTCGCCTTGACGCCGCCCTCCTTGAGGTCCTCGTGCAGCCGCGCGCCCGTAGCGCGCAGCGCGGGCACCAGCCCGAATGCGACGGCACTCACCAGCGTCGCGAGCAGCAGAAAGGCGAACACGCCGGCATCGAACGAGATCTCGCCGGCACGCGGCAGACTCTGGCCCGCCAGCGCCACCACGGCCGCCACCGTCTGCCGGGCGAGCAGCAGCCCGACCACCGCGCCGCCGAGCGCGAGCAGCAACGCCTCGGCCAGGAACTGCTGCACCACCCGGCCGCGCGTGGCGCCCAGCGCGGTGCGCACCGCGATCTCGCGGCGCCGCGCGGTCGAGCGGGCGAGCAGCAGGTTGGCCGCGTTGGCGCAGGCGATCAGCAGCACGAAGCCCGCGGCGCCCAGCAGCATCAGCAGCCTGGGGCGCACGTCGCCGATCACCACCTCACGCACCGGTCGCAGCAGCACCCCGCGTCCCTCCTGGATCTCAGGGTACTGCTCCTCCAGCCGCCTGGCGATGCCGCTCATCTCCGCCTGCGCGGCCTCGAGGCTCACGCCGGGACGGAGCCGCCCCATCACCGTCATCCAGTTGGAGCCGCGCGACTCGAGCGCCTGCGGCGGGAGCTGCAGCGGAACCCACACCTCCGTGCGCCCGGATCCGGCAGGGAAGCGGAAGTCGGGCGGCATCACGCCGATCACCGTGTGCTGCTGTCCATCGAGCAGGATCGTCTGCCCGATCAACGCCGGATCCGCACCGAAGCGGCGCCGCCAGAGGCCATCCGAGAGCACCACCACCGGCGCCACACCCAGCTCGTCCTCTCCCGCAGCGAAGCCGCGCCCGAGCTGTGGCTGCACCCCCAGCACGCTGAAGAGGTTGGCCGTCGCCGCCACCGAGGAGAGCCGCTCGGGCGTATCGACACCCTGCAAATTCACGTTGCCGCCCGTGTAGGCGGTCAGCTCCTCGAAGGAGCGATTCTGCTCCCGCCAGTCGCGGAAATTGGGGGGGGAGACACTGCCCGTCCCCCGCCCATCGGGCGTAGGAAAGGTCTGAAAGAGCCGCACCAGCCGGTCGGCCTCCGCGTAGGGCAGCGGCCGCAGCAGCAGAGCGTTGACGACGCTGAAGATCGCGGTGTTCGCGCCGATCCCCAGCGCCAGCGTGAGCACCACCAGCGCGGTGAAACCGGGCGCCTTGCTCAGCCCGCGCGCGGAATAGCGGAGGTCCTGAAGAAGCGTTCCCATGGATGCGCCAGACGCCTCGGTGGGAGAGTGCTGCCGCCACCCCGGAGCGGGTGCGCCCCGGAGAGCCGGACGCGGCAATTCGAGCGAATCGCGCCGGTTACAAGGAAAGCTCCATGCCAGGCGGGGACGCTACGCCGCGCGTTGCGGCGTAACGAGTTAGGCCCGTTCAGGGGCTGCGGCCGCCCCTGGCGGGTGTCCGCTTCTGGGATGCACTGATCCCACGGGCGGACACACCGCCGGCGGTCAAGCTCTTCGGGTAGGTGGACGGTGGCGAGATGCGGGCGCAGCGCATCGAGCCGCAATCGCTGAAACGTTGAGAGCTGTACTCCGGCCGAATACGCCTCAGCTCGGCGGCTGGCGAACCTCGGCCGCGATCACCCCCAGCCGCTGCTGGATCTCGCTCTCCGGCAGCCACCGGCCGCGCACCATCACGCCCGCCCGGCGCTCCACGTTGGCGATGTTCTCCAGCGGGTTCGCGTCGAGCAGGATCAGGTCTGCGCGGCGGCCGACCTCGACGGTGCCGAACTCCTCCGGCGTCTCGAAGTAGAGCGCGGGATTTCGGGTTCCCGTCACCAGCACCTGGTACGGCGTGAGCCCGGACGCGACCATCATCTCCATCTCAGGGTGGATGGAGAAGCCCGGCACGTTGAAGAACTGCGGTGCGTCCGACCCGAGCGCGAGCGGCGCGCCGCCGTCGTGTAGCGCCCTGGTGAGCTGCCGGCGGATCTCGACGAGGCGCTGCGCCGCCGCTGGCTGGAAGTAGGGTCTCGCCTGGAAGTCGTGCTTCGCGCGGACCCATCCCTCGAGCACCTCGGCCGGCATGTAGCGCATCTCCGGCCGCTGCGCCATCTGCTCGGGCGACTCCGGCATCGCCAGGTTCTCGACCAGGCTAAGCGTGGGGACGTTCCAGACGCCGGCCTCGCGCGTCCTCGCGACGGCGGTGGGGATCTTGCCCGGATCGACGAGATCGACAAGACCGCTCCCGAAGAACCCGGCCTCGCGGCCCTGGGTGGTGGCCCCGTCGCGCACGAGGAACTCGACGTAGCGGTCGAGGTGGTCGATCGATGCCTGCCGTGCCTCCAGCGCCCGCTCGAGCGGGACGGCGGAGGGGATGTGTCCGGCGAAGGGAATTCCCACCTCGTGTGCCGTGCTCGCCATCCGGTCGTACGCCTCCCTGGGGAACTCCCACACCTTCAGCAGATCGTATCCGGCCGCATGCTGCTCGCGAACCAGGCGCTCCGCCGCCTCGGGCGTGGACGCATTGTGGCCGCCGAAGCCTGGGCCGGCGGCCGCGATGGTCGGCCCGATCAGCTCGCCGCGCGCCACACGATCGCGCAGCTCCAGGTGGTAGGGGTCACCCGCCATGCCGCGCACCGTGGTCACCCCGTTGGAGATGTACAGGAAGAGGGTGTTCTCCGCATAGCGCGGGTTGTCCGACCCCGGGATGTGCCCGTGCATCTCCGCAAGCCCCGGCATCAGATAGCGACCGCCTCCCTCGACTCGCAGAGCGCCGGCAGGCACCTGCGTCTGACCAGCAGGGCCGACGGCGGTGATCCGCCCATCCTGCACGATCACCGTCTGGCGCTCGAGCACCCGCTCGCGATCCATCGGAACGACGTTGACATCGACGAAGGCGACCACCGCGGACCCGCCTATCGCCTGCTGGACCGCGGCTGTTCGTGGCGCGGGAGCCGGCGATCCCTGGCCGCAGGCCGCCTGCGCCAGGAAGAGGAGAGCGGCGAACGGCGTGGGGAAGGATCGCCGCTGCTTCATAGAACAGGAACGCGTACGCATGGCAGTTTCCCTCAGCGCTGGCAGGAGTCTCGGCTTGGGTACCTCGTCGCATCTTACTCTTCGCGCGGTGCGCGGGCAACGCAGCGTCGATGGGCTCGGACCTGTGACCGAAATCCCCCGGCCGGAGCGAGGGCAGCCTCAGTGCCGCACTGTGTTCCCCAGTCACCTCCGTCCGGCAGGACGGTCGCAGTCGTATGCCGGGTCGTTTGTCGGCCCGGTACGAGGCGATCATCGACCGGACGCTGGCGACCCGCTTCTTTCCCACGGGCAGTCCGCTCGGCGCCACGCTGCTGCGCGGCGGCGATTCGCTGACGGTGATCGGCGTCGTCGAGCACGCGCGCCTCTACAACGTACACCAGGACGATCGCCCGCAGGTCTACCTCCGCAATGAGCAGCGCACGATCCGCACGCTCGCCTGGGTACTGCGGACGGACCGCTCCCCCGAGGGGTTGATTCCGGACGTGCCGGCCGCGGTACGACGGGTCGATCCGGAGCTCGCCATCTCCGACCTCCAGTCCATCGACCGGGTGGTGGCCGAGTCGCTCAGTCAGCAGCGGCTGAGCGCGGTCCTCATCGGAGGCTTCTCCCTCGGCGCGCTGCTCCTCGCCGCGATGGGGCTCTTTGGCGTGGTCGCAGGATCCGTGACCCGGCGGCGCCACGAGATCGCCGTCCGCCTCGCCCCCGGCGCGGATCATTCCCGGGTGGTGCGGCTGGTCGTCGGCGAGGGCGCGAGGCTGATTCTGCTCGGGCTGCTCCTCGGCGTCCCGGGAATCTACCTCTCGGCACAGGCGCTCCGCGGGCTGCTCGTCGGTGTGTCTCCCTTCGACCCGCTCACCCTCGCCGCCGGCGGGCTTGCGCTCGTGGCGCTGGTGGCCTGCTACGTACCCGCCCGGCGAGTGACGGCGATCGAGCCGGCAGGGCCGCTCAGGCAGGAGTGAGCGGGAAGCGATGCCGCCATCCCGGAAGCGACCACGGGCCGCTTCGCGAGCTGGCGAGGAGCTGGAAGAGGCGTGATGGAGAGCCGATGGAGCGGGAGGGTAGAGGTGGCGGGGGACGCCCTCACCCCCTAACCCCCTCTCCCAATTCTGGGAGAGGGGGAACTCGATCCTGCCCAACCTCATGGCTGGTGGTACGGCAGGATGTGCAGTGCTCCCCTCCCCCCTTGTGGGAGAGGGGCCGGGGGAGAGGGGTCCCTAAGCGGCGCCTCTCACTCCGAACCCGTCCGGATAGCACTCTCCGCCGGGGCGTTGTGCGCTATAGACCCCGCCAGGTCAGCCGGAAGAAACCGCTCCACCGTCGCCAGGAACTGGTCGAGGTCCAGCGGCTTCGTCAGATAGTCGCTGGCGCCGGCCGCGCGGAGGCGGGCCTGGGAGGCGCCTGTGGCGTCCGCGCTGATGATGACGACCGGGATCTCCGCCGTCGCCGGATCGGCGCGGAGCCGATCCAGCACCTCGTCGCCCGGCAGGTCGGGCAGATGGAGGTCGAGCAGGATCAGGTCCGGCTTCTTCTCCCTGGCCAGCTCGAGCCCCGCTTCACCCCGCATCGCCGAGATCGTCTTCCAGCACGGCTTCGACTCGAGGATGGCCTCCACCAGGCTGAGGTTCGTGAGGTTGTCCTCGATGTAGAGAATCGTGGCGGCAGTGCTCGTGTCGTCGGAGGCGTCGTTCGCCATACCGCCGGCCGGGCGCGGGGCCAGCAGCGGGCCGGACGCAAGGCGCAGATCGAGGCGGAAGGTGCTGCCCTTCGGGCCGGTCTCCTCCAGCACCAGCTGCCCGCCCATGGCTTCCGCGAGCCGCCGCGAGAGCGCCAGCCCCAGTCCTGTGCCCTCGGTCTCCGTCTGCTCGGCGCCGAGGCGGGCGAAGGGGGTGAAGAGCTGATCGAGCCGGTCCTCCGCGATCCCGCGCCCGTAGTCCTTCACCCGGATCGTCACACCAGTTTCCGACGTTTCGGTCCGGATCCGCACCTGGCCCCCGGCGCGGTTATACTTGATCGCGTTGGAGAGGAGGTTGATCAGCACCTGCGACAGCCGCTGCCGGTCAGCCGATGCAAAGGTCTGCGCATCCGCCGCCTCCTCGACCAGCAGCTCGTTGCCCAGCTCGTTGGCGAGCGGGCGGACGAGGTCCATCGATTCGCGAATCACCCCGTTCACCGCCACCGCCTCGCACGAGAGTGCCAGACGACCCGACTCGATCCGGGAGAGGTCGAGCACCTCGTTGATCAGCCGGAGCAGGTGCTTGCCCCCCATCAGGATGTGCCCCAGCTGCTTCTCCTGATCGGGTGGGAGACCCTTCCGCTCGAGCAGCTGCGCGAAGCCGAGGATCGCGTTCATCGGGGTGCGCAGCTCGTGGCTCATCCGCGACAGGAACTCGGACTTCGCGCCGTTCGCCCGCTCCGCCTCCTCCTTCGCCTGCTGCAGGGCGACCTCCGCCGCCTTCCGGTCGGTGATGTCGCGCGCATTGGCGACCGCGCCGGCCTCCACCGAATCGACGCGCAGGGTGCGGCCGAAGCTCTCGAAGACGCGCCAGCTCCCGTCCCTGTGCCGGATCCGGAACTCGAGCCGCACCACCTCGCCCGGCTTGCCGAAGATCACCCCCATCGCCTCGTACACCTTCGGGAGGTCGTCCGGATGGAGGATGCCGTCCGGCTTGTTCCCCAGCACCTCTTCCGGCTTGTACCCGAGGATCCTTTCGACCGACGGGCTGGCGTAGCTGATCGCCCCGTCCTGGCCGATGATCATGATGTAGTCGCTGCCGTTCTCGATCAGCGCGCGGAAGTGCTCCTCGCTCCGCCGTAGCGCCAGGTCGCTGCGGTGCAGCGCGCCGGCGGTCGTGACGGTGAGCAGCACGGAGAGGACGATGGTGGCGAGTGTGAGCAGCGCGAGCCCCACCGTCGGCCCGTACCAGCCGGCGCGCATGGCGAGGTTGATGAGAGTCCCCAGCACCAGCGGCACGAGCAGCAGCGCCGGCAGGAGGCGGCGGGTGATCTTTCCTCCGGCGCTGTCGCTCACGAAGAGGGCCATCACCCCCTCGTTCGGGTGGGCGGCGACCAGAGCGAAGCAGGCGGCGAGGAAGAAGAGCGCCGTGTTCAGCGCCATCGGGAGCTGCAGCTGGAAGGTGATGAATCCAGCCGCGTCGTAGAGGTATCCGATCACCACCAGCAACGACATCAGCGCCGCGGGCACCACGAGCCAGTGTGCCGGGCTCCATCCGCTGCCTGCGCGAACGCGTCGCGACAGCAGCGCGAGGCCGAGGAGGAGGAAGTTCAGCGCCGCGTTCTCCGCCATCCAATCCGGGGGACTGACGCTGAGCACCTTCTCGCGGAAGAGCAGATCGTCCACTCCGACCTGCCACCCCGCCACGGTGCGCATCAGGACCAGGCTCCCGCAGAGGGCGACGACCAGACCACACGCCGCGCCCCAGACGCGCGGCAGCCCCCGCAAGCGATCGCGACCGTCGAGCAGCAGCACGGACCCGGTGAGCACGAAGAGGAGCGCGGAGAGCGGGTTCATCACCACGTCGGCGGGACCGACCGCCTGCAACGCCCGGTCGCCGAGCTGCCATCCCAGCAGGACCAGCGCACCGCCGATGAGAATGACTGCGGCGGCGGCGCGGGAGGCGAGCTGCAGCACCCACACATGCCTGGCATCCGCTCGGGACGGCTCGCCTTTGGGCTCCGGCCCGTGCCGGCTTGGCGGCGCAATCCGGGGCGACGGACGAACGGCCCGAGGCTGGGCGAACATCCGGAATATCGGGAAACGATGGCGCTTCCTCGCGGCGCGGTCCCTCACCCGGGCGTCATCGGGAGCGCGGTGCAATGTATCGGCATCGGTGCCCGTACGAGGAGCCGGGGCAGCGGCGGGAGGGGGCAGGGTCATGAGATCAACCAGCGCGGCGCGGTGACGCAAGCGGGACCAGGAACAATAGCCGAATGATGCGCGGGCAACAAGCGTGGGGAGAATGGCGGGAGACTGCTTGCGGTCAGGCGCGAGCGGTGCGGGATCTCCTTGCCTGGAGCATCACCAGCCGCTCGCGCTCGCGAAATCCGAGCGGGCGAAGGAGAACCGCGCTGACCACGCTGAAGATGGCGGTATTCGCACGGATCCCCAGCGCCAGCGTGAGCACCGCCACCAAAGCGAAGCCCGGGCTGCGGCGGAGCTGTCGTACGGCGTAGCGCAGATCCTGGAGCAGGGTGTCCATCGAGACTCCTCCTGGTGGTCAGCGTCGGGACGGCCTCCCCTTCCGGCCCTCACCCCGCTCGCTGAAGCTCGCACCCCTCTCCCAATTCTGGGAGAGGGGTTACTTGGGGCGAACCACCGGAGCGTCTGTTCCACTCGGAACAGTTCCCCCTCTCCCCTTGTGGGAGAGGGGGTTAGGGGGTGAGGGCCCTACTCGGCTCGCAGCGCGACCATAGGGTCCATCCGCGACGCGCGGCGCGCGGGGAGGTAGGTGGCCAGCAGCGCCACCACGGCGAGAAAGGCGGAGACCCCCACCAGCGTCAGCGGGTCGGTCACGCCGACGCCGAAGAGCAGGCTCGCCATCACCCGTGTCGCGGCGAGCGCGGCCGCCAGCCCGATCAGGAGCCCCATCACCGTCAATCCCATCCCTTGCCGCAGGATGAGCTGGATCACGTCGCTGTTCTGTGCGCCCAGCGCGACCCGCACGCCGATCTCCTGGCTGCGCTGCGTGACATTGTAGGAGACGATGCCGTAGAGGCCGAGCGCCGCGAGCAGCAGCGCCATGCCCGCGAAGCCGCCGAGCAGGTAGAGGTTGAAGCGCGGCCGGGCTACGAGGTTGGAGACCACCTGCTCCATGCTGCGGATCTCCGCGACCGGCTGGTTCGGATCGATCTCCCGCACCGCCGCGGTCGCCGCGGAGGCGAGCGCCAGCGGCTCCCCGGCCGAGCGGACCACCACGCTCATCTGCTGCATCGGCATCTGCGCGTAGGGGCGGTAGATCGCCGGGGAGGGCTCCTCCGTCGGGCCCTGCTCCCGAATGCTGCCGACCACGCCGACGATCTCACCCGTGATGGTGTCGCCCCACTCGAAGCTGACGCGCTTGCCGATGGGGTCCTCGCCCGGGAAGTAGCGCCGTGCCAGCTGCTCATTGACGACGAAGACGGGGGGAGCGTTCTCATCGTCGCGCGTGTCGAAGGTACGGCCCTGCAGCAGCGGAATCCCGAGCGCGTGGAAGTAGTCGCCCACGATCACGCGGATGTGGGTGGAGAGGTCCTCGCCCGGGCCGGGGAGGGGGCGATCCGCCCGGAAGAAGGAGTGCCCGATCCACTCGCCGGTGAGGGGCAGGTAGGTCACGGCGCCCACGGATTGTGCACCGGGGAGGACCTCCAGCCGAGGGATCAGCTCGCCCATGAAGTTCCGCAGCGCCGTCTGCTCCCCGTACTGCGTGCCGGCGAGCGTCAGCCGCATCGTCAGCACCTGCTCCGTGCGCATCCCCGGATCCACCTCCAGCAGCCTCTGAAGGCTGCGGCCGAGCAGTCCCGCGCCCACGAGCAGGACCACCGCGAGGGCGACCTCGACGACCACGAGCGCCTTGCGGAACCCGCTTCGCCCGGCGGTCGAGCCGCGCGTCGCCTCCCGCAGCGTCTGCGCGAGATTCACTGCCGAGGCAAAGAGCGCGGGGGCGATTCCGAAGAGGACGCCGGTGAGCAGCGAGACGGCGAGCGCAAAGCCCAGCACGCGCCCGTCCACCGCCACCTCATCCAGGCGCGGCAGCGCGAGGTCGGCAGGCAGCAGACGCACCAGCGCCGCCGTGCCCCAAGTCGCCAGCACCAGCCCGAGAACGCCCGCCACGCCCGCCAGCAGAAGGCTCTCGGTCAGGGTCTGGCGGATCAGCCGGGGGCGCGTCGCGCCGAGCGAGAGGCGGACCGCCATCTCCTTGCGGCGGGCGGCGGCACGGCCGAGGAGCAGGTTGGCCACGTTGGCGCAGGCGATCAGCAGCAGCAGCCCGACCGCGCCGAGCAGCACCAGCAGCGCCGGCCGCACGTCGCCGGTCACCTGCTCGTGCATCGGCACCACGTTGACGCCCCAGCCGGTGTTGGCATCCGGATACGCTTCCGAGAGTCGGCGTCCGATGGTGGTCATCTCCGTCCGCGCCTGCTCGACCGTGGCGCCGGGGCGCAGCCGCCCCACCACCTGCAGGAAGCGCCCCCTCCCTTCTTCGTTCAGCTGGATCGGTACCCAGATCTCCGGCTTCATGCCCACCGAGCGGAATTCCGCCGGCATCACTCCGACGACCGTCAGCGGCTGGCCGTTGATGTCAATTGTACGCCCGATCACCGCGGGGTCGCCGCCGAAGCGCCGCTGCCAGATGCGGTGGCTGAGCACCGCGATGTCTTCGGCATCCTCGCCCGCAAGGTAGGTGCGGCCGAGCCGTGCGCTCGCCCCAAGCACCGAGAAGAAGTTGGCGGTGGTCAGCCTCGTCAGCACCTGCGCGGGGTCCCCACCGCCCGTCAGGTTGAGGGGCCGGTCGAAGGTGGCGGCCAGCTCCGTGAAGCTCTCCGCCTGCTCCCGCCAGTCGAAGAAGTTCGCGGGGGAGACGACGTTCTCCTCGTTGCCGCTCGGGTTCCGCTCCCAGAGCATCACCAGCCGCTCCGGCTCGCGAAACTCCAGCGCGCGGAGCAGCACGGAATTGACCAGGGTGAACATCGCCGTGCCCGCGCCGATCCCCAGCGCCAGCGTGAGAATGGCAACCGCGGCGAAGCCGGGGTTCTTGCGCAGCGAGCGTGCGGCGTAGCGGAGGTCCTGCAGCAGCGTTTCCATGAATGTGTCGAGCCTATCCCTTGGAGAGTGCCGCCGCCCATCCGGAACGGGTGCGTCCGTGGGCAGCCTGAGCCGGCGATGCAATCGCGAGCCGCACGCTACAGGGGAAGCCTCATGCCAGGCGACGAAGTCCCGCCACCCGTTTGCCGTGCAACGAGTTACGCCTTGTCAGGCGCGGGCGGTTCGAGGCGTGGCTGTTCGCTTCTGGGATGCCACTATCCCAGAAGCGAACACGAGCCGGTCCTCCGCCGGTATCACAGCGCTCCACTCACTCTCGGGTACACAGATGCTGGTGAGTTGTGTCATCCCGAAGCTGCGTTGCTTCTTCTCCCGGCCTCTGAATTCTTCGTCAGAGCGGATCATTAGCAATCAGCTCCGGCGCGCGGGTACATGTTGTGGGACGGAGCGATTGAGGCGGTGCTCCAAGCCTAGCACGATGGAACTCTAGCTCTGCGCGCCGCATCGCGACAGCGGCTGTATGCGCCTTTTGTTGCCACTGCTGTTCAACTGTGGCGCTAGCGCCAGGAGGGTCCGGAAGTCGGCAGAGATACCGCACCTGAGTGTGTAGGTAGTCACGGCGGTCAAGGTCGAGCTGAGTCCACAGCCTGTGGAGGCTGGAGTACGGGCTAAGTAAATTGTTCAGTTGACTCCGTTCGAGGTTTACAGTCGGTAATGGAATATTGCTGGCTGTTGCATTCTGTATGCGAGTGTGTAGAGCACTACTGAACTGGCTCACGAGAGGCCCAAGCTGGCCAGCTGGAGTATTCTTCACCTCGATGCGGAAGGCGTCTACTCCGCGAGGGCTGCCGTCCATCCGAGCGTATGTCAGTAGGTCGCCGAGTCGACGCTCTGTCTCGATAGCAAGTAAGGACTGACGCTCCTGAAGGGCGGTTAGTGCCTGCATGTGAGTGACGAAGGTGTCTATCTCTGCCTGCATGCTTCGCAGCAGCGGACTTGAGCGTTTGTAAAAGTCCACTAGGTAGTCCTCAGGACTGCTTCTGCTACCGATTTGGCGCTGGAGACGTCGAACATTGTCACGGTTCGTTCCCGCTGCGAGGAGATTCTTTACCGACCCCGTAAACTCGCGAATCGTTGGCCGCAGCGCCTGTAGACCTTCGATCACACCGAAGATATTGCCGGAGGTCGCGCTGGCGACGAGAGTGAAGATGCCGTGGAGCGGATTGGTGACTTCATTGAGGTGTTCCTGACCGACCGGCGTGACAATGCTCTTGATCGTGTCCTGAAGTTCTTTGATCGCGCTGTAGCTTAGAGGCTGTCGAGAAACCTAACGGAGGGTGGTGTGTATGCGTTGGTCATGAAACGACAACGCTCTAGCACCGACCTGAGCGATGCGCAGTGGGAGCGTCTGCGCCCGCTGCTGGAGACCCCG
>JBPCIT010000370.1:0-4391 GCA_051006015.1 Longimicrobiaceae bacterium
GCGGGCGGGAGATCCACCTGCTGGTCAACAACGCCGGCTTCGGCGTGCGCGGCGCCTTCCACACCGTCGCGCGCGAGCGGCTGGTCGAGATGGTGCAGCTCAACTGCATCGCGCTGCTCGAGCTGGCACATCTGGCGCTCCCCGGGATGCGTGCGCGGGGCGAGGGCGGGATCATCAACGTGGCCTCGCTGCAGAGCTTCCAGCCCATCCCCACGATGGCCACCTACTCGGCCAGCAAGGCCTTCGCCCTCTACCTCTCCGAGGCGCTCTGGGCGGAGAACCGGAAGGTGGGAGTGCGCGTGGTTGCCCTCTGTCCCGGCCGCAGCCCCACCGAGTTCCAGCAGGTCGCCGGCACCAGCAACGTCAGCACGCGCATGCCCGGCATCCTCCCCGCCGACAAGGTCGTCGCGGCGGGATTGCGCGCGCTCGAGAAGGGACGGAGCTACGAGGTGCCGGGTGCCCCGAACTACCTGGCAACCTATGCCGGCCGTCTGCTGCCGCGCGGCTTCCTCGCCAGCACGATTCTGCGGCTGCGCAACTGGCTGCTCTGAGAAGAAGGGACCAGGGGCAGAGTCTGCCTCAGCAGCCGAAGAGGTGCCGCTGATCCTGCAGCAACCAGCGACCCTCTGTGAATGCCAGATTGAACGCGCTCTGCCGCAGGCAAGCGGCCGGCGCGTCGGGCGGGCGGTACGCGGCCACGACCTCGTAGGAGAAGGGCGTGCGGTAGATGCTGCTGACGTAGAGGAACGTGCCCTCCGCCAGCGCGGAGCAGTCGCGTGGTGCCACCGAGAGCCGGCAGCGCTCCGCCTCCTGCCGCCCGACGAGCCGGTGCTCGCGCTGCAGATCAGCGACAACGGCCGCGGGAGCGAGCGTGCTCCCGGACGCCTGCCAGGCCGCGACAGCGAACGACTCCGCGTCGATCAGCAGGGGCGGCCGCGCCGACTGCGGGGTGGCGGGATCGTACAGCGCCGCCTCGATCGCCTCGCCGAGCAGCGGGAGGAAGCGCGGAACCTCCGGCTGATCGGGCACCTGCAGCCGCAGCGACCGCGAGTAGAGCGTGCCGTCCGGATGCCGGTACTCGACCGTGAGCAGGTCGCCGAGGCGCGCCTGCACCCGCCCGTCGCCTGCCCGCACCTCCCCTTCCTCCAGCGGCAGGGCGCCCACGAAGCTGTCACCTCGCGGAGTGCCGTCGCCGATGCCGTCGAAGCCGTCGAACCTCACGAGCTGGTTGCGCTCGACCGACTTCACCCCCGGCCAGCGTCGGATCCGCTGGATGGCGGCGTGCACATTCATCTCGAAGATCTGAAGCGCTGCCCACTCCCCGAAGAAGCCGAGGGAGGTGTAGCGCGCGGAGACGCTCTCCAGGCGCGGCCGCAGCTCCGCGACGTGGGAGCCCTCCTGCATGGTGACGATGAGCGATCCGGCGGTGTGCTCCCATAGCGGCAGCAGCAGCAGCGTCTCGCGCTCTCCGCGGTCCGTGTACACGACCACCGGGACGGCGGCGGCCGCCCCCGCTGCGTCCTCCGGCTGACCACTGACGGTGATCTGCAACGCGCCCGTCTGCTGGAAGAGCAGGGGATTCATCGAGAGGCCCTCGACATGAAGCGCCACCTCGGACCGCTCGTTCAGCGTCGGCAGCTCCGCGCAGGCGGAGAGCAGCGACGCCACACCGAGCAGAAGGGTGCCGCGACCCGGCCAGCCGCGACGCGAAGGATGGTAGGAAGAAGTCAGCAAGTGAGCCTCCCGGTGCGGTGAACGGTAGCGTAGCCTGCAAACGGGCCGGCGGATCTGTTTCTGACAGACCCGCCTGCCGGCCACGCAGACCGTATCGTGGCGGGACACCCTTGCCGGTAGCCGGGCTCGGCGTTGCTTTCGTGCCGCGCGGCGGGTAAATTCGCCTGTACAGACAACATCTACGGAATCCTTCTTGCGGCGCAGCACCCCCCGCTGGCTGGCGTGCTCGCAATCAGTCGGGAGCTGCGGCGCCGCTTTAGAACCAGGGGGTTGACGCCCCCGACTGGAGACGAGGAATGAGCGCGACCACCGCGCATTCGGATCCCGCCGCTCCCTACGGCTACGCGCCCGAGGGCAAGGACAACGGGATCGTCAAGAGCAAGGGCAAGCCGACGCTCCACCTGCAGCAGGGGCAGGAGGTCATCCCCATCCGCGCCCGCAAGCCCGAGTGGCTCAAGGTGCGTGCCCCGGGCGGCCCCAATTACCTGCGCCTGCAGCAGCTGATGCGCAGCCAGGGGCTGCACACCGTCTGCGAGGAGGCGCACTGCCCCAACATCGGCGAGTGCTGGGAGAGCGGCACCGCCACCTTCATGATCCTGGGCGACGTCTGCACCCGCGCCTGCAAGTACTGCGCGGTCGCGCACGGTATGCCCACGGAGCTGGACTGGGACGAGCCGCGCCGCGTCGCCGACAGCGTGGTGACGATGGGGCTCGAGCACGCGGTCATCACCTCGGTGAACCGCGACGAGCTGAAGGACGGCGGCGCGAGCATCTACGCCGAGACCATCCGGCAGATCCACGAGCGGGTGCCCGGCTGCTCCGTCGAGGTGCTGATCCCCGACTTCAAGGGCAACGAGGAGGCGCTGCGGCTGGTGGTCGAGGCGCGCCCCGAGATCCTGGCGCACAACGTCGATACCGTCGAGCGGATGATGCGCGCCATCCGCCCCGGCGGCCGCTACTGGCGCAGCATCTCGCTGCTCGGCGCGGTCAAGCGGATGAACCCCGAGCAGCTCACCAAGAGCGCCATCATCCTGGGGATGGGCGAGACGGAGGAGGAGATCTACCGCACGATGCGCGACCTGCGCGAGGCGGCGGTGGACATCCTCACCCTGGGTCAGTACCTGCGCCCCTCGCAGCACCACATCCCGCTCGACCGCTGGGTGCACCCCGACGAGTTCCGGCGCTGGAAGGAGATCGGCGAGCGCGAGCTGGGCTTCCGGCACGTCGAGTCCGGCCCTCTGGTGCGCTCCTCCTATCACGCGAAGGAGCAGGCGCGCGAGGTGGAGGCGGGCGGGCCGGGCGCCATCACCGAGATCCTCGACGCCGATCTGAGCGACGGCGCACAGATCGACCCCGCGGAGGAGGAAGCGCGGCGCGCCTACGCCTCCATCCCCGTGCAGCCGCGGCTGGTGCAGCTGGGGAGTCTGTGAGTGGATCGCTGATCATGGCAACACGGCCTGATACCGCTACCTTCGTCACTCCGGAAGAGTACCTGGCGTACGACTGGGAGTCGGATAGCCGCAACGAGTACCTCGATGGTCGCATCATCGAGATTACCGCCACGTCGCCGAGGCACAGCCTGATCCTCGCGAATCTCACCGGCTCGCTCGTCTCGCAGCTGCGCGATGAGGGGTGCAGGGTGTACTGTCCGGGTTTGCGCGTTGCCGCCGCGCGACCGCGCCGGGAGACGAACTACTTCTCGCCGGATCTCGTCGTCCAATGTGGTGAGCTGCAGACTGACGCCGACCGGCAGGGACTCCGGATGCTCAACCCGGCGGTGATCGTGGAGGTGCTGTCGCCTTCGACGGCGGACTACGATCGCGGAACCAAATGGGAGCACTACCGAAACATCGCCTCGCTGCAGGATTACCTGCTGGTGGCGCAGGCGGAGCCGCGGATCGAGCGGTATACCCGGCACGGAGAGCGGTTCTGGCTCTTCAATGAGCTGACGGAGCTGGAGGACGTCGTCCAGCTCGACTCCATCGGCTGCACGCTCGCGCTCCGGGACGTTTACGAGAATGCGTTCGACGCTCCGGCGGAAACGGGAACGCAAACCGAGACTGATCATGGCTGAAACGACGACCAGACAGAAGCGTGCCCCCGAGGGCGCGGAAGACCTCGAAGAGGGGACGAACGGTGCGGTAGACACCGAGCAGCGTGCCCCGGAAGGTGCGGAGGACAGCGCCGCCACCGAGCCGCCCCCGCGCGACACCGGGTGGGAGGCGGCGGAGAAGCCCGAGCTGAGCCTCGAGGAGCGTCTCCAGGGGCTCGAGCCCGAGAAGCTCCGCAGGATGATGTACGACATGCTGCTCGGCCGGCGCTTCGAGGAGAAGGTCGCCGAGGCCTACGCGCTCGGCAAGATCGGCGGCTTCTGCCACCTCTACATCGGGCAGGAGGCGGTGGCGATCGGCGCCATCCATGCGCTGCGCCCCGACGACTACGTGATGACCGCCTACCGCGAGCACGTGCACGCGCTGCAGGCCGGGGTCGAGCCGGGTCCGGTGATGGCCGAGCTGTACGGCAAGGCGACCGGCTGCTCGAAGGGCAAGGGCGGCTCGATGCACATGTTCAGCAAGGAGCACAACTACCTGGGCGGCCACGGCATCGTCGGCGGCCAGGTGCCGCTCGCGCTCGGCGTCGCCTGGGCGATCAAGTAC
>JBPCIT010000371.1:0-10835 GCA_051006015.1 Longimicrobiaceae bacterium
GTTCTCTCCGGTGCGCCGGGCTGTGGCGCGGAGCGAAGGATCTACTGCGCGTGCGGAGAGCTCTGCCCTGGCGCCCGGGCCTCTTGCCTCGCCGGCTAGATCCTTCAGTTGCCGCAGAGGTGCGGAGTGCACCGCCTGCTTCGACGATGCGGCTCCTTCAGGAGGACAGATGAAGGGACCGCAGGACAGTTCCGCCATACAGTCACTCACGCACTCACGCACTCATCCTTTCACCGGCGTCAGCGGCGGGCGCCCACCCAGCACCGCGTGCACGTTGCGGGCGGCGAGCATCGCCATTTCCGTGCGGGTGCCGCGCGTGGCGGAGCCGATGTGGGGGAGGAGGACGACGTTGGGGAGGGCCAGCAGGCCGGGGTGCACCGCCGGCTCGTGCTCGTACACGTCCAGCCCCGCCGCAGCGAGCGGACCGTCGCGGAGGGCGTCCACCAGTGCGGCTTCGTCCACCAGCGCGCCGCGGGCGGTGTTGATCAGGTAGCTCCCCGGCTTCATGCGCCGCAGCGCGGCGCGGTCCAGGATGTGGTGGGTCTCGGGGGTGAGTGGGGCGTGCAGGGAGAGGATGTCGCTGGTGGTGAGCAGCCTCTCCCACTCCGTCCACTCCGCTCCCAGGGTGCGCTCCTCCTCGGCGGAGAGGCGGGAGCGGCTGGCGTACCGCACGTGCATCCCGAAGGAGGCGGCCCGCCGCGCCACCGCCTTGCCGATCCGTCCCATCCCGAAGATCCCCAGCGTGGCGCCGGTGATGTCGCCTCCCAGATAATCCCAGAATCCCCAGCCGTGGAACTCGCCCGCGCGCAGGCTGCGCTCCGCCTGCGGCAACTGCCGCACGGTGGCGAGCAGCAGCGCCCAGGTCAGATCGGCGGTGGCCTCGGTGAGCACGTCGGGGGTGTTGGTGACGATGATCCCGCGCTCGCGGCAGGCCTCCAGATCGACGTGCTCGTAGCCGACCACCGCGTTGGCGACGATCCGGAGGCGCGGCGCCTTCTGCAGCAAGTCCCGGTCGATACGGTCGGTGAGCAGAGCGAGCAGCGCCTCCGCTTCCTCCAGTGCCTCCTCCCATCCCTCGGGGCCATGCATGGTGCCGACCTCCTGCAGCAGGCGGAGGGCGGCAGGGGGCAGCGGAAAGGTGGTTACGATGCTCGGCATGGGTGACTGCCTCTCGCCCTCAATCCATGCCGGTGGAGTCGAGCAGCCCCGGCGGCACCAGCAGCTCCCCGGTCGCCGGATCGATCAGCCCATTGTCTTCCTCTTCGATGCTGACCGCCTGCGTGTAGACGTCTCCCGCGATGGGGCGCAGCCGCAGCTCACGCTTGAACTCCCGGATCCGCCCCACTCTCGCCTCGGGATCCTCCGGACCGCCGTACTCCTCGTAGCCGAAACCGCCCCACTCGCTGACGACGAGCGGCACCTGGCCGGAATAGAAGTAGGGGTCACCCACCACCAGCGGCTCGACCGCCACTCCCTCGTTTTGCCCCTCCACCAGGCGGTCGAGCAGGTGTCGCCAGCGCTCGAGCTCCGGTGTGTACATGTGCGCCGTGAGCAGGTCCGACTTGAGCCGTCCCTCGATCGAGACGTGGTTCCAGCCGTCGTTGTCGACCACCAGGAGCTGCGGGTGGTTGTGGCGCAGGTACTCGTAGGCGCGGGCGACGTACCGCCGGGTCTCCTCGTTCGTCGCGATGTCCTGCGCTCCCCAGTCCTCGTTGTAGAGGCTCCAGATCACCACCGAGGGGTGCGAGCCGATGTGGACGAGCATCCGCATCATCTCGGCCCAGTGATTCTCCCGGCTGCGCTGGCTCGAGCTGTGGGGGCTGGGCACCTCGACCCAGAGAAGCAGCCCGATCTCATCGGCCAGCGCGTAGATGCGAGGATCGATGCCGGCGATGTGCACCCGCACGAGATTGCAGCCGAGCTGCTTCATGGCGTGCATGTGCCTCTCCATCTCCTTGAAGGAGGCGGTCGCCGGCTGGTAGAGGATCCCGTCGAGGTAGAGCGGCTCGTTGTTGAGGTACACCCAGCGCCCGCGTGCCTCGATGGTACGCAGCCCGAAGCGCGTCTCGATCTGCGACACGGTGCCGTCGGGATCGGTTAGCTGTGCGACCAGATGGTAGAGGTTCGGCGCGGCCGGGGACCAGAGCGCGGCGTCGGGCAGCTCCACCGTGACGCGTTGGCGCTTCTCGCCGGGCTCGAGCGGCAGCTCGACCTGCGTGAGCGCCGCCGCCTCCTCGCTCCCGCGCACGGCGACCACCAGCCGCAGGGAATAGATCCCCGGATCGTGGACGCGGGTGGTCAGGTCGAAGGAGACGAAGCGATCCCGGTAGTTGCTGAGCACATTGACGCGAGAGCGCAGCCGGTTGCGCTGCACCGGCTCCAGCCAGACGCTGCGCACCGCTCCCGTGTAGGTCTGGTACCAGATGCCGCCGCGCTTGTAGACGTGTGATTCCTGCTTGCCGCGGGGGATCTCCGCGTCCATCGAGTCGGCGATGCGGACCGTGAGTCGGTTGACCGGCAGGAGCCACTCGCCCGGCAGCTCGTAGCTGAAGGAGGTGTACTCACCGAAGTGGATCTCCTCCCCCTCGACGGTACGCAGCAGGCGGCCGTTCAGCCACACGCGCGTCTCGTAGCCGCATGCGCCAAAGGTCACCTGCAGCAGGCACTCGGGGGGAGGGCACCAGAGCTCGGGCACGGTGAACTCCCGCTCATACCAGGCGACCACCGAGCCGTGCCAGGCCGGCGTCTGCTGCTGCGTCTCCTTCGCCGCGGCCATGTGGGCTTCCACCGAGCCCGGCCAGATGGCGGTGCTCGGGTAGGCATGCCCCAGATACCACCGCTCGCTGAGGCCGCGGTCCTCCATGTCCAGCGCGAACCGCCACTCTCCGTCCAGCAGCTCGTAGTCGCTCGGGCGGATCACCGCGCGGGGGAGGGGATTCAGGTAGTCCTCGACGGAGCGGGACACCTCCCTGTCACGCGTGAATCCGAAATCGCTGGTCTGCATCTCCTCTCCCAAAGCTGGTTGAAGCGGGTCGCATCCACCGCGTGGGATGCCTACCGATCTACGGCCCCCCGGCTCCAGCCGACGCCGGTGATGCACCGCCGCCACATTCCTCGCGGGAGCGCCCGCCAGGAATCTTATTTTCCGGAACGCCTGTGCAGAAGATGGACCGCGGGCCAGGCGGGGGAGCCCACCTGCGTCTTCCCGCAGAGAGAACCACCGACGATTGCTTTGTATAACAATTGTTGTACTTTCCGGGAGGGATTTCAACAGCCTGTGTCAACCGGATCAGAGGAATACCATGATCACAAAGCTCACGGTCCGCCGCGTGGGAGGCTCTCTTGCCACCACCATCCCCAAGGAGCTGGCGGAGCGGATGCACATTGCCGAAGGAGACGAGCTCTTTGCCGTCGAAACCGAAGGCGGCGTACTGCTGACTCCCTACGACCCGGAGTTCGAGCGGGGGATGGAGGCATTCGAGATCGTTCGGAAGGAGTACCGGAATGCCTTCCGCGAGCTTGCCAAGTAATGTCCGAGCCGACATGGCTCTCGCGCCGGACCGTTGACGCAGTGCACGCGGAGCTGATCCGCGAGCACGGCGGCAGCCATGGCGTACGTGACTCCGGGTTGATCGATTCGGCCCTTGCCCGACCACGGCACAGATGGGCGTACGAGAGTGAGCGGGAGCTGGCTGATCTCGCCGCCGCTTACGGATTCGGACTCGCAAAGAACCATGGTTTCATCGACGGCAACAAGCGGATCGCTCTGGCGGCGATCGCGCTCTTCCTGCGCATCAACGGGTGGCGTCTCGGGGCAACCGAAGTCGAGGCCGTTGGAACGATCATGGACCTGGCGGCCGGGAATCTCTCGGAAGAGGAGCTGGCGGAGTGGATTCGCGCCAGTACCAGGCCCCTGTAGCTGACCCAGCGAGCGTCGTGCGCACAGTTCACCCCACCGGCTTCTCGAAGAGCGCGAGGTTGACACCCGCCATGCCGAGCGCGGTGTGGTCGCGGATGCTCATCTCGGCGAAGCCGAGGGCGCGGAGCAGAGCGTGGGTCGAGAAGTCCGTGGCTCCCACGGCGGTGCGCAGGCGGCGGATCTCGCGCTCGGCCAGCCACCCCTCGAGCCCCGCCACCGTCTCGCGCGCCAGCCCCTTGCCGCGGTGCTCCGGCACCACCAGCACGATTCCCAGCAGCGCCACCTCCGCCTCCGGATTCCCCTCCCACCAACCGAGCACCGCCACCGGCTCCCCGGATTCGCGGTGCGTGAGCAGCGCCACCGCTCGCCCCGGTGTAGTCGCGCAGGCACGGATCTCCCGCCCGGCGGCGTCGGGATCGGGCGAGGCGCGACCGGTGGTCCGCTGGAAGTGATCCCGCGCCTCCGCGAAAACCGCCTGCAGCAGGGGCTCGTGGCCGGGACTGAGGAGACGCGCCATCAGCCGCTCGGTCTCGAAGGCGGGGGTATCGCTTTCTGGTGTCATGATCTTTCCCGGGTCGGTGCAGCTCCAGCCTGGCTCGCTTCTGCCAGGATCGCGCCGAGGGTGCTCCGCGGCGCGTTTCCAAACCGCCCCGGAGGCTGTATCGTTGAGCCCATGACGCTCTGCCCGCAATCCGCCGATCCACCCTCGCCACCGCGCCCGGGCCCACCCAAGGTGCACGTCTGCGACCTGTGCGGCGCCGTGATGTACGAGCACAACTGCAAGATCGTCTGCCCCAACTGCGGCTACAAGCGCGACTGCACCGATCCGTAATCACCGGAACCCGGCGGTTGCGCCGACACCGGCGATCTGCCCGTGGTGCCTGGTGGTGTCGCTCGCCGCCGGTGTATCGGAACCCTGTAGCGTGTAGCGATCCGCTACAGGTGCCACCCCGTCCAGCAGCTTCGCGAATCCCATCTAAAGGCTGTGAACATCGGACGTTAGGGTCCGCACAGCCATCTGGAGCAGAGCTTGCCCCTCCGGCAGCCACTCGTCGCTTGGAGTGATCTCTGCCGACCGGTTCGGGATCGAGAGGTCTTCAGGTGCCTGGAAGGCAGGCCTGAGGAGCGATCGATCGGCAAGCCGTTCACGAAGCCTCCGAGCGCCTGGCCCTCACTTTCACACAGGAGGATGCTATGGCCGCACGACTCCCATCCCTCGGCTTCATGCTCTCGCTGGGCGGTCTGCTCGCCCTGGCCAGCGGCTGTTCCGACGATCGCCTGGTCCAGCCCGAGGGAGTGAACGCGGATGTCATTGCCCAGGCGAACGGGCCGACGGTGCTGGACCCGAATCTGGAGGTGAGGACCGTAGTGGACGGAATGGTCACCCCGATCTCCATCGCCTTCCTCGGTCCCGACGACATGCTGGTGCTGGAGAAGGTCACCGGTCGCGTACAGCGGGTGACCGGGGGCGTCGTCCAGGGCACGGTGCTGGATCTGGCGGTCAACTTCGCCTCCGAGCGGGGACTGCTCGGCATCGCCCTGCACCCGGCGTTCCCTACCAACCCCGGCGTCTATCTCTACTGGACGGAGAGCACGACGGGGGATGATACCAGCGTTCTCAGCGCAACGCCCCTGCTTGGCAACCGGGTCGACCGCTTCACCTGGAACGGGTCGACGCTCACGCTGGACCACAACCTGATCCGGCTGCGCGCGATCCAGCAGGACGCAGATCAGCCGGAGCGCGGCAACCACGACGGCGGCGTGATCCGGTTCGGGCCGGATGGCAAGCTGTACATCTTCATCGGCGATGTCGGGCGACGCGGCGGGACCCAGAACCTGCGCTGCGGTCCGACGGACCGCTACGACTGCCCCCGCGCCGCCGAGGCCAATTTCGGCACGGTGCCCGACGACCAGTTCGGCGGTCCGGAACCGGACGACGCCCACCTCACCGGCGTCATCCTGCGGCTCAACGACGACGGCACCACCCCGGCCGACAACCCCTTCTCGCAGTTCGGAGCCCTCCTGGGCGGCGCCGTCAGCCCCGTGGTCGGCGCCAACGTCCGGAAGATCTTCTCCTACGGCCACCGCAACAGCTTCGGCATGGCCTTCGACCCCCGCTCGGGCAACCTCTGGCTGCAGGAGAATGGCGACGACTCCTTCACCGAGCTCAACCGGGTGCGGCCGGGGATGAACGGCGGCTGGATCCAGATCATGGGCCCGGTCTCCCGCATCAACCAGTTCAAGCAGATCGAGACCAGCCCGATGTTCTTCGGCCTCCAGCAGATTCGCTGGCCGCCGACCAACATCGCCGATACACCGGAAGAGGCGCTGGCGCGGCTCTCCATGATGCCCGGCGCCCGGTACGTAGACCCCGCCTTCAGCTGGAAGTACGAGATCGCCCCGGGCGGAATCGGCTTCGTCCGCGGCCGCGCGCTCGGACCCCAGTACGATGGGAACCTGATCATGGGAGCGGCCAGGGATCTCCTCGAGGGCGGCCATCTCTTCCGCTTCCGCCTCACCGGGAACCGCCGCAACATCGCGGTCGACGATCCCCGTCTGGAGGACCGCGTCGCGGACAACCTCGCCAAATGGGAGATCACCGAGAGCGAGAGCCTGCTCTTCGGGACCGACTTCGGGGTCGGCACGGATGTGCAGACCGGGCCGAACGGCAACCTCTTCATCGTCTCGCTCTCGCACGGCGCGATCTACGAGATCTTCCGCCGCTGAGCGGGCGTCGCCGCGGGGCGGCTCCCGTGCACGGGAGTCGCTGCCAGCGGTCTGCGGTGAGGGTACTGCCTGAGGGTTGAGTATTGCCGTAGGATGGCGGCGAGGCCCCGGAGCCGAGACACTCCGTCTCTGCGCTCCGGGGCCTCGATTGCATTGCCGGACGGGTCCCATGCCACTCCATTGCGTGACGCGGACTCCGCAGCGAGTTTGGGTTGGCAACCTGAGCCGTCGCTCCCGCGCCCCTTCCCGGTGAGGCCACCCGTCGTCATGTCATCCGCCGTCCCGGCCGCGCCGGCCATCCGCTGCCGCGGGCTGCACAAGCGCTACGGCGAGACGGTCGCCGTGAAGTCGCTCGATCTGGAGATCCGGCGCGGCGAGTGCTTCGGGCTGCTGGTGCCTAATGGGGCAGGGAAGACCACCACCGTCGAGATCCTCGAGGGGCTCACCCCGCCCGACGCCGGAGAGGTCGAGATCCTGGGGCTCCGCTGGGGGCGGGACGCGCAGGCGCTACGCTCCCGCCTCGGCATCCAGCTCCAGGAGGCGGAGCTGCCCGACCGGCAGACGGTGGAGGAGACGGTGCGCCTCTTCCGCTCCTTCTATCCGCAGGGGCGCAGCGTCGAGGAGCTGATCGCGCTGGTCGCCCTCGAGGAGAAGCGCGGCACCCAGGTGCGCAACCTCTCCGGCGGGCAGAAGCAGCGCCTCTCGCTCGCCTGCGCGCTCGCCGGCGCGCCGGACATCCTCTTCCTCGACGAGCCCACCACCGGCCTCGATCCCCAATCGCGCCGCCAGCTCTGGGATCTGGTCGAGGCCTTTCGCGCGGGCGGTGGCACCATCCTGCTCACCACCCACTTCATGGACGAGGCGGAGCGGCTCTGCGACCGGATCGCCATCATGGACCACGGCGAGATCCTGGTGCAGGGCACCCCGCGCGAGCTGATCGCCACCCTGGGCGGCGACCACGTCATCGAGTTCGCCAGCACGCATCCGCTGCCGGATGCGGAGCTGCTGCGCCTCCCCGAGGTCAGCCGCGTCGGCGCGCGGGATGGCGCGCAGCGGCTCACCACCCGTGAGCCCCACCGCACCCTGCCTGCGCTGCTCGCCCTGATCCAGAATGGTGGCGGCGAGCTGACCGGGCTGAGTACCCACCACACTACGCTGGACGACGTCTTCCTGGCGAAGACGGGGCGGCAACTCCGCGATGAGTAGCCTCTCGCCCTTGCGCGAGCTGATGCTGCTGCGCATCCGCAGCTTCCTGCGCGAGCCGGAGGCACTCTTCTGGACCTTCGTCTTCCCGATCCTGATGGCGATCGGGCTGGGAATCGCCTTCCGCGAGCAGCCGAACGAGGTGGCGCGGGTGGCGGTGGAGCGCGGCTCCATAGGGGAGCGCCACCTGCCGGCGCTGGGGGCATCTCCAGAGGTCGAGCCGCGCGTGCTCGCCGCGGAGAGTGCGGCGCTGGCGCTGCGGCGTGGAGAGGTGGCGGTGGTGCTCGCCGGGGTCGATACGCTGGTGTACCGCTATGATCCCTCCCGCCCGGAGAGCCGCAGCGCGCGGCTGCTCGCCGACGCGGCCATCCAGGGCGCGGCGGGCGCCATCCAGCCGGTTGCGGTCACGGAGGATCCCGAGCGGCAGCCGGGCAGCCGCTACATCGACTGGGTGATTCCCGGCCTGATCGGGCTGAACCTGATGAGCACCGGGATGTGGGGTATCGGCTTCGGCATCGTCTACATGCGGCAGAAGAAGCAGCTCAAGCGGCTCATCTCGACGCCGATGCGGCGCGGCGACTTTCTGCTCGCCCAGCTGCTCGCGCGGCTGATGTTCGTGCTGCTCGAGGTGCCGCCCATCATCCTCTTCGCCTGGCTCGCCTTCGGCGTGCGGGTCGAGGGTTCGCTGCTCGCCCTCGCGGGGATCGTGCTGCTGGGGGCGATGACCTTTGCGGCGCTGGGGCTGCTCGCCTCCTCGCGCGCGCGCACCATCGAGGGGGTGAGCGGCATCATCAACGTGATCATGCTGCCGATGTTCATCCTCTCGGGCGTCTTCTTCTCCGCCAGCCGCTTCCCCGAGGCGATGCAGCCCGTCATCCGCGCCCTGCCGCTCACCGCGCTGAACGACGCCCTGCGCGTCGTCTACAACGAGGGCCTGCCCCTCACCGCCGCCGCGGTACCGCTGGGGATCCTGCTCGCCTGGATGGTGGGGTCGCTCCTGCTGGCGCTGCGCGGCTTCCGCTGGCAGTGAGAGGCAGGCTCAGCCGCTTCGCGGGAGCGGCAGCCCCGCGGGCACCCGGGAATCGCCACAAAAGAGCCGGTTGCGAGTGGTGCGGTCTGCGACACCCCGCCGATCGCTGACCCGACTCGGGCGAGCGCGGATGGTGGCGAGCGACCCGGCGCTGTGTCGGCTACACCAGACGGGGAAGTGAGCGATCGGTGACGAGACGCCGCGCGGCCCGCAGCCGCCGAGATGCTCGGATAGCAGCGGGCGACGGACTGGTGGGTTGCAGCCGTACCTCGGGGAGGAGTGCAACAATCAGCCGAGGCCCAGCTCGCGGCGAACTTCGTCCAGCGAGAGCATGGGCTCGCCAGCAGCTTCCTCCTTCGCGCGGCGGAGGTGGACCAGATCGTCGAAATCTTCGAGCAGCTGCTCGAGCGCGCGGAACTCCTGGTAGGGGAGAACCACGAACGCGGGTTCGCCCCGGTCCGTGATGATCTGCGGATTCAGCTCGAGCGGAAGACCCGTGGTCGGTTCAGGAGTAGGCATCGTATCAATAGGGCCGCGGCTGCCGTGCCGCGGAGAATTCAGGAGTAGGCATCCCGTCGGTGCCGAACTCGATAAATGCGAACCTCTCCCTCCGAACGTCTTGCGCAGCGCCTCGGCGGCAACATCCATTACCGATCCGAATCGCGCAAGCCTCCCAGTCCGGCGCTCCGTGCCCGTGGCAGCGACTTCGGAAGCCCGGGTCGCGATTGCGCCACGGATGCCGCGGACGCCGCTCCGACCCGAGCGGAACGCAGGCTCGCGGCAGCAGTCGCGGCGCCGACAGCCCACGGCCGGTGCACCTTGGCCGTGCACAGCGGCGACAGCACTCTGTATCTTGCGTACCGCATGCCGGGAGCTATGTTCGCGAACGCCTCGCCTGCTCCGACCTCGGGGTCCCGCTCCAACGCCCTTTCGCTCGGACAACGGTGGTTGTCATACCCCCACGGTAGATTGCGTGTCGGCGGACGCCGTATCAGGCTCGATCGCTACGATCACGCTCCGCGTACCGGTGTACGGTGCCGGTGGCGGTCGAGCCCACGCCGTGCAAGCTGCGGCTGGTGGAGTGAATTGCCGATCACTGGAGGAGACCTCCCGATGGCTTCTCGGCTCCGGCATCAGCGTAGCAGGGCGTGCATCATCGGCCACCCGGACCGGGTGCTTGGCATGCATCCGGCCGATGGCGTTGAAACTGGTTCGAGCCAATCCACCATGACCGAGGAACGCTGCGAACTACTTTCGCGAAGGGGGTTGTCCCTATGATTCCATTCGATCTACGGCCCCGGGATGCTGTGGCGATCCGTGAGTTCGCCGACGCCGTGCGCACCGCACTCGGTGAGCGGCTGGTTGAAATGCGCCTGTTCGGCTCCAAGGCACGTAGCGATGACACCGACGCATCAGACATCGACGTACTGCTGGTGATCCGAGATGCGGACTGGCGCCTGGAAAACCGCATCGTGGATCTCGCCTTCGACGTCAACCTACGGCACGATGTGTTCGTTGCACCTCTCCTGATCGACCAGGCCAGGTTCGAGGATCCGGTGTGGCGCATCACGGACCTCGCCCTGGCGGTCGCGGAGGAGGGAATCCCACTGTGAATCGGGAGCGCGAGCGGTTGGTCAGGCACCGCCTGGAGCGCTCCCGGGCCGCCCTGGCTGTTGGAGAGCGTCTGCTCTCGACGAGCGATTACCTCGATGCCGTGAACCGGTTCTACTACGCGGCGTTCCACGCCGCACGCGCACTGCTCGCTGCCGCGGCGGTGCCCTCCACCGGCCACAAGAGTGCCATCGTCATGTTTCAGAAGCACTTCGTCAAGACGGGTCGCATTGATCCGGATACGGCCAAGGCGCTGCCCCGGGCCTTCCAACTCCGCCAGGCAGCCGACTACGAGGACTTTCCCACCGTCGCCATCGAGCACGCGCATGCCACCCACGCCGAGGT
>JBPCIT010000372.1:0-7022 GCA_051006015.1 Longimicrobiaceae bacterium
GCGGATCGCGGTCCCGTTCGGCTGCACGGAGCGGCCGAAGCGGTAGATCAGCGTCCCATCCACCGGCCAGCCAAGGTTGCCGAGATCGCGGGTAGTGAGCCCTTCGGTTCGGGTGCTCGCCGCGGCCGGAGCGCGCGCCGACGGTGCGGTTGCGCCGGAGCCGGCGGCGCTCCGGCGCGCGGCCGCCGCTCGCTCCTCTGCGGCGCGTGCGGCAGCGGCACGTTCGGCCTCGCGGCGCCGACGCTCGAGGGTGGCGATCAGCGACGCCAGGCGCTTCTCGTCCTGCTCTAGCTGGGTGATGCGGCGACTGGTGGTTTGCTCCCGTACGCGGAAGGAGGAGAGCGTGCGCTTGCGCTGCGTCTCCAGGCTCTCGATCTCGGCGTACTCCTGCGCCTTCTCCCGCTGGAGTCCCTGCAGCTCGATGAGGCTGCGCCGGAGCTGGCGATCACGCAGCACGAGCTGGTGCTCGAGCTCGCCCACCTCGCCGACCAGCGCGCGGTCGCGCCGCGCGATCAGGAAGAGGTACTTGTAGCGGTTGAGCAGATCGGAGAAGCTGGCGGAGGTCAGGAGCACCTGCGGCGTGTGCAGCGGCCCGCGCTTGTAGATGTCTCGCAGCCGCCGCTGCAGCGTGCTCCTGCGCTGCGCGAGCCGGTCCTGGGTGATCTGCAGCTCCTCGGTGGTGAGCCGCACCTCCTGCTCGGTGCCGTGGATCTGGAAGACCAGCTCGCGGAGCGCCTCCGCGGAGGTCGAGACCTGACGCTCGATGTTGCGCAGCTCGGTGGAGACGTCGCGCACCTGGTTGCGGATGCGGTTCATCTCGTCCCGGAGCTGCTGCCGCTCGCGGCGTATCTCCTCCAGCCGCTTCTGGCTCTCGGAGATCTGCCGCGCGGGGTACTGCTGCTGCGCGACCGCCAGCGCCGGGAGCAAGCCCAGGAGTCCGGCCGCCAGAGCGGTGCGGAGCAGACGGCGGAGCGGGGCGTGCACGGGGATAGCGGAGCTAGACGAGGCGCAGGTGCCGGCGTACCGACACCGCGCTGGCCACCAGGCCAAAGCCGCCGCCGATCCCGATCGCCGCGATCACCCAGGGGAGCGGTAGCCAGGCGATCTGGATCAGCGACGCGTTCAGCAGCTCGAAGGCCGCGAAGGTGAGCCCCACCGCCGCTGCTCCGCCGAGGAGGCCGGTGATCAGACCCTCGATCAGGAAGGGGCGCTGAATGAAGCCGTCGGTCGCGCCGACCAGCCGCATGATCGAGATCTCCTCGCGACGGGCGAATACGGCGATCCGTACCGCGGTGGCGATGATGACCGCCGCGACCAGCGCGAAGGCTCCGCCGATCACCGCCGCCGCGCCCGCGGCGACCTGCCGCAGCATCACGATCCGGTCGAGCCAGTCGCCGCCGAAGCGTACATCCTCCACGAACGCGTAGCTGGAGAGGTGCTCCGCGAGCTGCCGGACTGCTGCGGGGGTTCGACTTCCGGCGTGCAGGCGCACCTCGAAGGAGGCAGGCAGCGGGTTGCTCTCCACATCCGCGAAGACGCTCTGGAACTCCTCCAGCTCCCGCACGGCGGTGGCGAGCGCCTCCATCTTGGAGACGTAGCGGACGTCCATCACCTCGGGGCGACCGCGGATCTCGCTCTGCGCCTGCTGCACCTGCTCCTCCGTCGCTCCGTCATCGAGGTAGGCGACCACCTCGACCCGCTCCTCGACCTTCTCGATGGTCAGACGGATGTTGTGCGCGGTGAGCGCGAAGAGGCCGACGACGAAGAGGCCGAAGCAGATCGCCACGACCGAGAGAAGAGTGAGCAGCGGCGTGCGGCGAAAGGCCGCGATCGCTTCACGGACGGAGTAGGACACCGTTAGCCTCCCTGGGCGGCGGGTTCGAGGGCGGAGTCGTACACCAGCTCGCCCGCGCTGAGCTCGAGAACGCGATACTGGGGGTGAGAGCGGACGAGATCCAGGTCGTGGGTCGCCATCAGCACGGTCATCCCAGAGGCGTTGATCTCCCGGAAGAGCTGGAAGATGCCGCGCGCCGACCACTCGTCGAGATTTCCGGTCGGCTCGTCGGCGAGGAGTACGAGCGGATCGTTCGCGAGTGCGCGAGCCACGGCGACACGCTGCCGCTCGCCTCCCGAGAGCTCCTCCGGATAGGCTCGCGCCTTCGCCGCGAGCCCGACCTGCGCCATCAGCCGCCCGACCTTCTGGGTGATCGCCGCGCGGCGGGTGCCGGTGACCTCGAGAGCAAAGGCGATGTTCTCCTCGGCGGTGCGGCTGGGAAGCAGGCGGAACTCCTGGAAGACCATGCCGACTTTGCGTCGCAGATACGGGATCTCCCGGCGGCGCAGGCGCTTCGAGGAGAAACCCGAGACGCGCACCTCCCCGGCGGTCGGTGCGTCCGCCATCTGGACGAGCCGGAGGATGGTCGATTTGCCCGAGCCGGAGTGGCCGGTCAGGAAGACGAGCTCACCCTTGCGGATGTGGAAGGAGACCTCCTTCAGCACCATCCCGGAGCGCGGATATTCCTTTGAAACGGAGTCGAGCTTGATCACACCAGGAAGCCGCAGCGGGAACGACGAGGTTGCGGGGGTCGCGCCAAATCTATCGGGAAGCGCCGTTTGTGTCAAAGCGGCGCGCGAGCCGGATCGCCAGTCGGATCGCCTCCTTCATCGAGGAAGCGTCCGCGACGCCGCGGCCGGCGATGTCGAGCGCCGTGCCGTGGTCCGGCGAGGTGCGGGGGAAGGGGAGCCCCAGCGTCACGTTGACGCCGCTGCCGAAGGCTGCGGTCTTGAAGGCTGCCATTCCCACATCGTGATAGGGCGCGATCACCGCGTCGAACTCGCCTCGAAGCGCCCGCGTGAACACCGTGTCCGCCGGGATGGGACCGCTGGCCGCGATCCCTCGCGCTCTAAGGGTCTCGATCGCCGGGGAGATGATCCGCGCCTCCTCATCCCCGAAGAGTCCGCCGTCGGAGGCGTGGGGATTGAAGGCGCAGAGCGCGATCGCAGGCTGGGGGATCTCCCACCACTGCTGCAGCGCCGCATGCGTGAGCAGCGCCTGCTCGACGAGCAGCTCCGCCGAGAGCGCCGCGGGCACCTCACGCAGCGCCAGGTGGGTGGTGGCGAGCACCACCCGCAGTCCGGCGCCGGCAAGCGTGCGATCGGCCGCCATCATCATCCCGACGGCGGGGGCGCCGCTCAGCTCCTGCAGCATCTCCGTGTGGCCGGGAAAGTGCCAGCCGCCGGCGCGAAAGGCCGCCTTCTCGATCGGCGCGGTGACGAGCGCCTGAACCTCGCCACGTAGCGCCAGCCCGACAGCGGCCTCGATCGCGAGGCCGGCGAGCCTTCCCGCCGCCGGTGCTCCGTCCCCGAGCGTCCAGCGGCCGACGGGCAGGTACTCGGCGCCCGACTCCATCGCGTCCGGACCTACGAGCAGAAAATCCGCCGCGCCGGCGATCTCCGGATCCTCGAGCGCCTTCCTCGTCACCTCGGGCCCGATCCCGCGGGGATCCCCGAGCGTGATCGCGACGCGGGGGCGTGCTCTCGCCGCGACTGTAGCGTCTGGATCAGGCATCGTCGCGCCCTCTTGGGTCGGCGCGGAGCACGCGGTAGAGATCGCGTGCGGAGCGCTTCGAGACCGACTTGCCGGGAATCTCGAGCAGCTCGATCTCGAGGTCGCGCCAGGGGAAGCGGATGGCGACCCGCTGCCCGGGCGCGATGAGCTGGCTGGCTTTGGCGGGCACCCCTCCGACGGTGACGGCGCCGGCCTCGCACGCCGTCTTCGACTCGCTGCGGCTGCGGGTGATGCAGAGCCGGTGCAGCAGCACGTCGAGCCGGAGGGGCTCCGGCATCAGAGGAGGATGCGGACGTGCATCTCCTCGCGCAGGCGATCTACCAGCGCCTCCACCATCTTCTGCTCCTGGAGGCGGGCGCGGATCTGGTCCCGCACATCGTCGAGCGTGTAGTCACCCGCCTCGTGGCGCTGCGTCAGGCGCGCGACCACCCAGCGGGGGCCGGTCGGGCCCTCGGTCTGGAAGGGTCCCACGACCTGGCCGCTCTCCGCGCTCGCGAAGGCGGAGGCGTACTCAGGCGGAAGCCGGTCGATGCTCGCCATCTCGACGGTGCCCTGGTCGCCCGGGGCAGGGTAGCGGCGCATCAGCTCGGGAAAGGATGCAGCCGCGCGTGCCGCGGTCGCGACCGAGTCGGCACGCTCGCGCGCCACGGCGAGGTCTGCTTCGGCGACCTCCGGACGAATCAGGATGTGGCGCGCCTGACGCTCCGGTCCGCGTGCGCGCTCGACGCGAATGATGTGGAGGCCGAACTCCGTCTCGACGATGCCGCTCGTCTGGCCGGGGCGGATGTTGAAGGCGACGTTCTCGAAGGCCGGGACCATGCGGCCGCGGCGGAACCAGCCGAGGTCGCCGCCATGCTCACGGGTGCCGAGATCGTCGGAGTACCGGCGAGCCAGCACCTCGAAGCTGGTGCCGTCCCGCAGCTCCCGCAGCACCTCCTCGGCACGCGCGATCGCTGCCTGACGCGCCTCGGCCGAAGGGCGCGGCTCGATGATGACCTGCCGGAAGGAGACGGTGGCGGGGCGCGCGCCGATGGCGCCGCGCTGCGCCTCGAACATCTCGCGGATCTCAGCCTCCGTCACGGCCGGACGGATCTCGCCGGAGAGCCGCTGCGGCAGGAAGCGCTCGACCAGCATCCGGTCGCGGTACTGCGCGCCGAGTACGCCTCGGTACTGCTCGAGGCTCATTCCGGAGGCGGCGAGCGCCGCGCGCATGTTGGCCTCCGAGCCGAAGCGCTGCTGGACCGCGCGCAGGTCCTGCTCGACCAGCGCGTCGATCTCCTCGTCGCGGATCTGGACGCCTGCGCGCCGCGCTGCGGTCACGAGCACGAGCTGCTCCACACGCGAGTGGATGATCTCCTCGGCCAGCCGGGCCTGCCCCTGCGGGTCAGTTGGAATCGGACGACCAGAAGCCTGCAGCTGCTGCAGCTCGGCTTGTACGTCGGAGAGGAGGAGCACCGTGTCGCCGACAACGGCGACCACCCGGTCGACCAGCTCCTCGCCCGCCTGCAGGCCCGCTGCCGGCTGCTGCGCCAGGGCGGGAGCCGCTCCGGCGAGAAGGAGCGAGAGAATGGCAGTCACTACACGCATGAGTCTTTCAGCCTGAGGAATTAAGAATACGGACCAGGCAGCGGTCGCCTGAATGCGCGGTCGATCTCCCGTCCGGCAGGACGGCCGCAGTCCTCTGCCGGGTCGTTTGTCGGCCCGGCGGTGCCGGGGGATGCCGCCTTACAGCCAGCGAGGGGCGGATCGCTCCGCCCCTCGCCTCACGCCTGAATTGTATGCTGCAAGCGAGGTGGTGTTCCCTCGCCACCTGCGCGGATCAGGGCGTCCCCTCCGGCTGTGGCGCCTCCTGCGGCTGCTGCTGCGGCATTCCCTGCGGAGGCTGCTGCTGCGGCATCTGGCCGGGCGAGCCCGGCATCCCCGGCGCACCGGCCGGCGGCCCCTGCGCGCTGCGGATACGATCAATGGCCGACACCACCTGCGGGAAGCTGCCCTGGTTGATGTCCGCGCCGTACTGCTCGCGAAGGGCGAAGGAGAGCTGCCCCAGCGGAACGAGCTGTCGCTCGCCGCGGATCGCGCCTTCGATCAGCTCCTTCACCTGCTGCTCGATCACCGCCTGGCTGTTGCCGCCCGTCTGCTGCGCGAAGCCGGAGATCTGGACGATCTCGCGGATCGCCTGGCGGGCCTCCATCCGCACGGAGTCCAGCTCCGCAGCGCTGAGCGCGACTCCCTGGCGCTCCGCTTCCTGGAGGAGCAGCTCCTTCTGCGCGAGCTGCTTGACCGCACCCTCGACCTGATCGTCGGGCGCCGTTGCGAAGGCGTTCTGGATGTGCGGGGGCATGGTACGCACGTACTCCGCGAACTCGCCGGAGGTGAGGTCACCGCCGCTGTAGGAGGCGAGGACCCGGGTGGTGGCGCGGCCGCGCAGCGCCCGGCTCGGGTTGCCGGCGATCTCACGCACCACCGGGAGCGCGTCCGGCCGGACTGCGACATTCGCGGAAGCGGCGAGCGAGTCGAGGTACGCCGTCTCAGCCTGCTGCTCCGCGCGCTGCACGAGGAACTGCCGGAACTGCTCACGCTGCTCGCCGAGCTCCTGCTGCCGCCGCTCCTCCAGCCGGATGATGTGCAGGCCGAAGGGCGACTCGATAACCGGGCTCACCTCGCCCGGCTGCATGTTGAACGCGGCCTCCTCGAAGGGAGCGACCATCCGGCCGCGGCCGAAGAAGCCCAGGTCGCCGCCGCGAGCTGCGCTGCCCGGGTCCTGCGAGTACTGCCCCGCGAGCGCGGCGAAGTCCTCTCCGGCCGCGGCGCGCTGCCGCAGCTCCTCGGCGAGCCGCTGGACGCTGTCGCGCTGCGCCGGGGTCGCATCTCCGGGCACGCGCAGCAGGATGTGGCGGGCGCGGATCTCGGCGCCCGGTCCCTCGCTGGCCCAGCGCTGCTGCAGCGCCTCCTCGGTGAGCGCGGTGTCGGGGCGGATCACCCGCTCGCGCAGCTTCATCACCACCATCTGCTCGCGAGCGGGCTGGATGAAGGCCTCCAGGTTGATCCCCGCGAGGGCGGTATCCTCGGCGATCGCCGTGGCAAGCAGGGTGTAGTCCACCCAAACCGAGGCGAGCTGCTGCACCACCTGCGGATCGGCGGGGATCTCCGGGTTGGCCGAGAGCATCCGCGCAGCCTCCTCGACCTTCAGCTCGTGGCCGGCGGCGCGGGCCACGACATCGGTGTGGGAGGTCATCGCTTGCCCGAAGCTGTCGCATCCCGCGATCACGAGCGGGGCTGCGGCGGCAAGCAGTAGCCAACGGGAAAACTTCATCTGTATCTCCAGCAAGGGTTGACGGAACGGCGCATAGCGCCGGCGCGGCATGGGCGTGGGGCCCGGCCGGGAACAGGGTTTCTCAGGCCGCGAGCGACCGGTCGCTCGTCAGCTCGCGCAGCGCCCAGGCGAGCGCAGAGG
>JBPCIT010000373.1:0-19325 GCA_051006015.1 Longimicrobiaceae bacterium
GCTACCACCAGCTCGGCATGGTGGAGCAGGATCGGGGCGAGCTGGATGCGGCGGAGCAGTGGTACCGCAGGAGCCTCGAGATCAACGAGGCGCTGGGCGACCGCCCCGGCATGGCGACGAGCTCCCACCCGCTCAGCATCGTGAAGCAGCTTCGGGGCGAGCTGGATGCGGCGGCGCAGTGGTACCGCAGGAGCCTGGAGATCAACGAGGCGCTGGGAAACCGCCCCGGCATGGCGGCGAGCTATGGGCAGCTTGGAGTGCTCTTCCGCGAGCGTGACGACTACGCCAATGCGCTGGCGCATTCGCTCAACGCCCTCCTGATCTACCTCGATTTGGGCCTACCCCAAGCGAGCATCGTATTCCGCCACCTCAACACGCTCTTCTGTATGGTGGCGAGGGAGCAGTTCATCGAGCTATGGCGGGGAATCGAAGCTCCCGAAGGGCTTCTGGACCAGCTTCTTCCGCAGTTTCGTTGTGAGGAGAGTGTAGACGATGACGCAGCCGCTGTAGAGAGTGCCACGCCCGTTGGAGGGGTTGCCGATACAGACGCCACCGGGCCGGAGGAGCGGGCCTCCGCGGTGGAAGATCCGCCCGAGGAGACGGTGGAGGGAACTGACTGAGATTGCGGGCCTTCGACCATTATCAACTTGTGTGGAGGAGAATCGAACATGCAAGCATCGGCGCAGGAAACGATCCTGAAAGTGGCTCGTGCACAGGCCAGTGCGGGTGGTGATCCGGAGGTGAGCCAGGCAATGGCGCGGGTGCTGGCGCATGGTGGCGATCTCTCGCAGGCGCTGGCGGACCTGGCACCCGAGCAGGCGCAGTTCCTCGGCCCTGGCAAGCGATTCCTCGAGTCGCTGGTCGAGGAAACCTGCCGCTCGCTGACTGGCGAAGGGGAGATCATCGCCAAGCTGGAGGAGCAGCGCCAGTCCCTGCTCAGCAACGCTGCGGTAGGCGTCGGCGTGGGGGCGGGGCTGATCAGCGGCGCCACAGGGCTGCCGGTGGCCATCGCCGCCATTGTCCTCCTGTACCTGGTGCCCATCGGTGTGCGCGCTGGCTGCCGGACCTGGGAGCAGCGGGAGAAGACGGGCGGCGGAGACGCACCTACCCCGGCAGGTTGAAGAACGCGATTCCCAGGCTCACGTACACCGCCAGCAGCTGCACCCCCCCATCGCGCGCGACTCCGCCGCGGAGCTTGCTTGCATATGCACGTTGCTCATGGTAGCTTCCCACCGCATGATGTGCTGTTCGCACCTTCTGCCTGGCGAATCTCATGGCAACTCGTATCCCGGAACTCAAGTCGGTCGAAGCAGCCCACGATCTGCTCGGGCTCACCTATCGCGAGATCGCGGACGCGATCCACGCTACCGAGAGCACGCTGCATCGCTGGCGAAAAGCGGAGGGTGCGGAGCCAACGCCGGTTTTCCTCGCCCGCCTCGAGGCGCTCGATGCTTTCCTGGTCGAGCTCGGCCGTACCTTTCGGGCCTGGGAGGATGCCAGGAACTGGCTGGACACCGAAGTGCCGTACCTGCAGAATCGGACACCGCGCCAGATGCTACTAGCTGGACACGTCGACCGCCTCACTGGCATCCTGTACGCGATCAACGCTGGCATTCCGACGTAAGCCCGCACTGCATCCGTGGCTGGTGCGACGTTCACGGGCCTCGCCTATCGGCAGTGCCACCCCGACCACGCCGACCTCGAGGCGACCCTCCGGGCGAGCCGATCCTTCTCCTTCCGGTTCAACCGGGAGAACGAGTTCGGCGCCCTGTACGTGGCGCTGGATCGCGCGACTGCGGTTGCCGAGCTCGTGCGGCGCGCCAGGCTCTCCAGCACCCCGGTGCAGGCATACGCGCCACGGGCACTGCTGACGCTACGGGTCCGGCTGCGCAGGGTGCTCGACCTCTCTGACCCAGCGATCCGCTATCCCTCCGCGACGGGAGAGGGAGAGAACCTGGCGATCTTCCTCGACCGACTTCAGCCCGAATCCGAGGTAACGATCCAGGAGCAGGAAGAGCTGCCGCTGGACTCACTGTAGCCGGTGACCTCGGCGCCGATCCTTCTCACATCGGCAGGTTGAAGAACGCGATCCCCAGGATCACGTACACCGCCAGCAGCCGCACCCCCTCCATCCAGCGCGACTCGCCATCCTGCGAGATGAGCGCGGCGATCAGCACCGAGATGCTCACCGCCACCACCTCCAGCGTGGTGAAGAGCAGGTCCATCGGGCGGGGGCCGATGAAGTAGCTGAGGAAGAGGAGCAGCGGCGCGACGAAGAGCGCGATCTGCATCGAGCTGCCCACCGCGATGTTGATCGAGATGTCCATCTTGTTCTTGCCCGCCATCAGCACCGCGCTCGAGTGCTCGGCGGCGTTGCCGACGATCGCCACCACGATCACCCCCACGAAGACCTCGTTCCACCCCAGCGTCTCTGCCGTCGCTTCGACGGCGCCGACCAGCTGCTCACTCATCAGCGCCACCCCCGCGGTCGCTGCCAGCAGGAGGAGGAGCGGGCGCCTGAAGGAGCGGGGGTGCTCCCCGCTCAGCTCCTCCTCGGGAGCGGCGGCGTGGCCGACGTAGAGGTGCCTGTGCGTGCGCAGCGCGAAGAGCAGGCTGAGCAGGTAGGTCGCCATCAGCACGATGGCGATCTCCAGGCTCAATTCCCGCTCGATGGCGAGGGCGCGCTCGCCGGCGACGTTGTAGAAGATCGCCGGGATCAGCAGCCCGATGGCGCTCAGCACCAGCAGCGTGGCACCCAGGCTGGCAGCGGTGCGGTTGAACTCCTGCCGCTCGAACTTCAGGCCCCCGTACAGCGTGGCCAGCCCGAAGACCAGCAGGATGTTGCCGATGATCGAGCCGGTGATGGATGCCTTGACCAACTCGTGGAGCCCCGCCTGCAGCGCCACGATGGCGATGATCAGCTCCGCGGCGTTGCCGAAGGTGGCGTTGAGTAGCCCCCCCAGCCCCTCGCCCACCTGCTCGGCGATCTGCTCCGTCGCTCGGCCCATCAGCCCGGCCAGCGGAATGATCGCAATGGCCGAGGCGCCAAAGATGGCGATCGGGCTCGCGTGCAGCCCGTACTCCAGCAGCAGTGCGATGGGCAGAAAGATCAGCAGCAGGTTGAGGATGTTCTCGATCCGGAAGAGTCGCGTCATTTCACTCTGAGGGTCGATTGGCCGCAAGGCACCAGGCGCGCAGGTGCCGCTTGTGCAGCAGCTCTGCGCAAGCTGAGGGCCATCGCGCGCCGGGTGGTGCCGAACACCGCGGCGGTCGCAATGCCCAACGTTCCCGCCTCCTCAGGTGTATCCTTGGCCAGAAGCAAGCGCTATATCGAAGTGCGCCGGGCTCCGGCCCGCGCAGGAGGCATAGGAGCGATGAAGATCCGTCCCTACATTCTGGCTCTGGCGCTGCTCGCGGCGCCCGCGCCGCTGCTCGCCCAGGGCTCGCCCGATGCAGCGAGGCAGCAGCCGCGCATGATCCGCGAGACCATGGAGCAGCGCAGCCCCCTGGCATCGCTGCTGCGCGACCGCGAGGCGCTGGGGCTCACCGCCGCGCAGGTGACCCGCCTCGAGGCGATCCAGCAGCGCATGATCGAGCGCAACCGGCCGCTGGTGCAGCGGCTGCTCGAGATGCGCCGTAGCCTCGGTGAGTCGCCGCGGGGACGAACGCAGGAGATGACCCCCGAGCAGCGCCAGCGGTGGCAGCGCCACGTCGAGCAGGCCCGGCCGATCATGAAGCAGATCCACGAGGGCAACCGGCAGGCGATGGAGGAGGTCGGAAGCGTCCTCACCCCCGCGCAGAGGGCGCAGGTCCGCGAGCGGATCGAGGCGAAGCACGGAGCGAAGCGTGATCACTCTGGCGGGCACGAGCACGGAAAGCGGGGGGAGCGCAGAGACACGTCGCGTGGCCGCCCGAACTGATGCGTTGCCGCTCCCGCTCGGGCCCATGAGCCGGGAGGAGGCGCGCCCCGCCGTCGCCGCGGAGGAGTCCGAACTCGTCGAGCGGGTGCGGCGGGGGGACACCGCGGCCTTCGACGCCCTGGTGGTCCGCCACATGCCGCGCGCGTTCGGCGTCGCCTTCCGGTTGCTCGGGCAGCGGGAGGATGCGGAGGATCTGGTGCAGGAGGCGTTTCTGGTGGCGCTCGAGCGCATCGACAGCTTCCAGGCCGGGCGCCCCTTCGCGCCCTGGTTCTTCCGCATCCTGACCAACCGCGGGCTCAACGCCCGCAAGTCGCGCAGCTTGCGGCAGATGGAGGCGATCCCCGGCGACGCGCCCGCCCGCAGCGAATCTCCCGAGCGGGCGGCGGAGCGCAGCGAGTTGCGCGAGCGACTGCGCGCCGTGCTGGATGGGTTGCCGGAACGTCAGCGCACCATCGTCCAGCTCTTCGAGCTCGAGGGGTTCTCCAGCGCGGAGATCGCCGAGATCCTCGAGCTCTCGGACGGCACCGTCCGCTGGCATCTTCACCATGCGCGCAAGGTGCTCCGTGAGGCCCTGGCGCCCTTTGCAGGAAGAGACTCATGAACCACGACGAGCTTCGACACGATCCCGCCCCCGATCCGCAGCTGCAGGTCGCGTTGCGTGCCCTCGGCGAGGAGCCGCCGGTCGAGCAGGTGGACTGGGAGGCGCTGCGGCGCTCCGTCAACGAGCGCGCCGAGCTGCCGCTGGCCCGGCGCCGCCGCGCGGCTCGCAGCGCGACGGCGCACCGCTGGCTACGGCCGCTGATTCCGACGGCGGCCGCGGCCGGGCTGGTGCTCGCCGTTTTCTTCGGCATGCGCGCGCCCGAGGACTCGCGCATCGCGCCGCCGGATGCCGAGGCGCCGCAGATCGGCTTCGTCTCCGCCGAGGAGGCGCTGCGCGCCGACCTGCCGGACGACGAGTTCATCCTGCTGGTCTCCGGCATGGCCAACAGCGAGGAGCTGCTGCGCCTGGCGGTGGAGGCTCCGTGAGGCAGCGGATCAGACCGGTGCAAGGTTTGTACGATCTTTGCGGGGGTATCGCACACCGGGATGCGGAGTAGATTCTCTCGCCCGGGGTTGCAGAGTAGCAGGGAAACTCGCGCGCTGCTGGAGCGTAGGGGTAAACGTCCACAATGACAGCGGCTTATCGTGTCTGGAGAAAGTTCGTGAAGCGCTTCTTGATACCCGGTCCGTGGGCCGCCCTGATCCTTGCCCTCTCGGTTGCCGCGGGATGCGGCGGCGACTCCCGGGCGGAGGCGGGTGGTCCGGGTGGAGGACCTGGGGGCGGCCCGGGCGGCGACGCCCGCGCGGTGCCGGTTGCCGCACGCATCGCGCAGCCGACGGAGCTGGAGGTGGTGCTGCGCGGGAGCGCGAATCTGCGCGCGCTGCAGCAGGTGGAGGTGCTGCCGAAGCAGGCCGGGGTGATCGCGCGGCTTCTGGTCGAGGAGGGCACCCCCGTACGCTCCGGACAGCCGCTGGCCGTGCTGGACGCCGAGGAGTGGCGGCTGCAGGCGCGCCAGGCCGACGCGCGGGCGCAGGCGGCGCGCGACGCCTACGAGCGCGGCCGTGCGCTGCAGACCCAGGGGCTGCTGGCGGAGCAGGAGCTGGAGCGGCTCCGCTCAGAGGCGGCGGTGGCGGCGGCGGACCGGGATCTGGCGCAGCTGCGGGTGCGCAACGCCACCATCCAGTCGCCGATGGGCGGGGTGGTCACCCATCGCTACGTCGAGCGCGGCCAGCAGGTGAACACCTCGACCCCCGCCTTCGCGGTCGCCGACGTGAGCCGCCTGGAGGCGGACGTGGGCATCCCCGAGCGGGATGCGCCGCGGGTGCGCACCGGCCAGGCGGCGCGGGTGCGCGTCGAGGGGGTCGGCACGGTGGTGCAGGGCCGGGTCGCGCGGGTGCGGCCCGTGGTGGATCCGGGGAGCGGCACCGTGCAGGTGACCATCGAGGTCAACCCCGCGCAGGCGGGGGGTCTGCGAGCCGGCCAGTTCGTCAACGTGGATATCGTCACCGAAACGCTGGATGAGCGCATCGCCCTCCCCCGCACCGCGGTGCTGGTGGATGGCGCGGCGCCGCGCATCTTCCTCGTGGAGGATGGCCGCGCGGTCGAGCGGGAGGTCGCGCTCGGCACCAGCCAGGGCGATCAGGTCGAGATCCAGACCGGCGTCCAGCCCGGGGACACGGTGGTGGTGGTCGGGCAGGACAACCTGCGCTCCGGGATGCCGGTGCGGCTGATGGAGCTGGATGGGGTGGCCGTCCAGCGTGCCCCACCCGCGACGGAAGCCGCGGCGGCCGGGCAGGGCGGCCCGCCGGGTGAGCGCCGCGGGCAGGGAGGTGGAGGGCGTCCGTGAGGATCGTCGACCTCTCGATCCGGCGTCCCGTCGCGGTGGCGATGGCCTTCCTGGCCGTCGTCGTCTTCGGTGTCGTCTCCTTCAGCCGCCTTCCGCTCGACCTACTGCCGGACGTCTCCTTCCCCACCCTCACCGTCCAGACGCAGTATCCCGGCGTGGGGCCGCAGGAGATCGAGAACCTCGTCTCCCGCCCGATCGAGGAGGCGGTCTCCGTGGTGCAGGGGGTGCGGCAGGTGACCAGCCGCTCGCGACCCGGCCGCTCCGACGTGACCCTCACCTTCCGGTGGGGCACCGACATGGACTTCGCCGGGCTGGACGTGCGCGAGCGGCTCGACCTGCTCAACCTGCCGCCCGCGGCCACCCGCCCCACCATCGCGCGCTACGATCCCAACGCGGAGCCGGTGCTCCGCTTCGCGCTCACTCCCGCGCGTCCGCTCGACCCCAACATCCCCGCCGACCGGCGCGAATTGGTCGCGCTGCGCCACCTGGCCGAGGAGCAGGTGCGCCGCGGCCTCGAGGGGGTCGAGGGAGTGGCGGGGGTGCGCGTTACCGGCGGGCTGGTCGAGGAGATCCACGTCGAGGTGGACCAGGCGCGGCTCGCCGGGCTGGGCATTCCCTTCCAGCAGGTGGTCGGCCGGCTGGAGGCGGAGAACATCAACCTGGCGGGCGGCATCCTCGAGGAGGCGGGCGCCGAGTACGTGGTCCGCACCGTCAACGAGTTCGTCGAGCTCGACGAGATCCAGAACGTGATCGTCGGCACCGCGAACGGCCAGCCGGTGCTGCTGCGCGACGTGGGCACCGTCCGCCGCGACGCCGCCGAGCGCGAGACCATCTCGCGTGTGGGCGGCGCCGAGGCGGTCGAGGTCGCCATCCTGCGCGAGTCCACCGCGAACATCGTGCGCGTTGCCGAGACCGTGCGCGAACGGGTCCGACTGCTCGAGGAGACGCTGCCGCAGGGGATCCGCGTCACCCTGGTGCGCGACGAGTCGATCTTCATCCGCCGCGCTGTCGAGGACGTGCAGCAGGCGGCCATCGTCGGCGGCCTGCTGGCGGTGCTGGTGCTGCTCCTCTTCCTGCGCCACATCCCCACCACGCTGATTATCGCCACCGCGATCCCGATCTCGGTGATCGCCACCTTCGTGCTGATGTTCGGCCGCGGCATCACGCTGAACATCATGAGCCTGGGCGGCCTGGCGCTGGGCGTGGGGATGCTGGTGGACAGCGCCATAGTGGTGCTCGAGTCCATCGCGCGCGAGCGCGAGCGCGGCCTCACGCCCATCGAGGGCGCGCAGGTCGGCACCAGCCATGTGGCGCGCGCGGTGATCGCCTCGACGCTGACCACAGTGGCCGTCTTCCTCCCCATCGTCTTCGTCGAGGGGATCGCCGGGCAGCTCTTCGGCGATCAGGCCTGGACGGTCTCCTTCGCGCTGGTCTCCGCGCTGGTGGTGGCGCTGACGCTGATCCCGATGCTCGCCGCGCGCGGCAGCGGCGTCACCGCGATGCCCGCCTACCTCTCCGAGCACCGCCGCTCCGCCCGCTTCGGCCGGGTGGTGGCCGGCGGCGCGGGGCACGGGATGCGGGCGGTAGGCGCCCTGGGTCGCGGGGTGGGGCGGGTGCTCTCCCCCCTGACGAACGGCTTCGACCGCGGCTATCGCTGGATCGACCGCCGCTATCCCATCTGGCTGCGCTCCTCGCTGCGCCGCCCCTGGCGAGTGCTCGGCGTGGCGGGGCTGGTGGTGATCCTCTCGCTGCTGCTCTTTCCGCGCCTGGGGATCGAGCTGATCCCCGAATTCCGCCAGGGCGAGCTGATCGTCGAACTCGAGGCCGCGCCGGGCACGAGCCTGACACGCATGGAGGAGCTGGTGCGGCAGACGGAGGGGGTAGCGCTCGGGATCGAGGGGGTACGCGAGGTCTTCTCCACCGTGGGGATGCGCGGCGTCTCCGGCGCGATGGGCGGGGGAGGCGACATCGAGCGGCACGCGGCCACCGTGCTGGTGCGGCTCGAGGGGCTCCAGGTGGATGAGGACCGCGTCGCCGACTGGCTCTCCGATGGGCTCGCCATCCTCCCCGGCGTCGCATACCGCGTGGAGCGTCCGAGCCTCTTCACCATGGCCGCGCCCATCGAGGTCGAGGTGCGCGGCTACAACCTGGCGATGCTGAACCAGATCGCCAGCGACGTGCGCGCCCGGCTTCGTGCCATGCCGGACGTAGGCGCGGTGGACGAGGAGCGGCGGCAGGGCAACCCCGAGGTCACCATCCGCTTCGACCGCGAGCGCGTGGCGCGCGCCGGCCTCACCGTGGCCGACGCGGCGGAGGCGATCCGCTCCCGCGTGCAGGGCGCCAGCGCAACCGACTTCACCGAGCGCGAGCGCGACCTGGGGATCCTGGTGCGGGCGCAGGAGGAGCAGCGGCAATCCCTGCGCACCCTTGGCGACCTGCGCATCGAGACGGCGAACGGAAGCGTCGCCCTCGGCGCCATCGCCACTCTGGGCTTCGGCGAGGGGCCGGCGGAGATCGTGCGCCGCAACGGCTCGCGCGTGGCGCTGGTCGAAGCGCAGCCCGCCGGGCGCGACCTGGCCGGCGCCATCAGCCGTATCGAGCAGGAGGTGCGCTCGGTGCCTGCCCCGGCAGACGTCGCGATCGTGGTGGCCGGGCAGTCGCAGGAGCTGCGCGACTCGATCCGCTCGATGCAGTTCGCGCTGCTGCTCGCCATCTTCCTTGTCTACCTGGTGATGGCCAGCCAGTTCGAGTCGCTGCGCCAGCCCTTCGTGATCCTGGTCTCGATCCCGCTCGCGGCGGTCGGCGCCATCCTCTCGCTCTGGATCACCGGCACCCCGGTCTCCGTGGTCGCGCTGATCGGGATCGTGATGCTCGCCGGCATCGTGGTCAACAACGCCATCGTGCTGATCGATACCGTCAACCAGCTCAGACGCGACGAGGGCCTCACGCTGGACGCCGCGCTCATCCGCGGTGGGCGGTTGCGGCTGCGCCCCATCGTGATGTCCACGCTCACCACGGTGCTGGGCCTGCTTCCCCTCGCCCTCATCCGCGGCGAGGGGATGGAACTGCGCGCCCCGCTCGCCATCCCGGTGATCGGCGGCCTCCTGGTGGCGACGCTGCTGACGCTGCTGGTGGTCCCGGTCCTGTACCGGTTCACCGAGGAAAGAGGAATGAGGAAAGAGGTGAGAGGCACTGCAACAGCGGAGCGGCACCTGGACGAATCGGGTCGGCAGTCGGCGTTCGAGCCGGTGCCGGCAGATTGAGGATCGTGTGCGGGGCATGGAGCCGATCAGATCTCATCGGGATCTCGTTGTCTGGCAGAAGGCCATGGACTTGGCGGTTGCCGTCTATGAGCTCGCACGCCGCTTTCCACGAACCGAACAGTACGGGTTGATCTCGCAGATGACCCGTGCGGCTGCGTCGATTCCCGCGAATATCGCTGAAGGAAACGGACGCCGCGGCTCTCGAAGAGAGTACTCTCACTTTCTCGGGATTGCTCGGGGTTCACTGATGGAAACGGAGACTTATCTTGCGCTCGCGCTGCGTCTTGGGTTTGCGAGTGACGAGGAGGCATCTCGAGTGCTCGCTCTAGCCGATGAAGTAAGCCGCATGATCACCACCATGCGAAACCGTCTGGAGGCGGAATGATGTTCACTCGTTCCTCGTTCCTCTTTCCTCGTTCCTGGCGTTAGCGATGTCTCTTCCCAAGCTCGCCGTCCGCCGCCCCGTCACCACCGGGATGCTGGTGCTCAGCATCGTGGTCGCGGGGCTGATCTCGCTGCAGCGGATCAACCTCGACCTCTGGCCCTCCTTCGAGCGGCCGGTGCTGCGGGTCACGGTGCCGTATCCCAATGCCAGCCCCTCCGAGGTCGAGCGGCGGATCGTGCGCCCGCTCGAGGAGGAGCTGGGCACCGTGCGGCGGCTCGAGTCGGTCCGCTCGACGGCGGGGCAGAACCAGGCGCGCCTCGAGCTCGAGTTCCAGGCGGGGACCGACATGGATCTGGCGGCCCTCGAGGTGCGCGAGCGCGCCGAACTCGCGCGGCGGCGGCTGCCGGCGGACGTCGATCGTATCGACATGCGCCGCTTCGCCTCCGACGCCCAGCCGCTGCTGCGGGGCGCGATCTCCTGGGCGGGCGATCCGGGGCTGCTGAGCGAGCTGATCGAGCGCCGTGTCGAGCCCGGCATCCTGCAGGTGCCGGGGGTGGCGGCGGTCGAGTTCAGCGGCCTCGAGCAGCGCGAGGTCACCATCGAGCTGGACCAGGACCGCATGCGCTCGGCGGGCGTCACCATGGCGCAGGTGCAGCAGGCGCTGGCGCGCGGCAACCAGGACGTCTCCGCCGGCGAGATCGAGCTGGCGGGCAGCCGCTTCCTCATTCGCGCCGAGGGACAGCTCCGCCGCGTCGAGGAGATCGAGGCGCTCCCCATCGGCCGCACCGGCATCCGCCTGAGCGACGTGGCCGAGGTGCGCTATGACTTCCCCGAGCGCGACTTCTTCTACCGGATGAACGGGCAGAACGCCCGGCAGTTCCAGGTCTTCAAGGACTCCGAGGCCAACATCGTGGCCGTGGCGCGCGAGGTGCGCGCGGTGCTCGAGGATCTGCAGACCCAGCAAGGGCTCGAAGGGATCGGTTTCCGCTTCTGGCAGGACCAGTCGGAGGGGATTCTCGAAGCGCTGCGCTCGCTGGCGCAGGCCGGGCTGGTGGGCGGCGTGCTGGCGGTGGTCATCCTCTTCGCCTTTTTGCGCCGCTTCACCCCCACGCTGATCGTCTCGGCGGCCATTCCGGTCTCGCTGATCTTTACCATCGCCATCCTGTACGTGACCGGCGCCAGCATCAACGTGATCACCCTCTCCGGGTTGATGCTGGCGGTCGGGATGCTGATCGACAACGCGGTCGTGGTGGTGGAGAACATCTTCCGCCACCGCGAAAAGGGCGACGAGGCGGCCGAGGCGGCGATCACCGGCGCCTCGGAGGTGGGGCTGGCGGTGGTGGCGGGCACGCTGACGACCATCATCGTCTTCGCGCCCCTCTTCTTCATGACCCCGAACGAGATGGGCACGCAGCTGCGCGAGTTCGGGATGTCGATCTCCTTCGCGATGATCGCCTCGCTCGGGGTGGCGTTCACGCTGGTGCCGCTGCTCGCCACCTGGCTGCTGCGCGGGCGCATGCCGGGGGAGGGCCGGATCTTCGGAGCGATCTCCCGCGGGTACCGGGGCTTCCTCGACCGCATTCTCGACCACCGGGTGCTGACGGCGCTGGTCGCACTGGCCGTCTTCGGCGTCGGGGGCTACATCCTCTACTCGCTCCCCAAGGAGCTGATGCCAGAGGAGGACCAGCGCTTCATCCGGCTTTCGGTCAACACTCCGCGCAGCATGACCTTCGAGGAGCGCGACGCACTCTTCGCCCGCGTCGAGAATCTGCTGCTCGAGAACCGGGAGCGTCTGGAAATCGAGAACGTCTCCGCCTTCTCCTCGCCGAACTGGAACAACGTCTTCATCACCCTGAAGAGCTACGGCGACGGCGCGCAGCTATCGGCCGGCGAGATCAGCACCCGGATCGAGGAGACGCTCCCCGTGGTGCCGGGAGTGGAGTGGCGACAGCGCCGCGCCTGGGGCTCCGGCGGACGGGTGCAGGTGCGGCTGATCGGCGAGAGCACGGACATGCTCTCCTCGATCGCCGACCAGGTCGAGTGGCGGCTCTCGAGCGAGGTGGCCGGGATCACCAACCTGGAGAACTCGCTGCAGGCCGGCAACGAGGAGGTGCGCATCCGGGTCGATCGCCAGGCCGCCGAGCGGCAGGGGCTGACCAGCGCGCAGGTCGCGCAGGCGGTATCGGGGGCGCTGCGCGGCAGCGTCGCCACCCGCTTCCGCACCGGCGACCGCGAAATCGACATCCTGGCGCAGCTCCGCGAGGAGGATCGGGTCTCGATCGGCCAGCTCGGCAACCTGGCGATCGGCACCCCCGACGGCAGCAACATCCCGCTCGCCACGGTGGCGGACCTGCAGGTGGTCGGTGGGCCACAGGACATCCAGCGCGAGAATCGCCGCACCGCCGTCACGGTGGGTGGGGAGGTCGCGCCGGGCGCCAACCGCGAAGCGGTGCTGGCCGAGGTGCAGGCGGTGATGAACGACATGGAGCTTCCGATAGGCTACAGCTGGGACCTCGGGCGGCAGTTCCGTGAGGAGCAGCAGCAGTTCGGCGAGATGGGCTTCGCCGCCGTGCTCGCGCTGATCCTGATCTACATCCTGCTGGCGGCGCTCTTCGAGAGCCTGCTGCTGCCGGTGATCATCTACTTCTCGATCTTCTTCGCCGCACCGGGGCTGGGGTTGATCTTCCTGCTCACCGGCACCAGCCTCTCGATCCTCTCCTTCCTGGGGATCCTGATCACCGTGGGCATCGTGGTGAACAACTCGATCGTGATGATCGACCTGGTCAACCAGCTCCGCGCCCGCGGCATGGCGCGCCGCGACGCGCTGCTGGAGGGCTGCCAGGCGCGCCTGCGGCCGGTGCTGATGACCAGCCTCACCACGCTGATCGGCATGGTGCCGATGGCGTTCCTGGCCGGCGAGGGGATGGGGCAGATGTTCGCCCCCATCGGCCGCTCGGTGATCGGCGGCCTCACCACCTCGATGCTGCTCACCCTGACGCTCACCCCGGTGCTCTACGCCTGGATGGACGATATCGGCAAGTGGCTGGAGGCGGTGTGGGGAGGGGCATGGGCAGTGGCCATGGGCAGGGCGCGCCGCGTACCCGCCACGCCGGTGGCGGGGGAGGCGGGGGATTAGGAGCGCTGCCGTTCTCCACCAACGAGACTGCACGGGGAGCATGGACGAGACCAGGAAGAGGGCCAGAGACTGGCAGGCGAAGGACGAAGCTCACGAAAGTGCGAGAGTCATCGTCACCGAAGGCCGCGGCGGCATGCCCAAGGTCGTGCTCCGCCACCCTTCCGGCGCCGCAGCGGAGCTGTACCTGTACGGTGCTCACCTCACCTCCTGGCGAAGTGCGGACGGCGAGGAGCTGCTCTTCCTCAGCGAGCAGGCGGTGTTCGTGCCGGGAAAGGGGATTCGCGGCGGGGTACCGATCGTCTTCCCGCAGTTCGGCGCCGGCCCGCTGCCGCAGCACGGATTCGCGCGCTCCCAGGAGTGGACGCTGGAGGAGTCAGGCAGCTCGGCGGACGGCGCGGTCTTCGCCCGGCTCGTGCTGCGGGACAACGAGGAGACCCGCACCCTGTGGCCGCACCCCTTCCTGGCGGAGGTCACCGTCTCGCTCGCCGACTCGCTTCATGTGGGGCTCGCGGTGACGAATACGGGAGACGACCCCTTCTCCTTCACCGCCGCGCTGCACAGCTACTTTGCGGTCGCGGACGTGCGGGAGACCACGGTCGAGGGGCTGCGCGGCATCCGCTACCGCGACAAGGTACAGGACGGGATCGAGGTGCTGGACACCGAGGATGCGGTGCGATTCCGTGGGGAGACCGACCGCGTCTACCTGGGCGCCCCCTCGATGGTGCGCATCCGCGGTGCGGCCGGCGGTCGCACCATCGAGCTCCGCAAGGAGGGCTTCGCCGATCTGGTGGTGTGGAATCCCTGGAGCGAGTGGTCGCGCAGCAAAGAGGACTTCGGCGACGAGGAGTACCTGCGGATGGTGTGCGCCGAGGCCGCCCAGGTGGCGGATCCGGTCCACCTGGAGCCGGGGCAGAGCTGGCAGGCCGCGCAGACGCTCTCCGTTTCGTCCCGCTGAGCGACTCCGGCGGTCGTCACCGAAGCTCCAGCCCCGCGCCATAACACCGCCACCGCTGTCCGTGCTGGTTTCCGACACGTCGCAGCTCCGGTGCGGATTCTCGCGAAACAGATCGTGCTCCGACGAGCGCACGACCAGGCGTGTATCCAGCTACCTGGCGGCGATTTCGCAGGCAAAAGACGATGAGGCTTGCCTGAGCGGCTCACGACAGCAACATTGGAAGACGTAGTACCGCTTCCGTCCTGTGCGACGTTGCACCCCCCGAGCTGGAGGTAGTCATGACAGCACTCCGCTCCGCCCTGATCGCGTGCGTTGCCAGCTCCGCCCTGCTCACCACTCCGCCGCTGGCGGCGCAGGATGTTCAGTACGAGACCCTGACCAGGATCGAGCTTCCCGGCGCGCTCGGCACCGCCATGCGTGTCGCCGCCCGGCTCGGTGGCGGCTCGACGAGCATCGTCGAGACGACGTACATCAAGGGCAAGCGGATGCGCACCGACGTGGACCAGACCTCGACGATCTTCGATCTCGAGGGACGCCGCTTCATCCAGCTGGAACATGGCCCGAAAACGTACTTCACCATGACGTTCGACGAGCTGGCGGCGCGGGCGAAGCAGACGGCCGAGGAGATCAAGGCGGCGCCGAACCAGCGGAGGGAGAGTGGCCAGAGCGGCGCCGAGACGCAGCTCGACTTCCGTTTCTCCGTCGACGAAGCCAACCAGCGGGAGCGTGTCGCCGGCTACAACGCCGAGCGGTTCTTCCTCACCATGGAAGCCGAAGGCGAGTTCACGCCGGAGGGCACCACCGAACGCGAGAAGGGGGGCACACTCGTGATTCTCACCGACATGTGGACGTCGAAAGACATGCCCGCGTTCACGGCTCTGAACACCTTCCATGAGGCGACGGCGCGTGAGTACGCGAACGCCTCCGCCGCGATGATGGAGGGCCTTGCCGCCGCCTTCGCCGAGGATCCGCGCATGAGGGTCGGCTTCGATCAGTCCATCGAGCAGATCCGCAAGATGGACGGGATGCCGATGAAGACCACGATCAACTTCGTCGCGGTGGCGCCGGACCAGAAGTTCGACCGGCAGCTCGCGCTGGGCGAGAGCCGCGGACCGAGCGCGGCGCAGCAGGCCGGCCGCAGCGCATTGCGCGGGATCGCCGCCCGCGCCGCCGGTGCCGCCGCCCGCCAGCAGGACGCGGCGCCCGCCGCCGGGCAGGAGCAGACCCAGGCCACCATCCTCAAGGTCACCTCCGAGATCCGCAACGTGCGGGCGCAGTCCCTCGATGCGAAGCTCTTCGAGATCCCGGCCGGCTATCAGGAAGCAAGGGCGGGCAGCCCCGAGTAGCCGCGGCAGCGCCATCTCCGTGCGGCGCAGGGGCTCCGCACCGAACGCCCCGGGTCCCGCATCGGGAGGCGGGACCCGGATCGTAGACGGCTACAGAAGTGAAGTACGCCGGCGACCGCCCGGAAACGGAGGTCCGCCGCAACACCCGGCGCGGCTCCCCCGTTAGGAACACGAGGCGCCGCTCTTCCCCACTCGCACCAGGGGGTAAATGCCGATGCGTCCTACCGATGTCAGCGACCCGAGCTACTACCACAAGGTCGTAGACTGCCAGTGGGCCTGTCCCGCCCACACCAACGTCCCCGAGTACATCCGGCTGATCGCGCAGGGCCGCTTCAGCGACGCCTACATGGTGAACCGCGAATCCAACGTCTTCCCGGGCATCCTGGGGCGCACCTGCGATCGCCCCTGCGAGCCGGCCTGCCGCCGCACGCGGGTGGACGGCAAGCCGGTGGCGATCTGCCGCCTCAAGCGGGTGGCTGCCGACCATCGGGGCGACATCCACGATCGGCTGCCCCGTGCCCCCACGCAGAAGAGTGGCAAGCGCGTGGCGCTGATCGGGGCCGGCCCGGCCTCGCTCACCGTCTGCAACGACCTGATGCCGCTCGGCTACGAGTGCGTTCTCTTCGAGAAGCTCGACCGGCCCGGCGGGCTGATGCGCATCAACATCCCCGCCTTCCGCCTGCCCGCCGCCGTGCTGGACGAGGAGATCGATTCCATCACCAGCATGGGTGTCGAGGTGCGCTACAATACCCCCATCACCAGCCTGCAGGCGCTGCTCGAGCAGGGCTACGACGCCGTCTTCATCGGCAGCGGCGCGCCGAAGGGGAAGGAGCTGGAGCTACCCGGCCGGTGGGAGGGCGCGGCCAACATCCACATCGGGATCGAGTGGCTGGGATCGGTCCACTTCGGCCACATCGAGGCGATCGGCGAGCGGGTGCTGATCATCGGCGTGGGCAACACCGCGATGGACTGCTGCCGCACCAGCAAGCGGCTCGGGGGCACGGACGTGAAGGTGATGGCCCGCCGCTCCCGCCCCTACTTCAAGGCCTCGCCCTGGGAGCTGGAGGACGCCGAGGAGGAGCAGGTCGGGATCGTCGAGAACCACGCCCCACGCAGCTTCGTCGTCGAGAACGGCCGGCTGATCGGCATGGAGTTCGACCGGGTCGAGTGGTACGACGCGCCCGACGGGCGGCAGAAGAGCCGCACCCTCGAGACGGTGTTCCTCCCCTGCGACGACGTGATCCTCGCCATCGGGCAGGACACTGCCTTTCCCTGGATCGAGCGGGACATCGGCATCGACTTCGATCAGTGGGAGATGCCGGTGGTGGATCGGGTCACCTTCCAGAGCACGAGGGACGGAGTCTTCTTCGGGGGCGACGCGGCGTGGGGACCGGAGAACATCATCTGGGCGGTCGAGCACGGCCACCAGGCGGCGATCTCGATCCACAACCATTGCATGGGTGTTCCGCTGGCCGAGCGTCCGCCGCAGGGGATGAACCTGATCAGCGCCAAGCTGGGGATGTACGCCTGGGCATACAGCAACGACTACAGCCCGGCGCTGCGCGCCAAGATGGAGCACGTCGAGCTGGTCGAGCGCTTCCGGCAGCTCGACGTCGAGGTCGAAAAGGGCTTCACCGCCGAGCAGGCCGCGGCCGAGGTGCAGCGCTGCCTGAACTGCGACATCCAGACGCACTTCACCGCGCCGCTCTGCATCGAGTGCGACGCCTGCATCGACGTCTGTCCGGTACACTGCCTCACCATCACCTACAACGGCCCCGAGGAGGAGCTGCGCACCCGCCTCACCGCGCCGGCCATCAACCCGCAGCAGGAGCTGTACGTCTCGCTCCCGCTGCCGCAAACGGGACGGGTGATGGTCAAGGACGAGGACATCTGCGTGCACTGCGGCCTCTGCGCCGACCGCTGCCCCACCGCCGCCTGGGACATGCGCAAGTTCACCCTGCAGCTCCCGTATGCGGGCAGAGCCGCGGGGGGGGTGCAGTTGCCGGTGCTGCAGCCGGTGGGAGGGGTGAGGGTATGAGCGAGCTGGTGACGCCGCCGGAATCCCCGACACCCGGCCCTGCAGGCCCTCACCCCCTAACCCCCTCTCCCAAGGAGGGAGAGGGGGAACTGTTCGGCGCCAGAACCGGCATCGGTGCTGCTGTTCAACCCCCTCTCCCCTTGTGGGAGAGGGGTGGCGAGCCTAAGCGAGCCGGGGTGAGGGCCGGGGAGGCGGGGCTGCAGGTCAACGACTTCGCCTTCAAGATCGGCACCGTCAACGGCACCGGCTCGGCGAGCGCCAATAGCCTGCTGCTGCAGGCGATCTTCCGGATGGGGATTCCCGTCTCCGGAAAGAACGTCTTCCCCTCGAACATCCAGGGGCTGCCCACCTGGTACGAGTTCCGGGTGAACGGCGACGGGTATACCGCCCGCACCCCCATCTTCGATCTGGTGGTGGCGATGAATCCCACCACCTACGCCAGAGACATCGCCACGGTGCGGCCCGGTGGCTGGCTGCTGCACGACTCCTCCTGGCCGCTGGAGGCGAAGCTGCTGCGCGACGACGTCGCCTTCCTCGGTGTGCCGCTCGGACAGATGTGCATCGAGCACTTCGAGCGCGACCGCGAGCGCACGCTGATGAAGAACATCGTCTACTCAGGCGCGCTGGCGGCCTTGCTGGACATCGACCTGGAGGTGATCGGCGGGATCATCCGCGAGAAGTTCGCGCGCAAACCGAAGCTGATCGACTCGAACTTCCAGGCAGTGCAGATGGGCTACGATTATGCGCGGGAGCATTTCGACTGCCCGCTCCCCATCCGCCTGCAGAGGCTGGACGCCACCTCGGGCTATGTGATGATGGACGGCAACACCGCGGCGGCGCTGGGGTGCCTCTACGCCGGCGCCACGGTGGGTGCCTGGTACCCGATCACCCCGGCGACCTCGCTGATGGACGCCTTCACGGCGTTCTGTCACCGGTATCGCACCGATCCCGACACCGGCGAGCGCAAGGTCTGCATCGTCCAGGCAGAGGACGAGCTCTCCGCGGCCGGGGTGGTCATCGGCGCCGGGTGGGCGGGAGCACGTGCCTTCACCAACACCGCGGGCCCGGGGATCTCGCTGATGAGCGAGTTCATCGGCCTGGCCTACTACGCCGAGATCCCCGCGGTCTTCATCGACGTGCAGCGTACCGGCCCCTCGACCGGGATGCCGACGCGCGTCCAGCAGAGCGACCTGCTCTCGATCGCCTACGCCTCGCACGGGGACACGAAGCACATCGCGCTCTTCCCCGCGAACCCGGCCGAGTGCTTCTACTTCGCGGTGCAGGCCTTCGACCTCGCCGAGCACTTCCAGACGCCGGTCTTCCTGGTCTCGGACCTGGACATCGGGATGAACGACTGGATGATCCCGCGCCTGGAGTGGGACGACGCCTATCGCCCGGATCGCGGCAAGGTGCTGAGCGCAGAGGAGCTGGAGAAGATCGAGAAGTTCTCCCGCTACCTGAGCGAGAATGGCGATGGCGTGGCCGCGCGCACCCTGCCGGGCGTGCATCCCAAGGGCGCCTACTTCACGCGCGGCTCGGGCCACAACAAGCACGGTGCCTATACCGAGGATCCGGTGGAATACACCGAGGTGATGGATCGGCTCGCCCGCAAGCTGGAGGCGGCGGCGCGCGCGGTGCCCGCGCCGGAGATCCGCCGGCAGGAGGGGGCGCGGCGCGGCATCGTCTCCATCGGCGGGTGCCACGCGGCGGTGCTCGAGGCGGTGGACCGCCTGAAGGAGGAGGGCATCGCGCTTGACTACATGCGCATCCGCGGCTTCCCCTTCGCTCCCTCGGTGCTGGAGTTCCTGGAGGGGCACGAGCTGAACTTCGTCATGGAGCAGAACCGGGACGCGCAGCTGCGCTCGCTGCTGATGATCGAGACCGGCTTCCCCCGC
>JBPCIT010000374.1:0-4709 GCA_051006015.1 Longimicrobiaceae bacterium
TCCGGGGTTGCTTCGTCTTTTCGCTCTTTGCGGACGTTTGCCGCAGTGACCGTGCTGGCAGTGGGGAGCACCCTCCCGCCCGGGGGAGGTTCCCCCCCGCTGCTGGGCGAACTGTCAAGCCGGTGAACGGCATCGGCACCGTGCCCGATGAGGCGCAGCTGCCCATCCGTGGCCCTGATCACCTCACGCAGCGCGCCGGGACGCGTACCGAGACGCTGCTCCAGCTCCGCGGCGTGGAGCTGCCAGGCGCCGCTTGCGTCGTCGCGCTATCCCGTGCCGAGCCGCGAGACCGGGTTTCCTGCGTCAGGCACCGCGGTTCGTCACTTGTGTCACGTTGCGCGGGCAGACTAGCTTGCCAGGTACGTTGTACAGAGCCCGAGCTAGAAACGCCACGGAGAAGCATACCATGAGCCTCGCAATCGAATCGCCGCCCGTCCCCATGCAGATAGATTCCGAAGGTGTTGTACGGATAGGGGGGACCCGCGTGGCTCTGGACTCCGTGGTGATCGCCTTTCTCGAGGGGGCGACGGCGGAGGAGATCGCCCAGCAATATCCCTCGCTCCGCCTCGCCGATGTTTACTCTGTCATCGGCTATTACCTGCACCGCCGCGCGGAAGTGGATGCGTACCTGGACCGGAGGCGGCGGCAGGCGGAAACCGTGCGAGCGGCCACCGAGATGCGCTTCGACCCGGCGGGTGTGCGCGCGCGATTGCTAGCCCGCCAAGCCGGCCGGGGGACATAGCGCGTGCTCCGCCTCGCCGCAGACGAGAACTTCAATAACGACATCGTGCGGGGACTGCTGCGCCGCAGACCGGACCTGGACCTAGTGCGCCTGCAGGATGTTGGCCTCTCGGGAGCCGATGACCCGACCGTATTGGAGTGGGCCGCACAGGAGGTCCGGGTTCTGCTCACCCACGATGTTTCGACCCTCACCCGCTATGCATACGATCGCGTTCGAGAAGCGCTTCCGATGCCGGGAGTGTTCGAGGTGAGCCGTGCCGTTCCCCTGCGTGTTGCTATCGACGACATCCTGCTGCTCGCCGAGTGCAGCCTCCAGCGCGAGTGGGAAGGGCAGGTCCGGTACCTGCCGCTGCAGTAACTCGCGTCTGGCCGCGCACTCCCCCACCTCACCCCACACTTCCGGTGCCGCAGATCGTGACTTGTGTCACATCGCCCGGGCAGAGTAGCTTGGTCGGCAACCGTCAACCTGTGATGCTGCACATGCGGGGACGCAATGGAGACTCTGACACTCGATGTATCGGTCCTCGCGCCGCTGACCGACGAGGCACTCTATCAGCTCTGTGTTGCAAATCGCGAGCTGCGGATCGAGAGAACCCGGGACGGGGAGCTGATCATCATGTCGCCTGCCGGAGGAGAAAGCAGTCGCCGCAACAGCTTGATCGTCCTCGCGCTAGGAATGTGGAATGAGGCAGCCGGTACGGGTGTGGTGTTCGATTCCAGCGGGGGCTTCCTGCTCCCCAACGGCGCCATGCGCGCGCCGGATGCCGCGTGGGTGGCGAGCGAGCGCTGGGAGCGTCTGTCGGACGAGCAGCGTCGCAAGTTCCCCCCGCTCTGCCCGGACTTCGTGGTCGAGCTGATGTCGGACACCGACCGCCTTCCCCCGCTGCGGGAGAAGCTGCAGGAGTGGATCGAGAACGGCTGCCGACTCGCCTGGCTGATCGCCCCCGAGCAGGAGCGGGCCTACATCTACCGTCCGGGTGCCGGGCCGCGCGAGGTCCCCTTCACCGAGTCGCTGACCGGTGACGACGTGCTCCCCGGCTTCACGCTGCCGCTCGAGAAGCTGCGGTAGTACGGACAGGCGGTCGAGCCGGCGCGGAAATCAACCGTGCCGCGGAGGTGCGTCGCCCAGCTCGGCGACGGCCGCGCGCCAGAGCTCGGGATCGCCCAGGCGCACCGCCTGGTCGATGCCCACGTTCTCGAGCAGCAGCCCCAGCATGGTCAGTCACTCCTCCTCGCTCCAGAAGAGCTTGCCACCGATCATCTCGGCCTTCTCGGGCACGCGATTCAAGCGCTCCAGCGCCTCCTCGCCGCGCCAGGCGCGCCCTTCGCGGCGGATGTCCCACCTGGGTTCGTTCATCGCAGCGCTGCTCATGCGGGTACTCGAGGCTGGACACGCACAGAACGATGCCGGAGGGCTACGGCACTTCCCGCTGTGGATGACCGTCCGGATCCACGAAAGGATCGCTCCCGTAGTTGAGGGGTGTCGGCTCGGCGTGGACCGCGATCCACAGATCCCGCGGCCGGTTCTCCGGGTAGATCGGAAGCGTCAACTCCCCCTCGACGGCTGCGGAGGGTGCCTGGATCGCAAGGAACCCGTGTTGCCGCGCCCAGTCTGCAAGCGTACGACAATGCTCCAGGTCTGCATCCCCGTCGCCGACCAGCCGATCCGCCTCGATCGGCGGCAGAAGGTGCTGGTGCACACCGGCCCTGGGTGGCATCCCGGCGAAAGCCGGTAGGACTGCGGCAGTCTCACCTGTCGCGAGAATCGCGGGTAGATCGAGGACGTACTCGACCTCGTCCTCCAGAGAGACCAGGTCGCGATCCCGGCGAAGACCCCGCCGCACAAAATGCTTGCGGTACTCTCCGGCCGCTCCGGCAGCGCTTTGCGCCGTGTAAAGGCAGCCGTAGAGGCCTTGCCGGTTCCAGCGACCGCCCGCGCGGATCAGGGCCGCAAAAATCCAGCGGATGCGCGCCTCGAGGAATGTGCCGCCAGACGAGTCCGGCGAACCTCAGATGAAGGCTCCGGAGTGGAAGGTCGCCAGAAACTCTGAGATCTTCTCGACCCGACCCGCCTTGATGGCATGCAGCGGCGTTTTGCCCTGCAGGTCGAGCAGGCGCGTGCGGAGCCAATCCTGGGCGGCCGCCGGATCGTCGGCGAAAACGGTACGGAGCCAGAAGCGCAGTTCGTCCACCGCATCGAGGCGCTCCTCGTTGCCGCGGGTGGGTACCGTTTCCTGGTCTCGCCATCTCTGGACGGTCCGCCCTGTGGTCCCCAGCATGGCGCCGACCTCCTCCCAGGTGAGTCCCAGGAAGTCGTGCGCCCACGCGACCAGATCGGCAGCCTTGCTCACTGCGGCAGGGGCTGTGCCCATATTTTCCTCCGGTTGCTCTGTCGCCGTAGAAACGCACAGTGTGCCTGTCAGGTCGAGAGTCACCCTCGATGTCGGAGGCCATGTCGCCTTGGATGTCGAATACCGAAGCCGCCTCCCCACGACCAGGCGCGGCTGATGACCGCGAGCCCGGCCCCGCCACTCCCCACCGACCTCCCGCCGCCGCGCCTGCTCCGTCCTGCGCCCTCCAAACCACTACCCCTCGTGCAATCGGCGGCGTCCGCGCCGGACTGCAGCCATGCCACTGGAAAGAGCTAGCTGATCATTCTGCAGAGGGCTTGCGCTCTCGCGCACGCCCCCAGTTCGCCAGCAGTTCTTCCTGGTGCTGCTCTGCCCATTCGAAGAGCATCTGCGCTCTCTTCCTCTACTGTGTACGGGTAGGCAACGTGGTGCGAGCATCGATCGGAGTCAACGTTGCTTCCCCAGGCGTCAGGTGCGGCGGTTTACTCGAACAGATCCTGGTGTGTGCCGGTGCGCTCCAGATAGAGCACCTCTCCCTCGATACGGTAGATGAGCGGCCAGTCCGGCTCGATGTGGCACTCGCGCGACCCGGTCCACTTGCCCTTCAGCTTGTGGTCCCGATGACGGGGATCGTGCGGCTCGCCTCGAAGCAGGCGATCGAGCACGGAGTGGAGCTTCGCCGCGTCTCTGCCTCGGCGCTCCATCCGGCGGAAATCACGCTTGAACGCCGCGGTGAACTCCGGCCGCCGCATCACGCGCGCAGCTTACGGAACAGCTCCTCCAGGTCATCGGCTCGGGTCAGGCCGATTCCAGCCCGGCTCTCCTTCAACGCCTGCATGGTTTCGTCGTTGAGCACGTGCTCCGACGTGCCGCAGTGGGGGCAGATATACTCGTCATCCTCTTCGTGCAGCAGTCGCAGCATGTGCTCCGCCTCTGCCGCCTTCTCCTCTGGCAGCGCATCGATCAAGCGATGCAGTCTCTCCTTCACATCCATTCGCGTCGTCCTCCTCTCCGCGCCGCGTCTCTCGCGAGGCATCAAAGCCGTGGCTGTATTCGCGATTCCAGACCATACCACGATGGTACCCGAGAAATGCCATACCGGCAAGGCGCTGCTGGCAGTTGCCGCCCACTTCCTACCAACCTCCCGCCGCGCGCGCCTCCCCCATCGCGCCCCCTCCAAAATGCAAGGTATCGTGCAATCTGCGGCACCCGCACGCGGTCGCATCCAGGTCTCGGGAAACGTAAGTAGTTGTTGATCCTGTAGTTACCGGAGCAGACCACCCGCGGCATGAGTTGTGTTATTGCCCGCACTGTCGGAGATCGCCACGACCGACTCTCCCGGACAGACCGGGTTCCCACGACTCAGAGGGAGCACCCGCCTCCCCGGAGCCTACGGACACATCAGCGACCTCCAGCCGTTTCCCTGCAGCCGCCGTAAGGTTTTGCGCCACAAGCAGGTAGTCGGTTTCCGGATGGCGTGGGAAGCTCCAGGTTACGAAAGGTAACGCGCATTCCCATTTCGTAACACGGATTCTGGCACGGCAAACACCCGTTCGAACGCTAAATAGCCCGATAGCAACAACTTACGAAAACGGGCACAGGTGGTACGCAGCGTGC
>JBPCIT010000375.1:0-6071 GCA_051006015.1 Longimicrobiaceae bacterium
GGGTGAAGCAGAACGAGATCGAAGCGGCGAACCAGGTGCGCATGGCGGAGTTCAACCCGCAGACGCAGTCGCGCTTCGTCTGGCCGGCGAGCTTCGCGGTGGCCCGCGCCTACCTCGATCAGCTCCGGCGCGGCAACGGCATCCCGGCGGATCGGCTCTCGCAGATCGCGGGCGAGCTCGAGCGCGCCGAGCGGCTGCAGGGGTCCGTCCAGCAGGCCGCGCTGACGCAGCTCGCCTCGAGCGTCGCTCAGCTCGCCAGCGGGACCACGGCAGCGGGCGCCGACGGGGAAGGCGGCACCACTGGTGCCTCCGTGGATACGCGCCGCGTGCGCTTGCTGGCCGAGACCCTCGGGGAGCTGGCGAACACGCAGCGCTGATCGTTTCGCGGGGCCGCCCGCCCGGCGGCCCCGCGTGCTCGACTGGCTGAGCAGTGAACCGACCGCTACGGCGGCTCCCGCTGCTCGGCCACCCGGGCGGCGCCACAGGCCGCCGGGCCGCCTCATGCCATTTCTCCCTATCTGTGAAGCATTCTATAGCCGGCACTCACCCCCCTCTCGCGCATGCGGGAGAGGGGGAGGGACCCACGAAGTGGGAGGGGGTGAGGGCTATGGTGGCATGCGCCAGCATTCTGGAGAGTCGGTATCAACCCGGCACGTTGCGCCGCAGCTCCTCCAGCCAGACAGTCGCCTCCGAGTCGCTGGGGGCGCGCCAGTCGCCGCGGGGGGAGAGGGAGCCGCCGCTGCCCACCTTGGGGGCGTTGGGCATCGCCGAACGCTTGAACTGGCTGATCTGGAAGAAGCGGTAGAGGAAGACCTCCAGCCAGCGCTTGATGGTGGGCAGGTCGTACTCTCTCTGCTTCTCGGGCGGCAGCAGGTCCGGCCAGCTGCCGCGGGTGCGGTCGCCCCAGGCGTGGTGCGCGAGGAAGGCGACCTTGCTGGGGCGCAGACCGAAGCGGGTGATGTAGTAGAGGTTGAAGTCCTGCAGCTCGTAGGGGCCGATCACCTCTTGCGTGCTCTGCGCGGGGTGCTCGGCGTCGCCCCCGTCGTCCGGCACCAGCTCGGGGGAGATCTCGGTGTCGAGGATGGACTGCAGGGTGGCGCCGGTCTCGGCGTCGAACTGGCCGGTGCCGATCACCCAGCGGATCAGGTGCTGGATCAGCGTCTTCGGCACTGAGGCGTTCACATTGTAGTGCGACATCTGGTCGCCCACTCCGTACGTCGTCCACCCCAGCGCCAGCTCGCTCAGGTCGCCCGTCCCCAGTACCAGCCCGTTGTGAAAGTTCGCGAGGCGGAAGAGGTGCGAGGTGCGCTCGCCCGCCTGCACGTTCTCGAAGGTCACGTCGTAGAGCGGCTCCCCCTCGGCGTAGGGGTGGCCGATGTCGCGCAGCATCTGCAGCGCGGAGGGGCGGATGTCGATCTCGTCCGCGGTGACACCGAGCGCCTGCATCAGCGCGTGTGCGTTGCGCCTCGTCACCGCGCTGGTGGCGAAGCCGGGCAGGGTGTAGGCGAGGATGTTCTCGCGCGGCAGCCCCAGGCGGTCCATCGTCCTGGCGGCGACGATCAGCGCCTGCGTCGAGTCCAGCCCGCCGGAGACGCCGATCACCAACCGCTCGATCCCCGTCGCCTGCAGGCGCTTCATCAGCCCGTGCACCTGGATGTTGTACGCCTCGAAGCAGCGCTCGTCGCGCACCGCGGGGTCGCTCGGTACGTAGGGGAAACGCTCGACGCGCCGCAGCAGCGGGATCTCGCTCTCCGGCACCGCAAACTCGAAGGGGATGCGCCGGAGCATGCGCAGCCGCTCCCGGTGCTCGCCCGCGGCATCGGTGAAGGGGGTCATCCGCATGCGCTCCTGCGCCAGCCGCTCGAGGTCGAGGTCCGCGGCGATGAGCTGCTCGTCGCTCGGGAAGCGCTCCGACTCGGCGAGCAGCTCGTTGTTCTCGTAGATCAGCGCGTGGCCGTCCCACGCCAGGTCGGTGGTGGACTCGCCCGGCCCCGCTGCGGTGTAGAGGTAGGCGGCGATGCAGCGGCCGGACTGCGAGGCGCAGAGGTCGTGGCGGTACTCGGCCTTGCCGATGGTGATGTTGCTCGCCGAGAGGTTCGCCAGCACCGTCGCCCCGGCGAGCGCGGCATAGCTGCTGGGCGGGATCGGCGCCCAGACGTCCTCGCAGATCTCGACGTGCAGCGCGAAACCCTCCACGTTCACCGCCTCGAAGATCAGGTCGTTGCCGAAGGGCACCGTCTCGCCGAGGAAGCGCACCTCGCGGCTCACCGCGTCGCGCGCCGAGGTGAACTGCCGCTTCTCGTAGAACTCCCGGTAGTTCGGCAGATAACTCTTCGGCGCGATCCCCAGCACCCGCCCGCGGTAGATCACCACCCCGCAGTTGAAGAGCTTCCCCTCGAAGCGCAGCGGCGCGCCGACCAGCAGCACCGGCTCCAGCTCGCGGCTCTCCTCCACCACCCGTGCGAGCGCGGCCTCGACTGCATCCAGCAGCGCCTCCTGGTGGAAGAGGTCCTCGTTCGAGTAGGCGGAGATCCCCAGCTCCGGGAAGAGCGCCACCGCTGCGTTCAGATCGGAGGCGCGGCGCGCCAGGCCAAGGGTGCGCTCGACGTTGTACGCCGGGTCCGCCACCCGCACGAAGGGGATGCACACCGCGGCGCGGATGAAGCCGTGCGAGTAGATCGACTGGAATGGACGGGGCATGGGACCTCGTCAGGCTGTGCACACGCGGGAGCTGAGTGCCCGGAGCCTAGCACCGCGGCAGCGGTGCGGCAACGGGGGGCCCTCACCCCGCTCGCTGAAGCTCGCACCCCTCTCCCAATGCTGGGAGAGGGGTTGATGCTGACCTTGCCACCGTACTGTTCCCCCTCTCCCCTTGTGGGAGAGGGGGTTAGGGGGTGAGGGCCTCAGCTCTCCTGCCCCTCCCCCGACTCCTGCGCCGCCTCTCCTGCCTCATCTGGCTCCCCCTCCTCGCGCTTGCGCATGCTCTTCGCGCGCAGCTCCAGCTCCCTCTCGCTGAGGCTACCTCCGGTGCGGGCGCCTGCCTCGCCGCCGGACGGACCGGCGTCGGTTCCCTGAACGTTGCTGCCTCGATCGTCTTGCACGTGGCCTCCCCTGCTCTGGATGCGCCCAATCCGCCCCCTGCGGGGGCAGCCGATGCATTTCGCTTGCCGGCCGCCACAAACGGGTGACGGTGGTACACGGCCTGCTGTCCGCTTCGGCTACAGCCGTCAACTCAGCCCCGGAGCGAGCCATGCCCTTCGTCATCGTCGCGGTACCCTTCTTCTTCGGGCACGCGCCCCGCCTGATCGAGGCGGCGGCCTCCCTGCCGAACGTCCGGCTCGGCGTGATCAGCCAGGATCCGCAGGAGATGCTCCCCGCATCGACGCGCGCGTGCCTGGTGGCACACTGGCGGGTGAACGACATCTTCGACGTGGGGCAGCTCGCGCACGCCGTCGAAGCGCTCTCCCAGCAGATGGGTCCGCCGTACCGGCTCTTCGCCGCGGCCGAGCATCTGCAGGTGCCGCTAGCGCAGGTGCGCGAGCACTTCGGGATCGAGGGGATCCCGCTCGAGGCAGTGCAGAACTTCCGCGACAAGGCGCGGATGAAGGCCGTGCTGCGCAACGCGGGGCTGCCCTGCGCTCGCTTCGGGCTCGCCGGCAGCGAGGTGGATGCCTGGCGGGTGGCAGACGAGGTGGGCTTCCCGCTGGTGATCAAGCCGCAATCCGGCGCGGGAGCGGTCTCCACCTTCCGCGTGGACGATCCTGATGCGCTGCGGGAGGCGCTGGCGATCTCCCGGCCGACGCCCGACCAGCCGGTGCTCCTCGAGGAGTTCATCCTCGGCGAGGAGTTCTCCTTCGAGACGATCTCGCTCGACGGAGAGGCCGTCTGGCACTCGCTGACGCACTACCTGCCGACGCCGCTCGAGGTGCTGCGCAACCCCTGGATCCAGTGGTGTGTGCTGCTGCCGCGCGAGGTGGACCACCCGCGCTACGACGACATCCGCCACGCCGCCACCCGCGCGCTCGACGTGCTGGGGATGCGCACCGGGCTCAGCCACATGGAGTGGTTCCGGCGGCGCGATGGGAGCGTCGCCATCTCCGAGGTGGGGGCGCGTCCGCCGGGGGCGCAGATCACCACCCTGATCTCGCGCGCCAACGACATCGACTTCGTCCAGGCGTGGGCGCGCGTCATTGTCTACGGCGCCTTCGACCCGCCGGAGCGCAGGTATGCTGTCGGCGCCGCCTACCTGCGCGGCCAGGGCAGCGGCCGGGTGAAGGCGATCCACGGCCTCGAGCAGGCGCAGCGCGAGATCGGCCATCTGGTGACCGACGTGCAGCTTCCGCTGATCGGCCAGACGCAGGCGAGCGGCTATGAGGGGGAGGGCTACGTGATCCTGCGCCACCCCGAGACGGCGGTGGTCGAACAGGCGCTGAGCCGGCTGATCTCGCTGGTGCGGGTCGAACTCGGCTGATGAAGTGGGATCGATGGAAGGCGTTTCGCTATCGCCTGACCCGCCGAGGTCTCTCCCTGGAGCTCGGTGGCGGGATCAGCGGACCTCGACCCCCGCCTCGGCCGGCTGGTCCGCCTCCTCGGCCGCGGTAGCTTCCATGTCGTCCGGCTCCAGCAGTTCCAGCAGGTTGGTCAGCTTCTCGAGGTGCTGCGGAGTGCAGTACAGCCGGATCTGGCCCCGCTCCTCCCAGCGCATGCGCGGGCGGCTGAAGCAGACCACCCGCTGCTGGCGGCAGAGCGCCTCCAGCGCCTGCGTGGCGCGCGCCACGTCCACGATGGGCTCGCCGTCGGCGTCCGTCGTGCTCCACGCCAGGTGCCGCGCAACCTCCTCGGCGGAGACGGCGTCGTGGATGGTCGGATTGAAGATGTCCTCGTCCAGCGTCTCGATCACCAGCTCGCGGTCACGCAGGAAGCGCAGCACCCGCTCGCAATCCGCGGCGCCGTGGTCGGAAGACCGTGCCTCGGCAGCCATGATGGAGATCAGCTCGTTGCACTCGTGGCCGAGCAGAATCCCCCTCTCCTCGTTGCGCCACTTCTCCATCGCCAGCTCCTCGGCTTCCTCCGGGTTCTGCGCCTGGACCTCGTAACGCACCGTCTGCCGATATACGAGCTCGACCTGATAGGATCTGGTCTCCATCTCCGTAGCTCCCGGGTTCGCATGAGGGCCGACTGGAGGAAAGGCCTGTGCGGCCGCCTCTCCCCCGGACCGGCGCTCGCTATATTCGGCCAGGTATTGCGAAGATCGTGCTAACAATCCCCAGAGCCGGGCGAGGCGAGTCGCCCGGGCGGACTATCGCGGCATCGCCCGACGTGCATAAGTTGAGGATGCGCCGACCGGCGCGGACACGTTGACCCTTACCAATCGCCCCATTCGATGAAACGAGCCTCCTTTCTCCCGGCACTCGTCGCTTTGCTGCTGCTGTGCACTCCGCTCGCCGCGCAGGAGCGTCCGCTCGGCACCCTGCGCGAGCAGGCCGAGATCCAGCAGGAGTGGCTGCGCCTGCGGCTGGAGCGGGTGCTGCCGCGGCTGATGCGCGAGCACGACGTGCAGATGTGGATCATGCCCTCGCGCGAGTACAACGAGGACCCGGTCTTCTACACGATCGTCTCGCCCACCACGCAGGCGGCGCGGCGGCGTACCATCTACGTCTTCTGCGACCGCGGCGCGGAAAGGGGCGTCGAGCGGATCGCCATCGGCGGCACCACGCAGGGCGGCCTCTACCGCGTGGTGCGCGACCCGCAGGCGCAGGTCGGCACGGCAGGCACCGAGCGCCGCGCGGCGGAGCCCTTCGGGCCCGAGCAGTGGCGGCTGCTCACCCCCGTCGTCGAGGAGTGCGACCCGCGCAGCATCCAGGTGAACATCTCCCACACGCACGCCTTCTCCGACGGCATCACCGCCGGTGAGTGGCAGCAGATGCGCGAGGCGATCCCCGCTCGCTACCGCGATCGCGTGGTACACCGTGATCTGCTCCCGCTGCAGTACATCGAGGAGCGCATCCCCGAGATGCTGCCGAAGTACGTCGAGATGCAACGGATCGTGCACCAGATCATCCAGACGGCCT
>JBPCIT010000376.1:0-3538 GCA_051006015.1 Longimicrobiaceae bacterium
GGGGGGGGGGGGGGGGGGGGGCCCCATCGGTGGCTGCCCAACGATGGGCTTTCGGTATGAGCACTCCACTGACGGCCAGCGGGGCGACCTGGCAGCCCAGCGCTCAGGAGCCACCCTGAGGCGTGGGGATCAGGTTGAAGTCGTACTCCAGGCGGATGGTGTCCGCGACGCTGAGCACGACCGGAACGCGCGGCTGCGTCAGGCTGAAATCCTCGAAGGTGAAGGCGGTTGCTGCCGTGCCGGTGACGCCGTCGCCTGCGAATTGCGCGTTCACCTGCCAGGTGCTGGGACGCGTCACCCCCTTCACTGTCAGGTCACCCGTCATCTCGAACGTCCGACTGCCCGAGGTAGGGAGTGGAAGTGAGATGCCACGCAGCGCCGTTGGACGAAGCTCGACCGTGGGATGCTGCTCGGTTTCCAGCAGCCGACGCTGCAGGTGACCGTCGCGGCGCTCCTGATGACTACGCAGCCCCGTCAAATCCACGACGCGCCGGGAATCACCTTGCCTTGCGCGTCGAGAGCGATCCCCCCGCTGACGGCGCTGGTCGCTCCCACCGCGGCGCGGCCGTCTCGAGCTCGTCGATGGCGGCACCCTCTTCCTCGACGAGATCGGCGAGCTGAAGCCGGAGCTGCAGGCGAAGCTGCTGCGGGTGCTGCAGGATCGGAAGTTCGAGCGTCTCGGCGGCACGCGCACCATCGAGGTGGACGTGCGCTGGATCGCCGCCACCAACCGCAATCTGGAGGCGATGGTCCGCGCCGGCGACTTCCGTGAGGATCTGTACCATCGCCTCGCCGTCTTCCCCATCCACCTGCCGCCACTGCGCGAGCGAGCGCAGGATCTGCTCCCCATCACCGAGGCTCTGCTCGCGCGCATCAGCGCCGAGCTGGGGCACCCGCCGCTGCGGCTCGACGAGGAAGCGGTCAGGCGCATCCGCGCCGCGCGCTGGCCGGGCAATGTCCGCGAGCTAGCGAACGCCCCGCAGCGAGCTGCTATCCTCGCCGAGGGCGACATCCTGCGCGGCAGCGACCTCGCGCTTTCCACCGGGACCGTTGCCGTCACCGATCCCGGTGGTTCGACGATGGAGGACATCGAGCGCGACGCCATCCGCCGCGCGCTGAGCGAGGTGGGAGGCAACCGGCGCCTGGCGGCGGAGCGCCTCGGCATCGGCGTCCGCACGCTGTACGAGAAGCTGAAGCGCTACGACATCGAGTGACGCAGCGGGCGCTGTGTCACGAGGCTGAGGTGGATCCGGTCTCCGATTCCGGCGGCGTGCCCTCGGGCTCCTCGACCAGCTCCTCCTGCTCCATCCCCAGCACCTCGAGCGCCTCGGCGGCGGCCTCCGCGCCTGCGCCGAAGAGGAAGACCGGCACCCCCTCCAGCCGCAGATGCTCGGCGACGTCGATCCGGTCCTCGAAGGCGCAGACCAGCTCGTACCTCTCGCGCAGCCGCTTGATCTCGTCCACCTTGAACTCGCCCGCAGGACGGAACTCGCGGTCGGGGCGCATGAGCAGGTGGTCGTAATCCGTCAGCCCGTTCGCCTGCAGCCAGCGCTCGGTCTTGGGCCGTGTGTACTCGGGCCGACCGGTCAGGAAGATGATGCGCGTGCCCTGCGCCCGCAGCGCGTGCAGGATCTCCATCGAGGCGGCGATCGGCGGGTCCTCGTCAATGGCATCGAAGTATGACTTCCAGTCCCGCTTGCGCCCCTGCTCGACCTCGACGAAGTGCGCCCGCGCCCGATCATCCGCGAGCGTACCGTCGAGGTCCCAGATCACCGCTTTCCGCTTCTGCTCTACTTCTGCCATAGTCGTGTTTCCTCTGCTGTCAGCTGGACGCTTGCGGGACGTTCACCGCTGCGCACTCCGCACCTCGGGCTACTTCTTCGGCGGCTGCGTGGGACGGATCTCGATGCGTGAGGGGAGGGTGCGATCTGGGAATGCCAGCAGGTTCATCACCGTATGGGCGATGTCCTCGGGCTGGATCATCCAATCGTTCTCCGGGCTGGGACCGCCCTCGAAGAAGTGGGTGTTCACGCTACCCGGCATGATGTAGTTGACGCGGATGCCATCGTAGCGCACGTCCAGCATCAGCGCCTCGGAGAAGCCGACCAGCCCGAACTTGGAGGCGTTGTAGGCCGCGCCGCCCGCGAAGGCGTTCTTCCCCGCGAGCGAGGCGATGTTGATGATCCACCCGCCGCCGCGTTTACGCAGGTGGGGAATCGCCTCGTGGCAGCAGTAGAAGACGCCGCTGAGGTTGGTCTCGATCACCTGCTGCCACTTCTCGACCGGCAGCTCGTCCACCCGGCCGCGCCCGCCCACCCCGGCGTTGTTGACCAGCACGTCGAGGCCGTCGAACTCCTCCACGGTGCGGCGGATCAGCGCCTGCACGTCCTCGTAGCGGCGCACGTCGCAGGGCACGCCGATCACCCGCCCCTCCCCCTTTCCGTTCAGCCGCCGCGCCGCCTCCTCCACCTCGTCGCTCTTGCGCGCCGAGATCACCACGTTAGCGCCCGCCGCCGCCATCTGCTCGGCGATCGCGTAGCCGATCCCCTTGCTGCTGCCGGTGATGACCGCCGTCTGCCCTTCGAGATTGATGCTCATTCAGAACTCCCGGGTTCATGTCTTTGAGTGGAGTCTGCAAGGCTGCAGCCGCCGTGCCAGGGCCAAAAGCCGCCCGTGCTTTTTGTACCATCGCCATTGACACAAACCCACCGCCAGGATATTGTTCAGTCGAGATGGTACAAGAAACACCCTGCTGGAGGAACAATGATGTTCGGCAAAAAGAAGAAGAGCGAGCCGATCGTGGTATCGGGGACACTCACGTTTACCGACCGTACCCGCCGGGTGCTTTCCAGGGCACGCGAGGAAGCGATCCGGCTACAGCATGATTCCGTCGGTACGGAGCACATCCTGCTGGGGCTGCTCCGCGATGGGGAGGGAGTGTCGGCAGCCGTCCTCGCGAACCTCGAGATCGTGACCGGCAAGCTTCGGGAACGGATCGAGGAGGCGGTGCGGCCCGGCAGGGGCTCCACCCTTCCTGCCTCAGAGCTACCGTATGCCTCGCGCGCGAAGAAGGTGATCGAGGACGCGATGTACGAGGCGCGCGAGCTGAGCCACAGCTACGTCGGCACCGAGCACCTGCTGCTGGGGCTGCTACGCGAGGAGAAGGGGAGCGCCGCCGAGGTGCTGAACGAATCTGGCGCGAGCTACGAGCGAGTGCGCCGCGAAACTCTGCGCCTGCTCGATGCGCCGGAGCCTCCCGCCGAATCCGAGGAACCGAGCTTCACCGTCACGATCAACGACGCAGCCGAGATCTCGATCTACGAACAGATCGTCGCGCAGGTGCAGGAAGCGGTGGCGACGGGGCGGCTGCAACCGGGAGATCGCCTGCCGCCGGTGCGCCGTCTCGCCGACACGCTGGACATCGCGCCGGGGACGGTCGCGCGCGCCTACAGCGAGCTGGAGCGGCTGGGGGTGGTGGTCACCGACGGGGCTCGGGGCACGCGGGTGGCCGAGCGTCGGCAGAACCCGCTGCCGGATG
>JBPCIT010000377.1:0-16138 GCA_051006015.1 Longimicrobiaceae bacterium
GAGGTCAGCCCCCCCCCCACCCCCCCCCCCCGTCCCCGCTACTGCACCGCGTTTGCGCAGCGGAAGCTGTCCATGATGGTGTTGAGCTGCACCATGTACTCGTACTTCTCGGTTCCCGGGGCGTAGATCCACCCGTCGAGGAGATAAACCCGCTGCTGCTCGGGGCACGGCACGATCCGGGCGATGAAGGGACCGCCAGCGGGCCATCCACCAGGCGGGTTGCTCCAGACCCCCTGGATCTGCATTCCGCCGCGTTCGGGCGTTCCCAGCTCCCGCGATTCGATGCGCTCCGTTTCCGTAACCTGCGGGGGCTCGTAGAAGCGTTCCCCGATCTGCTCCCGCCAGGCGAGTGCGCTCTCCTGCGTCGGTGTCACCTCACTGGCGGGGCGCCAGGCGACGAGCACCGAGCGGATGAGTCGCGAGGGGTCGGGCTGATCGTTGCGGAAGAGGTAGACGTTCGACTCCGGCTGGCTGAAGCGGTAAACCTGCGGCACCAGCAGCGAGAAGCCGGCACTGCGGCGCAGCGAGTCGGCCAGCGCCGAGTCCGCTCCCGTGACGAACATCCGCTGCCGCGCGAGGTTCTCGTACTGGCTGCGGAGCGTTTCCCCGATGACAGCGAGGAGCGGCTGCGCGGCCTCCGGGCGGGAGCCGGGGGGAAGCAGCGCCACCGTCACCTGCTGCCCCTGCGCCCAGACGTTCCGCGCCCGCACCACCGTCGGCGGCGCGGGGTGCGGACGGTCCACCTGCTCGAGCGCCTCGGCCACCGTGGGATCCCCTGGCTCGCCGATCAGCAGGATCTGCCGAAAGCGGCGCAGGTCGTTCCACTGCTGGCTGGCAGGATCGACCTGCGTCACACGGAAGATGCGCTCATCCCGCACCGTGAAGGCGCGCGGCTCGAGCGCCGCGTAGACGTCCTGCTCGACCTGCGCCCAGGTCTCGTCCGGAACCGCCGCGATGATCGCGTTGGCGTCGCCGAGCGGCTGCGGCTTCCCGCAGGCAGCAGCGACCGTCGTCAGCAGGAGCGCCGGCAGCAGGCGGCGGAGCAACGATGGCAGTGCGGTCATCTTCAATCCTTGCTGATAGTTTCCGTGGACGCGCCCGCTACGGCCGCGCCGAGGGTGCGCCGCGGCGGCGCCCCGAAGCGCGCCTCCAACTCGGTCCATACCTCCTCCGGCGGGACGCCGCTCGCGCGCAGCAGCACGAGCAGATGGTAGAGCAGATCGGCCGCCTCTGCGCGTAGCTCGCGCGGGTCCGCGTTCTTCGCGGCGATCACCGTCTCCGTGGCCTCCTCCCCCAGCTTCTTGAGGATTTTGTCCAGCCCCTTCTCGAAGAGGTAGGTGGTGTAGGAGTCCGGAGGCCGCTGCTCGTCGCGATCCCGCACCACCGCCGCGATGCGCGTGAGCACGTGCCCCGTCTGATCCGCAGGCTCCAGGATACCGTCCTCGACCCGGCGGTGGAAGCAGCTTCCCGCGCCGGTGTGGCAGGCGGCGCCGCTCTGGCGAACCCGGTAGAGCACCGCATCCCCGTCGCAGTCGGCGCGGACCTCCTGCACCTCCTGCACGTGCCCGCTGCTCTCCCCCTTCTGCCAGAGCTGCTGCCGTGAGCGACTCCAGTAGTGGGCGCGGCGCGTCTCGAGGGTGCGCTCCAGCGCCTCTCGGTTGGCGTAGGCGAGCATCAGCACCTCCCCCGTCAGCACCTCCTGCGCGACGACGGGGATCAGCCCGCGGCTGTCGAATTCGAGCTGGTAGATCCAGGTCATGGAGCACTCCTGTCGGGCCCGCGCCGCTGCGCCGCAGAGCGGAGGAAAGCACATCGCACGGACCGCGCCTTGCAGGGGCGGACGGCGGTCGAATGTCGCGTCTGCGAAGTCGTTTTCAGTACCAGGGGGGGAGGGCAGTGTTCCGATGAAATGCGAGCTTCCGCACGCCAGCACGCGCGTCTCCGCGTGGCTGGACGGATGGCAGCGAGCGGGACGGCTGGTGCTGCTGCTCGACTATGACGGCACCCTCGCCCCGATCGTCGGGCGCCCCGAGCTGGCGGTGCCGGCGCCCGGCGCGCGTGAGGCGGTCGAGCAGTTGCGGCGACGCGATGGTGTGGAGGTGGCGATCGTCAGCGGCCGCGGGCTGGCGGACGCACGGGAGCGACTCGGCGTCCAGGGAATCGCCTACGCGGGAAACCACGGGATGGAGATCGAGGGTCCCGGCGTCCGCCGGACCCACGCCGAGGCCGCCGCCGCGCGCCCGCTCCTCGAGCAGGTGGCGGCGGAGCTCTCCCCTGCCCTGCGGGAGATCGACGGCGCTCTCGTGGAGGACAAGGGGCTGACGCTCAGCATCCACTACCGGCTGGTGGATCCCGCGCGCACCGAGCAGGTGCGGCAGCTCGTCACCGAAGCAGTCGCACGCTTCCCGGCGCTGCGCCTGACGGAGGGAAAGATGGTGCTGGAGGTGCGGCCGCGGGTGGAGTGGGACAAGGGGAGAGCCGTCGAGTTCCTGCTCGAGAGCTTCGCCCCGCCCGCCGGGGCGCCGGTGCTCTACATCGGGGACGACACCACCGACGAGGACGCCTTCCGCGCACTCCGCGGCTGGGGGAACGGCAGCAGTGGAGAGGGCGTTCTGGTCTCGCACGACCCGCCCGGCGCGACGGCGGCGCGCTCCTATCTGCGCGATCCGCAGGAGGTGGTCGAGCTGCTGAGGGCGCTCGCTGGCCCCTGACGCCTTACGGCTGAGCCGCGTGGAAAAAACGAAGGGCGGGGCTCCGGAGAGCCCCGCCCTTCTTCTACGGCCGCGCTGCCGTCAGATGCCGCGCCGTCCGGTGATCAGCCGCCACGCGATGGCGATGACCGCGAGGATGATCAGGATCCAGGCAACGTTGCCCAGGAAGCCCGCAAATGCGCCAAAGCCACCGAAGATGAGCAGCAGAATCGCGATGATCAGGATGATGTCCATGATTTCTCCTAAAGTGTGTTGGTGACAAAAAGTTTAGCACCTCCGATTCCTACACAGGGCAAGCTTCGTTCCACTTCATCGGCTCCGCTCGCCCGTCCTGCCCGTCTGTGGCACGCACTCGATCAGAGAGCGCGCCGTCCGGTGACCAGCCGCCAGGCGATCACGATGACGGCGATGATCAGGAGGATCCACGCAATGTCTGCCAGAGCGGCGATCACTCCCCCGATGCCGAGCAAGCCGAGCACCAGAATCAGGATTCCGATAAAGAGCAGAATGTCCATGCCGTGGCCTCGGGTAACAGGTGCAGGTCCAACAACCGCCTGCCGTACCCTGATCGGTGCAAGCTGTATGCCGACCCTTCGCTTCGGGCGCGCGGCGCCGCCCGTTTGCTCGCCGGGCCGCACGCACGCTATACTTGGCGCCATGCAAACCACTCTCGTAACGCACGTTCCGCCGGGGTCGCAGGACCTGCTCTCGGACGATGTACGTCGCCGCCGCCGCGTGCAACGGGCCTGGTTCGCGCTGGCGGAGGCGCACGGCTACGAGGAGGTGATCCCGCCTACCTTCGAGTACGAGGAGGTCTTCACCCGCGGCGCGGGTCCCGAGCTGGTCGGGCGCCTGATCCGCTTCGTGGATCGCGACGGGCGGCTCGTGGCGCTGCGGGCGGATTTCACCTCCTCCATCGCGCGCCTCGCGGCCACGCGGCTGGCGGCGGCTCCGCTGCCGCTGCGCCTCTCGTATGCCGGCAAGGTCTACCGGCAGGAGGCGGAGGGAGTGGGGCGCCGCCGCGAGCTCTTCCAGCTCGGCGCGGAGCTGATCGGCGATGGCAGCGTGGAGGCTGACGTCGAGATCCTCCGCCTCGTCATCGATACGCTGCGCTCCGCGGGAATCGAGCGCTTCCAGATCAACCTCGGCAACGTCGGCTTCCTCCGGCCGCTGCTCGAGGGGCTTCCCAGCGCGGCCGCTCAACGGCTGCGCAGCGCGATCGACCGGCGTGACGGGGCCACCCTGCTGGCGGCTGCGCGGGAGCTGAGCGCGCCCGCGCCGGTGGCGCAGGCGCTCGTCGCGCTACCGGAGCTGATCGGCCGCGGGGAGATCCTCGAGCGCGCCGCTGAGATGGCCTTCGGCCCCGGAGCGGCAGGCTCAGTGGCGCGGCTGCGGGCGATCGACGAGCTGCTCGCGCCGCGCGAGCGGGAGCAGGTGGTGTACGACCTGGGGGAGATCCGGGGGCTCGGCTACTACACGGGGATCCAGTTCGAGGTCTTCGTCGCGGGCGTGGGGCGGGCGGTGGGATTCGGCGGGCGCTACGACCAGCTGCTCGCCCTCTACGGCGCCGACCGGCCCGCCGTCGGCTTCGCGCTCGAGATGGACGTGCTGGCGGAGCTGCTCGCCGGGGTGGAAGGATGAGGCAGCCTCCCCTGCGCATCGCCCTTCCCAAGGGGCGAGTGATGCTGCACGCGCTCGGGCTCTGGGAGCAGCTCGGCTCCGGCGTGCTCCCCGGCGCCAGCGAGAGCCGCCGCCTCATCATCCCCTCGCGCGACGGACGCTTCGAGTTCCTGCCGGTGAAGAACCAGGACGTGCCCACCTACGTCGAGGCGGGCGTGGCGGACGCAGGCGTCGTCGGCTGGGATGTGCTCGCCGAGCGGGAGCCGGATGTGCTGCACCCGCTCGACCTCGGCTTCGGGCGCTGCCGGCTGGCTGTCGCCGCGCCCGCCGGCGCTCCCTACCCCAACCTGCCCGGCGGCGCCACGCCGCGGGTAGCCACCAAGTTCCTGGAGACCGCGCGCCGCTTCTTCGCTTCCCGGGGGATGCAGGTCGAGCTGATCCGCATCTCCGGCTCGGTCGAGATTGCGCCGCTGCTGGGGCTGGCGCACTGGATCGTGGATCTGGTCGAGACCGGGCGCACGCTGGAGGAGAACGGGCTGGTGGTGGTGGACCACGTCATGGAGAGCTCGGTTCGCCTGATCGTGAACCGCGCCAGCCACAAGCTGCGGCTGGAGGAGCACCAGCGGCTGATCACGGAGCTGGAGACGCTGATCAGCGCGCCGGTGGAATCCCCTGCCCTGCCTGCCTGCGCTCCATGAAGCTTCGCACGCTACGCAGCGCCCCGCCCTTTCGCGAGGTGCGCGACCTCCTGCGCGCCGAGGCGGCGGAGGACCCCGCGCTGCGCGACTCGGTCGCGCAGATCATCCGAAAGGTGGCGGAGCGGGGAGATGCCGCGCTGCTGGAGTACACCCGCCGCTTCGACCGTCTGGAGGTCGGCTCCGTCGCCGAGCTGCGCCTGAGCGTGCAGGAGCTGGCGGCGGCCGCGGAGACGCTGGATGCAGAGCTGCTCGGCTCCCTGTGGCGCGCGGCGGAGAACATCCGCGCCTTCCACGAGCGCCAGCGGGAGCAAGGCTTCGTCGAGCTCCTACCCGACGGATCGCTGCTCGGCCAGCGGGTGCTGCCGCTGCGCCGTGTCGGCATCTACGTCCCGGGCGGACGAGCCGCCTACCCCTCCTCCGTGCTGATGAATGCGATCCCCGCCGCCGTCGCAGGCGTGGAGGAGATCGTCATGGTCACTCCCGCGCCCGGTGGCGAGATCACGCCCGCGGTGCTCGCCGCCGCGCAGGTGGCGGGGGTGCGCGAGCTGTACCGCATCGGTGGAGCGCAGGCGGTGGCGGCACTCGCCTACGGCACGGAGACGATCGCGCCGGTGGACAAGATCGTGGGCCCTGGCAACCGCTGGGTTGCCGAGGCGAAGCGGCAGCTCTTCGGGCGGGTGGACATCGACATGGTCGCCGGTCCCTCGGAGATCCTGGTGATCGCCGATCGGAGCGCGGACCCTATGCAGGTGGCGGCGGATCTGATCGGCCAGGCGGAGCACGATCCGGACGCCATCGCCTGGCTGGTCACGCCCGAGCCGGGGCTGGCGGAGGCGGTGCCCGCCGCGCTCGACCGCCTGCTGGCGGAGAACCCGCGGCGCGAGATCGCCTCCGCCTCCCTTGCCGCGAACGGAGTCGTCGTGATCGTTCCGGATCTGGAGGCTGCCGCCGCGGTGGCGGATCTGCGAGCGCCCGAGCACCTGGAGCTGCTCGTCGAGCAGCCGCTGGAGCTGGCCGGGCGCATCCGCAATGCAGGCGCCATCTTCCTCGGCGCGTTCTCCCCCGAGCCGGTGGGCGACTACTTCGCCGGCCCGAACCATGTGCTGCCGACCGGCGGCACCGCGCGCTGGGCCTCGCCGCTGGGGGTGTACGACTTCCTCAAGCGTACCAGCCTGATCGGCTACTCCGCCGCGCGCCTGCAGCGCGACGCCGCTGACGTGATCCGCCTCGCCGAGGCGGAGGGGCTGCACGGCCACGCCGCTGCGGTCCGCGTGCGGCTCGATCCGTAGCACCAAATCCGCCAGAGAGTTCATCTTGTGTCAGCTGCCGTAGGCCCCCTCCCCCTGCCCCTCCCCCTAGTTCGGGGGAGGGGAGAACTTCAGCAGCAGGAATGCACGGATCTGTGAGATAGTATCGGGACCAACCAACCTCTCCCCCAGAATTGGGGGAGAGGTGGCGAGCCTAAGCGAGCCGGAGAGGGGGCGCTCGATGGCGAACCGTTCATCTATCATCCGAAGGAGCGATCGTGAGGGTTCTCTACGCCCTGATCGGTGAAAGTGCCGAGGCACGCGAGGATGGACGGATGGACGTGCACGGCGTCTTCCACCACCTCTTCGCGCCCGGGTTCCCCGCGCAGCAGGATCGGCTGGTGCTCGCGGTGGCGCTCGAGTGGGCGGAGGGGGAGGAGGGGCGCACCCCCTTCCGCATCGACCTGCTCGAGCCGACCGGCAGCCCCATCCTCACCATCAGCGGCCACACGGACGTCGGCTCGAGGCGCGAGCGCGAGCCACCGCCGCGCACGCTGCTGATCATGCCGATGGATGAGGTGGTCTTTCCCGCGCCGGGCCTCTTCGAGTTCGAGCTGCACGCGCGGGAGCAGAAGCTGCGCATCGCACCGCTGCACCTGATAGAGGATCCGGACGCCCGCTGATCCCCCACTTCACACCGAGTCGAGCGCATAGCTCAGCAGCCGCACGAATCGGTACGCCTCGCGGGCGTACTCGAGAGGGCGGAGGCGCTCGGCCTCCATCGAGTGCGCGTAGGAGTGGATGACCGTACCATAAACGTCGAGCTGCGGCGGGAGGAGCGAGAGAAGCCGCAGCGTCTCGGTAAAGGGAATCAGTCGATCTCCGCGGCCGTGGGCGAGCGCCACCCGGCACTGCAGCTGCGGGAGCGCGCGCAGCAGGTCGCCGCGGGGCTCCGCGCGCAGCGCCGCATCCGCCAGCTCACCGGCCAGCGAACGCGCCAGCTCGAGATCGGCCGGCGGCCGATTGGCAGGGGGAGCGAGCACATCCCATAGGCGGCGCTCCTCCGGGGCGAGGCCGGCGCGGATGTCGGCTTTCAGCCCGTCGTACTCCGGCTCCGCCGCGAAGACGCCACGCCGTCCAGCCTCGACGGCCAGCCCGTGCAATCCTGCGGCGACTGCCGTCATCCCCTCGTAGCCGCGGATCAGCGGCAGGTAGTTGCCCCCGAGAATCCACCGTCCGTACGGATCGGGATCGAGCCGATAGCGTACCCCCTGCCACTCGTGCTCGCCCGTGAGCATGCACTGGACGGTGCGGTGCAGGTCCGCGTAGCCACCGAAGCCGGCGACCGTCGCGACGTGGGGGCGCAGCTCCGGCTGCGCGGCCGCGATCAGCGCCTGAGTCGCGGCGAAGGAGAAGCCTGCGACACCGATGCCTCCCGCCTTCACCTCCGGCCTCTCCTCCAGGAAGCTCGCTCCCCCCTTGATCGTCGCCACCGCTGCGTCCAGCGTGATGCGCAGCGAGCGCCACTCCGGGATATCCGGGACCAGCGCCGCCGCGCCGACCGCCGCGAGCGCCTGCGCGAAGCGGGTGAGCGCGGGATGGTGCCGGCCCGTAACGGTGATGCCGTGCAGCACGACCCAGCCGGGCAGGCTGCGGCCGCGCCGGGGAAGGTAGAGCGTCGCGGGCACGGTGCGATCGCCGACGGTGACGCGGGCCTCCTGCACGCGGACGCGCCCCGGATCGGGTTGGAGGAAGCGGTGGAGGAAGCGCGCAGTGCGCAGCATCGGCGACGGGATTGGAGGGGGCGAGTCAGCGCGTAGCGGCGCCGACCGCCTGCTCCAGCGAGTTGAGCCCCTCGCGCCGCAGCAGCACGAGCAGTCCGCGGTTGATCTCGCGAGCCACCGTCGGGCCGCGGTACACGAAGCCGGTGTAGAGCTGCACCAGACTCGCCCCCGCACGGATGGCGGCCCAGGCGTGCTCGGCGGTGGAGATGCCGCCCACCGCGATGATCGGCAGCGTGCCGCCGGTATGCCGATAGATGCGCGCCACGACCTCGAGCGCCCGCGCGTGAACCGGCGCGCCGCTGATCCCACCGGCCCCGAGCGCCTCCAGCCGTCCCCGCGGGGTACGCAGTCCCTCCCGCGAGATGGTGGTGTTCACCGCCACGATCCCGGCAGCGCCCTCCGTGGCAGCGATCTCGACCGCCTCGTCTACCTGCGCGTCGGAGAGGTCCGGCGCGATCTTGACCAGCAGCGGACGCGGCTCCTCCCCTCGCGCTGCAGCGCGCTCGGCGGCGTGTGCGCGAAGCGTGCGCAGCAGCTCTCGCAACGGCCCGGCGTCCTGCAGCCGCCGCAGATCCAGAGTGTTGGGGGAGCTGACGTTCACCACCAGGTAGCGGGCGTACGCCTCGAGCGCGCCTAGACTGAAGAGGTAGTCGGCGCTCGCCTCCTCCAGCGGCGTCACCTTGCTCTTTCCCAGGTTGATCCCTAGCACCGGCTCGATCGCGGTGCGCGCCAGCCGCGCTGCCACCGCTGCAGCAGCCGGGTTGTTGCAGCCCATGCGGTTGAGCAGCGCCCGATCCTCCGGCAGGCGGAAGAGGCGCGGGCGTGGATTGCCTGGCTGCGCCCGCGCGGTGACGGTGCCGATCTCGACGAAGCCGAAGCCGAGCGCCCCGCGCGCGTTGAAGGACTCCCCCGACTTGTCGAATCCTGCCGCCAGCCCGACCGGGTTGGGGAAGCGGATCCCCCAGCGGGTGATCTCGAGTGCGGGATCCTCGACCGCGAAGCTGCGGCGCGCGGCCGCGCGCAGCGTGGGTGTGGAGAGCAGGCGGCGGAGAGAGGCCGAGGCAAGCTCGTGCACCGCCTCCGCAGGGAGCGCGAAGAGCAGCGGACGCAGCAGAGCGTAGGGGTTCACGGGCAGCGGTGGGCGCCGAAACGCCCCCATCCGCCAGCGGGCGGGTGGGGGCGTTCCATCAGGTGCGTTCGGCTCGGCGGAGGCGCCGCCGGTCGAGATATGCTCAGACCGGGGCGAGCGCGGCAGCGGGCTGCGGACGAACCGCGGGCGCCGGCAGCCTCAACCCGTGCTCCTCCATCAGGTGGACGGCCTCGGGGCCGTCGAGCGTCTCCCGCTCGAGCAGTGCGCTGGCGAGGGCTTCCAGCGCCGGACGATTCAGCTCGAGCACCTGCCGCGCGCGCTCGTACATCCGCTCCAGCAGCTGGCCGACCTCCTTGTCCATCTGCGCGTGCGCGGCCGCGCTGAGCGAGCCCATCTGGCCGTCGTGGATGAGCAGCCCCGTCTGCTCGCCCATGCCCAGCTGGTAGACCATCTTGCGGGCGATGTTGTTGACCTGCACCAGATCGCTCTGCGCGCCGCTGGTGATCGCCTCCGGCCCGAAGACGATCTCCTCGGCTGCGCGGCCGGCCAGACCCTTGATGATCATCCCCTCCAGATAGCTGCGCCGATAGAGGTTCCGGTCGTCCTCGGGTGAGAAGAATGCTACACCCATCGCCTGGCCGCGCGGCTGGATGGTCACCTTGTGGAGACCGTCGTCGGGGCAGCAGAGCACCCCCGCCAGCGCGTGCCCCGCCTCGTGGTAGGCCACCGTCTGCCACTCGCGCGCGGGCGCGCGGAAGCCTACCCGCTCCTTGCCCAGCAGAATACGGTCGCGCGCCTGCTCGATGTGCCGCCAGTGGACGACGAGGGAGCCCGAGCGCCCCGCGGCGATCGCCGACTCGTTGAGCAGATTGGCCAGCTCCGCGCCGCTGGTGTTCGGGGTGAGCCGCGCCAGCCGCGCCAGGTCGACGTCCTCTCCCAGCGGAATCCGCTTGCTGTTCGTATGCAGCTGCAGGATCGCCTCACGGCCCTGCGCGGTAGGCAGACCGACGCTGATCGTGCGGTCGAAGCGCCCCGGCCGCATGAGCGCCGGATCGAGGTCGTCCGGGCGGTTCGTGGCGCCGATCACCACCACCCCGTCCGAGGGCGAGAAACCATCCATCTCGACCAGGAGCTGGTTGAGCGTGCGGTCGTCCTCGTTGTGTGATTGGTTGCGTCCGCGCTTCCCACCCAGCACCTCGATCTCGTCGATGAAGATCACGCCGCCGTTCTTGCGCGCCTTCTTGAAGAGCGTCTTGATGCGGTGCGCACCGAGGCCGACGACGAAGCCGGTCACCTCGGAGCCGGAGATCGAGAAGAAGGGCACTCCGGCCTCGCCGGCCACTGCGCGCGCGAGCAGCGTCTTGCCGGTACCCGGAGGCCCGGAGAGCAGCGCACCCTTCGGCACCCGGGCGCCCACCGCGGCGAAGGAGCCGGGCTCACGCAGGAACGCCACCAGCTCGCGCAGCTCCTCTTCGGCGCCCTGCGTACCGGCCACGTCGTCGAAGGTGGTATGCGACTCGCATGTCTTGCCGAGGTCGGAGCTGTTCTGCTGACCGCGAATGTAGGTGAAGAGGAAGTAGCCGATGGCGCCGAGGAGCAGTGCCTGGATGCCGATCGCCAGCAGATCGCTCAGGTAGCGCGGGTTCGGCGCGGGCTGCAGGGTCATCTCGACACCTGCCGCCTGGGCGCGCTCCGCGATCTCGTCGATGTTCTGAAGTGGGAAGACGGCGACGAACTCCACCGGGTGCATGTTCGGCGCGGCAGCCGTCCAGGTGCCACGTACGTCGGTGCCGGGGCGCACGACGAGCGCCTCGACCCGCTGGGCGTCGATCGCGCGCAGCAGCTCCGTATAGCTGATCTCCTGCGGGCGCGCCTGCAGGGCGACGCTGATCCAGATCCCCAGCCCCGCCGCCAGCACCGCCAGCAGGGCAGATGCGAGGCGCCAGCGTGGTGCGCCGGAGCGACTGAGCTTTTCCGTGATGAAGCCGAAGCGTCCGCGTAGCTTCGAAGCAGTGTCCGGAAGGGCCTGGGGGACGACGCGTTCTTCGAGGGACATGAGCGTACTCGGTCGAATGAAGGGCCGGCACGAGCGATGATCTGAACGGAACCACACGGGGACCGGCGGGGCCGATTTCCCTGTGAGTAACCCGGCTGGGAGCACAAGTTCCATCGGGAGCTATGCTTGACGCGGCGCTCCACCGGCGAGCATATTCTAATCGAGAGTCCAAGAATCTTCAAGCACAGGACAGCTCCAAATGGCAACTCAGGGCAAAGATACGGATGTCGTCTTCCTCTCGGCGGCACGAACGCCGTTCGGGACCTTCGGCGGCGCGCTGAAGGATCTCTCGGCGACGCAGCTCGGCACCTTCGCCGCCAGGAGCGCAATCGAGCGCGCCGGCATCCCCGCCGACGCGGTAGGGCACGTGGTCTTCGGCAACGCTCTGCAGACCTCCGCGGACGCCATCTACCTCGCGCGGCACGTGGGGCTGCACGCTGGGGTGCCGCTCGAGATGCCGGCGCTCACCATCAACCGCCTCTGCGGCTCGGGCTTCCAGGCGATCGTCACCGGCGCGATGGAGATCCTGCTCGGCGAGGTCGACGTGGTCCTCTGCGGCGGCACGGAGTCGATGAGCCAGGCGCCGCACGTGATCCGTGGAGCGCGCTGGGGTGACCAGCGGCTCGGGCCGTCGGGCAAGTTCTACGAGGATCTGCTCTGGGAAGCGCTCACCGACACCTTCGCCGGCTGCTCGATGGCGATGACGGCCGAGAACCTCGCCGAGGCGCACGGCATCACTCGCGAGCAGGTGGACGAGTACGCGCTGCGCTCGCAGCAGCTCGCCCATCAGGCGTGGGAGGAGAAGCGCTTCGAGCGCGAGATCGTCGCGGTGCCGATCAAGAGCCGCAAGGGCGAGCAGATGTTCGAGCGCGACGAGCACATGCGCCCCGACACCACCAGTGAGAGCCTCGGCAAGCTGCGCCCCTACTTCAAGGAGGGCGGCACGGTGACGGCCGGCAACGCCTCGGGCATCGGCGACGGCGCCGCGGCGGTGGTGATCTCCTCCGCGGAGTGGGCGGAGCGCAACCGGGTGGAGCCGCTCGGGCGCCTGGTCTCCTGGGGCCTGGCAGGCGTCGAGCCCAAGCACATGGGGATCGGCCCGGTGCCCGCCTCGCGCGCCGCGCTGGCGAAGGCGGGGATGGAGATCGGCGAGATGGATCTCGTCGAGGTGAACGAGGCCTTCGGCTCGCAGTACTGCGCGGTGGAGAAGGAGCTGGGCCTGGATCGCGAACGTACCAACGTCTCCGGTGGCGCGATCGCCATCTCGCACCCGCTCGGCGCCTCGGGCGCCCGCATCACCGTCCACCTGCTGCACGAGCTGCGGCGCCGCGGCAAGCGCTTCGGCCTGGGCACGGCCTGCATCGGTGGCGGCCAGGGCATCGCCGTGGTGGTAGAGGCGTTCGGGGAGAAGTAAAGGTGCGAAGCAGGGGCTGCGAAGCGCGGAGCGGCGGGCGGCGGAGCCGTTCGGGCTTCTTCCTTCTCTCTTTCCTCTTCTCTCTGCTGGCGCTCGTTCTGCTCGCCGGGTGCGAGCGCCCCGGCGGCACCTTCGCCGCGGACCCGTCGTTACCGGTCGGCACCGAGACTGGTAACCGTGCGCCGCCGCTGGTGGGCACGCTCGCCGCGGGGGAGCGCTTCCAGCTCGAGCCTGACCGGCGCTCGCGAGCCACGGTGCTCGTCTTCTATCGCGGACTGCACTGCGGCCTCTGCCGGGAGCGGCTGCGCGAGCTGGAGGCGCACCGCGGCGCCTACGCCGACGCGGGCGCGCGGGTCTTTGCCGTCACGCTCGACTCCCCCGAGGAAGCCGCTCGCACGCCACAGCAGCTCAACCTCGGCTTTCCCGTCGTGCGGGTGGATAGCGCCGCCTTCGCCGAGTGGGGCGTGCTCGACACCGACAGTGGCGTCGCCCTTCCGGCATCCGTCCTGCTGGACCAGCAGGGCGTGATCCGGTACCGCCACGTCGGCCGAAACGCCGCGGATCGAGCGCGCGACATCGAGCTGCTGGCGGCCCTGCAGTCGCTGCTCGCGGAGTGAGCGAAATGGCTCCGCCTCCGCAGCGCACCTCCTCAGCCTGACCATGGCCGATCATCCCCTGGTTCCCGCGTCTCGTGAGCGCGAAGTCCTCCCGGAGCGCCGCCTCACTTCGACGGAGATGGAGGCGGTGATCCACCGCGCCGTCGAGCTACAGGCGCGGGAGGTCGAGCGCGGCGTCGGCGAGGGCATCACCGAGGCGGAGCTGGTGCGGATCGGGAAGGAGCTGGGCCTCTCGCCCCTGCACATGCAGCAGGCGCTCGCCGAGGTGCAGAGCCGCGCTCCCGAGAAGGACCTCCTCTTCGGACGCGGCTTCGGCGATTCGAGGGCCGTCGCCTCGCGGATGATCCGGCGCAGCGCCGATCAGGTGACGCACGAGCTGGACGCCTACCTGCGCGACCGCGAGTGCATGGTCGTTCAGCGGCGGATGCCGGCCCGAACCATCTACACGCAGGCGTCCGGCGTGGTGGCCGCCTTCTCGCGCGCGGCCAGCCGGGTGGGGAGCCGCCACGAGTTGCTCAAGGTCAAGACGCTCGAGGTCAGCGTGCAGCCCGTCGATGAGAGCGCCTGCTACGTCGCTGTCGGCGTGGACCTGACGGGGCAGCGCACCGGTCTCGCCGCGGGTGGACTGGTCGGCGGGAGCGGCGCGGGGGCGGCAGTGGGCATCATCTTCGCTATCGCCATCGCGCCGGCGGCGGCGCTGGTCGGTGTTCCGGTAGTCATCGGCAGCATCCTGGGTGTGCGCACCATCTACCGCTATGCCGCGGCGCAGATGCACGAGAAGCTCGAGTCGTTGCTCGACCGCCTCGAGCACCGCGAGCTGCTGCCTCCGACGCGCAACCCTCGCGGGACGCGGCCGTAGTCCCGTCCAGCCCTCCCCGCCGGGGAGGGCTGCATTTGGGTCATTTCATTCCGGGAGCAGTCGATGGCTGAGATCAGGCAGGTCGGGGTGCTGGGATGTGGGCTGATGGGCAGCGGAATCGCGCAGGTCTGCGCGCAGGCGGGCTACGACACCGTCGTGCGCGAGGTCTCCGACCAGCTTTGCGAACGCGGCCTGGGGGGCATCGGGAAGCAGCTCGGGCGAGCGGTCGAGAAGGGGAAGATGGCCTCGGAGGATCGCGATCAGACGATGGGCCGCCTGCGCGGCACGACTCGCCTCGAGGATCTCGCCGGCTGCGACATCATCATCGAGGCGGTCGTCGAGGACCTCGAGGTCAAGAATGAGATGTGGCGGACGCTGGACGGCGTCTGCGGGCCTGAGACGATCTTCGCCTCGAACACCTCCTCACTGACCATCGCCGACATGGCGGCGGCGACCTCGCGTCCCGGCCGGATGGTGGGGCTGCACTTCTTCAATCCCGTCCCGGTGATGAAGCTGGTGGAGGTGGTCAAGACCATCGCCACCGACCCGCAGGTCTTCGAGGCCGCCTTCGAGTTCGCCCGCTCCCTCGGGAAGGAACCCATCGTCTGCAAGGACAACTCGGGCTTCGTGGTCAACCTCCTGCTGGTGCCGTACATGATGGACGCCATCCGTGCTGCGGAGCAGGGGGTCGCCTCCGTGGAGGACATCGACAAGGGGATGCGTCTGGGCACTGGCTACCCGATGGGCCCTTTCACCCTGAGCGATTTCGTGGGGCTGGACACGCTGGACAAGATCGGCGACATCATGTACGACGAGTACAAGGAGAAGCGCTACGCCTCCCCGCCGCTGCTGAAGCGCATGGTCTCGATGGGGTACTACGGAAGGAAGTCAGGGAAAGGCTTCTACGACTACTCGCAGGATCCGGCGCGGGTGGTGGAGCTGGGGATCTAACCCTCACCACCCACCCGGCGAATGAATTCGCGGCTGAAAAGGCACGAAGTCCGCCTGCGCGGACTCGGGGTTGCGAGATTCCGCACAAGCATGGTGAGATCCTGCCCCTGCAGCCCACGCAGGTGGGCTTTGTGCAGTCCCAGCCGCGACTTTAGTCGCCGGCAGAGCCTTCAGCTCCTGCGCGAACGCTCCCCGGCGCGGCGCGTGTAGGCGGCGTCGAGGATCATCTCCTCCCGGCCCGGATCGCGCCATCCACCCTCGAGCGGCTCGTCCCACTTGACCTGCTTCTGAACGACCCTGAAGGGCTGCATCCAGAAGACACGGGACCCCGCCTGGTCGCGCGCCTCGGCGATGAGCACCGGACGGGTGCCGCCGTCCTCATCCTCCATCACCGCCTCGAGCGCGAGCAGTAGCCGCTCGGGTGACTTGTCGGCCGCGTAGCGAGCGATGGTGGAGGAGAGGATCTCCGGCGAGGCGCCCTCTCCCGCCTGCGGCACCGGGATCACCAGTGTGCGGTACTCGGGGCTCGACTGGCCAAACTTCTCGTGTACACTTCGCAGGCGCGGCGGCGTGTCGGTTCCCTCCGTTGCCGCGCGCTCGATGTCGCGCCGGACCTCGTCGAGGAAGCGCGTCGCCATCTCGAGGGTGCGCTCCAGCTGCGCGGTCTTACTACGTGCCATGATGTTCCTTGCGCCGGGCGCTGCAGAACTCTACTGGCGCGGACTACCCACGAAGAACAGGTCGCCCTCGGCCCCCGCGGCGTCCGATGCAAAGGGGTTGCCACCGCAGAGGGGCATCCCCGCCTGGAGGTAGAACCCGCCGCTCGCGACGACCGGCTCAATCCGGGCGATCTCCTCGGCGCGCGTCAGGAACGCCTCGAACTGCGGCGCCAGCTCCTCGACCAGAGGGTCAGCGGGCTCGGGTGCGCCGTAGAGCCGCCAGGCGAGCCAGCCGTCAGCCGCGCCGCGCGGCACGAGACCCACGGCGAGGTCACGCACGGCGTCGGTCGCGGTGCCGCGCGCCGCGGTGGAGGGGGGGGCGCAGATCCAACCTTTGCGCCGTGCAGTTCGCCCGCGCGTGTCCTTCGTAGA
>JBPCIT010000378.1:0-6223 GCA_051006015.1 Longimicrobiaceae bacterium
CCGGCCCCTCCCCCGATTTCGGGGGAGGGGAGCACTGCAGATCCTGCTGTACCACCAGCATCGAGGTTTGGCAGGATGGAATTCCCCCTCTCCCAGAATGGCGCTGCGCTACGCGCACCGGACAACAGGGAGAGGGGGTTAGGGGGTGAGGGCCTGCGATGCTGGATTCTAGCGCTGCTGGCGGGGCTGCTCGCTGCCTGCGGCGGCGACGGCCGCACGGTGCTCACCGTCTACTCGCCGCACGGCGCCGACATGCTCTCGTACTACGAGGAGCAGTTCGAGGCGGAGAATCCACAGATCGACGTGCAATGGGTCGACATGGGCTCGCAGGAGGTGATCGACCGCATCCGCGCCGAGGCCGCCAACCCCCAGGCCGACATCTGGTTCGGCGCGCCCGCCGAGATCTTCGAGCGCGCGGCGAACGAGGGGCTGCTCGAGGCATACACTCCCACCTGGGCGGACGCGGTCGAGGTCGATGCACGCGATCCGGAAGGGTACTGGTTCGGCACCTATCTCACCCCCGAGGTGATCGCCTTCAACAGCGCAGCGGTGAGCGAGGCCGAGGCCCCGCGCGACTGGGACGACGTGCTCGACCCGCGCTGGCGCGGGCAGGTGCTGATCCGCGACCCGATCGCCTCCGGGACGATGCGCGCGATCTTCGGCGGTCTGCTCGCCCGCTCGGTGCGCGAGACCGGCTCGCCGGAGGCCGGCTTCGACTGGCTGCGCCGTCTCGACGCGCAGACCAAGGAGTACGTCCTCAACCCCTCGCTCCTCTACCAGAAGCTGGGACGGCAGGAGGGGCTGATCACCCTCTGGGACATGCCGGACATCGCCATGCTGCAGCAGCGGCAGGGCTTCCCGATAGACTACACCCTACCGACCAGCGGCACCCCGGTGGTCGTGGACGCGATCGCTATCGTGCAGGGCGCCCGGCAGCCGGAGGCGGCGAGGCAATTCTACGAGTTCGTCACCACGCGTGAGGCGCTGCTCACCGCCGCCGAGCGCTTCCTGCGCATCCCCGCGCGGCAGGACATCCCCCTGGAGTCGCTCCCGGAGTGGATCCGCGAGGCACAGCCCGACATCCGCCCGATGCCCTCCGACCGCCAGCTGCTGGCCGACAGCCTGGACATCTGGATGCGCTTCTGGGACGCCAACATCCGCAACCGCCACCGCGGGCAGTGACTCGCGCCCGTTCTGGCGGTCGGCTAGATCTCCGCGAGGGAATTTCTGAGCCTTGGCCTGTTCTGGAGGATGAAATGGCATCGGTAAAGGAGGAGGTCGTCGCTCTGCTCCAGCGGCTGCCGGAAAATTGCTCGCTGGAGGACATCCAGTACCATCTGTACGTCATGGAGAAGGTCCAGCGGGGTCTGGAGCGAGCGGATACGGAGGGAGGCATCGAGCAGGAAGAAGCCGAGGCCCGACTGAGCAAGTGGTTTACCGAGTAATCTGGTCGCCAGCTGCACTCGTCTTCCTCCGACCGTAACGCAGGAACGTGACTCAAGCATGACGAGCAATCCTCTCGCAAAGACGCCAAGCACGCCAAGACCGGGATGAGATTCGTAGTTCTTTGCGTTCTTTGCGCCTTGGCGAGAGACACTATTCCACCCTCCCTTTGAGCGCCGGCACCCTCTCCCTGCAGGGGATCACGCGCCGCTTCGGCGCGCACACCGCGGTCGATAACCTCTCGCTCGATCTGGCGCGCGGCGAGCTGCTGGCGCTGATCGGCGCCTCCGGCTCCGGGAAGACGACTACCCTGCGGATGGTGGCCGGTTACGAGAGCCCCGACGCAGGGCGCGTGGTGCTCGATGGCCGCGACATCACCGGCCTACCGCCGCAGCGGCGCGACTTCGGGATGGTCTTTCAGCACTACGCTCTCTTTCCTCATCTCACGGTGGGGGAGAACGTGGCCTTTGGACTGGAGGCGCGGGGCGTCGCGAAGCGGGAGCGGATGGAGCGCGCGGCACGGGCACTGGCAGGGGTGGGGCTGGGAGGGGCGGAGAAGCGGCCCGTGCAGTCACTCTCCGGCGGAGAGCAGCAGCGGGTGGCTCTCGCGCGGGCGCTGGTGATCGAGCCGCGCGTGCTGCTGCTCGACGAGCCGCTCTCCAATCTCGATCCCACGCTGCGCCTGACGATGCGCACCGAGCTGCGGGCGACGCTCACCCGCCTCGGCGTCACCGCCTTTTTCGTCACGCACGACCAGGAGGACGCCTTCGCGGTCGCCGACCGGGTGGCGCTCATCCGCCAGGGACGGCTGCTGCAGGTGGGGACCCCGGAGGATCTCTACGACCGCCCCGCCTCGCGCGCCGTGGCCGAGTTCATCGGCCGTGCGACGCTGGTGCCCGCGACCCCGGCCAGAGGAGGAATCCGCATCCCGATCGACGGGCGCGCACCGTCCTTGAGCGCGACCGCGCCAGAGGATCTACCGGAGGGATCGCTGCTGGCGGTATTGCGCCCCGACGCACTCGAATTCGCCTCACCCGAGGCGCCGGACGCATGGCCGGGCGAGGTGACCACCCGCCGCTTCGCGGGCGCGCTGCTCGCCTATCACGTGCGGGTGAGCGACGAGGTGGAACTCGAGCTGTTCAGCGCCGACCGCAGGCCGCAGGTCGGGGACCGGGTCGGGGTGCGGGTGGCGCGCGAACCGGTGGCGGTGGTGGGGGAATGAACACCAGGAAAGAGGAAAGAGGAAAGAGGAAAGAGTTCCCCCTCTCCCAGAATTGGGAGAGGGGGTTAGGGGGTGAGGGCCCGGCTGGGGGAGGGGGGGCCTCCCCGTGAGCACGCAGCGGATCTCTCCCGCCGCGCAGACGGCGGCGGAGACCCCGGCCGCTCCCCAGCGTCCGCAGCGTGCGCGGCGTGACTGGGGTACCTGGGCGCTCGCGCTGCCGGTGCTGGCGCTCCTGCTCTGGAGCGTCGTCTATCCCAACCTCTCGGTGGTGGTGGGGAGCTTCGGGGAGGGGCTCGCCTACTGGCGCGAGTTCATCGCCAGCCCCGCCGACCGCGAGGCGCTGCGGGCGACGCTGATCATCTCCGTCGCCTCGGTGATCGCCTCGCTACTGGTCGGGGTGCCGCTCGCCTTTCTGCTCACCCGCTTCGAGTTCCGCGGCCGGCGGCTGCTCAGCATCCTCGCCACCCTGCCCGCCGCGCTGCCGCCGCTGGTCGGGGTGGTCGCCTTCCTCTTTCTCTACGGCGAGAGCGGCGTGGTCACTCGCGCCATTCAGCGGGCGCTGGGGCTGGCGCAGGCGCCCTGGAGCTTCACCGGCATGTGGGCGATCATCTTCGTCCATGCCTACACCATGTACGTGTACGTCTTCCTGCTGGTCGCGGCGGGGCTGGAGCGTCTGGACAGCTCGATGGACGAGGCGGCGGCGGGGCTCGGCGCGGGACGTGGGCGGCGGCTGCGGCGCATCACCCTCCCCCTGCTCACCCCCGCCATTGCCGGGGGGATGCTGCTGGTCTTCATGAGCTCGCTCGGCTCCTTCTCCGCTCCTTACATCTTCGGCGGAGGGCTGCGCGTGCTCTCGACGCAGATCTTCGCCTCGAAGCTGAACGGCGCGATGGGGCTCGCCTACGTCGAGACCACGGTGCTCGCGCTCACCGCGGTGGCCGCGCTGCTGCTGCTGCGCCGGCTGCAGCGCGGCCGTGCGTATGCCAGCTCCGGTAAGGGGGCCGCGGTGCGCATCCCCGTGCATTCGCGTACGGGGCAGATCGTGGGGGTGGCGCTCGCCACGGTGCTGGTGGTCGTGCTCATCCTCCCGCACGCGATGGTGGTGCTGGTCGCCTTCGCCCGCGACGGGACGTGGACCACGCAGGTGCTTCCGCCCGAGTACACGCTGGACAACTTCCGCCGGCTGGGCACCGACTCGCGGCTCTGGGTGCCGATCCGCAACAGCGTCACCATGGCGCTGATCGCGACTCTGGCGAACGTGGTGGTCTGCTTCCTGGCGGCGTATCTGATCGTGCTGCGCCGCTTCCGTGGGCGGCGTCTGCTCGAGGTGCTGGTGGCGCTCCCCTGGGCGATCCCCGCCACCGCGATCGGCATCGGGCTGGCGGCCACCTTCAGCCGCAACGACCTGCTCACCGGGCGGGTGCTGCTGGTGGGCACCTTCTGGATCCTCCCGCTCGCCTACTTCATCCGCGGCATCCCGCTGGTGGCCACGGCCGTCGAGGGCTCGCTGCGGCAGATGGACCCCTCACTTGAGGATGCGGCCCGCGGCCTCGGCGGCTCCTGGTGGCTAACGCTGCGGCGGGTGATCCTCCCCGCCGCGCGCCCCGGCCTGGTGGCGGGCGCGATGCTCGCCGCCATCACCGCGGTCGGCGAATTCGTCGCCAGCATCGTGCTCTACACCCACGCCAACCGCCCCATCTCCATCGAGATCCTGGCGCAGCTCCGCAATCTGGCTTTCGGCACCGCCGCCGCCTACAGCGTGCTCCTCATCCTGCTGGTGACCGCGATTACGTTCGCGGCGCGCTTGCTGGAGAGCCGGCTGCGGTGAACGCAGGAAAGGTGTCGGCGTACGGGAGACGGTGGGGCCAGAATCAAGACGGAGGTCGTGCCTGGCCTCCAGACCGGTGAATGAATTCGCGGCTGGGACGGCACGAAGCCCGCCTTCGCGGGCTGGTGATCGCGGCTTCTCGGTGCAAGAATGAAGATGCGCCACAAGCACACAGAGCTGTACCTTCGTTTGGTTTGGGGAACGTGGGATCGGCTGCCGTTGTTGACGCCCGACGTGCGAGCGCCGGTCTATGCGTGCATCCAGGCGGAGTGCAAGGCATTGGGTGTGGAGGTGCTGGCGATCGGGGGGATCACGGACCACGTGCATTTGCTCGTCCGGATCCCGCCGACAATCTCTGTTGCGGAGCTCGTAAAGCAGGTCAAGGGTAGCTCCTCTCACCTCGTCACGCATCGCCTGCCGGGCGGAGGCACCTTCAAGTGGCAGGGTGGGTATGGTGCGTTCACGGTGTCAACCTCGGAGGTGCCGCGCATCCGAGAATACATCCTGCGCCAGGAAGAGCACCATCGTGATCGTACCCTCGAGGAGAAGTATGAGCCACCCACCTGACCCGGCATCTACAGCCCGCAAAGGCGGGCTTCGTGCCGTCCCAGCCGCGAATTCATTCGCCGGTCTGGAGGCCAGGCACGCTTCCGCCGACCTCACACGCGAGGAGATGCACCGCTACGCCCGCCACCTGACCCTCCCCGAGGTCGGACCGGCGGGGCAGCGGCGGCTGAAGTCGTCGCGCGTGCTGCTGATCGGCGCGGGAGGGCTGGGCTCGCCGCTGGGGCTCTACCTGGCCGCGGCGGGGGTCGGAACGCTGGGGATGGTGGACCACGACGTGGTGGACACCACCAACCTGCAGCGCCAGGTGCTGCACGGCACCGGAGACGTGGGCCGCCTCAAGCTGGACTCGGCGCGCGAGCGGCTGCGGGAGATCAACCCGCACGTACACGTCGAGCCCTACCCGGTGCGGCTCACCTCGCAGAATGCCCTGGAGATCCTGCGCGACTACGAGGTGATCGTGGATGGGACGGACAACTTCCCCACCCGCTACCTGGTCAACGACGCCTGCGTGCTGCTGGGAAAGCCGAACGTCTACGGCTCGATCTTCCGCTTCGAGGGGCAGAACTCGGTCTTCTGGGCGGAGCAGGGACCCTGCTACCGCTGCCTCTTCGCCGAGCCGCCGCCGCCGGGGCTGGTGCCCTCCTGCGCGGAGGGCGGGGTGCTGGGGGTGCTGCCGGGGATCGTCGGCAGCATCCAGGCGATGGAGACCATCAAGCTGCTGCTCGGTATCGGTGACTCGCTCGTCGGGCGGCTGCTGATCTTCGACGCGCTGCGGCTGCGCTTTCGCGAGATGCGGCTGCGCAAGGACCCGGCGTGCCCCGTCTGCGGGGAGAATCCTACCGTCCGTGAGCTGATCGACTACGAGCGGTTCTGCGGCATCGAATCACAATCACAGGAGACGACATCCATGCGGCCTCAGGTACCGGAGATCAGCGCCACGGAGCTGAAGCAGCGGCTCGACCGCGGCGACAAGGTCACCATCATCGACGTACGCGAGCCCAACGAGTGGGAGATCGGCAACCTCGAGCAGTACGGCGCGCGACTGATTCCGATGGGCGAGCTGGAGGAGCGGCTGGAGGAGATCGATCCGCAGGAGGAGATCGTGCTCCAGTGCCGCTCCGGCGCCCGCAGCGCCCGCGCCCTCGAGTTCATGCGCGGTCAGG
>JBPCIT010000379.1:0-11199 GCA_051006015.1 Longimicrobiaceae bacterium
CGAGCCGCGCGGCCCGCCCGGAGAGCTGGCCGATGGCGATCGACCCGCCGAGGTTGCGGGGAGACTCGTCTCCCGTGACCAGCCCGCCCAGGAAGCTGAGGATGCGTGTGCTGAAGCCCCAGGTCCGCTCCACACCGTAGAGGAGGGACCCACCCGGCCCGTAGGTGCGGTGGATCACCTGGATGTCGGGGGCGACGCCGAGCCGGCCGATGGAGACCCGCTCGCCCGCCTCGTTTAAATCGGCGACCGGGCGCGGAGTGACGGTGAGGGAGATGCGCTGCCCGCCGCGCTCGATCTCGAGCGGCAGCGGCTGACCGGGATGCGCGGAGATGATGCGCACCATCTCCGACCAGACGCGGATCGGCTGGCCGCCCGCGGCGATCACCCGATCCCCCGGCTGCAGCCCGACCTCCGCCGCGGGATAGCCGGGCTCGACCCGGCCGATCACCGGCTCGTGCAGGGGCTGCAACGCCTCGATCACCGGGATCCGCGCGGAATCCCGGGGAGGCAGGGTGAGGGTGACGGGCGGCGCATCCGCGAAGCGGAAGACGGTTGGGCCTGGCGGCGCCTCGAAGAGGCTGCGCCGCACGTCGTTCCAGCTCTCGACCGGCCGGTCGCCGATCGCCTCGAGCCGAGCGCCGAAGGGAATCGCGGCGAGGGGAGCCGCGGCTCCGGTGAGCTGCTCCGGCTCGGTGACCGCCACCCGGGTGGTGGGATCGAGCTGCTCCCCCGAAAAGAACGCCAGCCCCGCGTAGATCAGGATGGCGAGCAGGAAGTTCATCGTGACGCCCGCCACGATCACCAGCGCGCGGGCCCAGAGCGGCTTCGAGTCGAAGTCGCGCGTCGAGGGCTCACGCTCCGCATCCCCCTTACCCTCGAGCACCTCCAGCGCCTCGTCATCCTCCATCCCGGCCATCTTGACGTAGCCGCCCAGGGGCAGCGCGGAGAGCACGTACTCCGTCTCGCCGATCCGGAAGCCCGCCACCCGCGGACCGAAGCCGATCGAGAAGCGCGGCACCTCGATGTCCACCGCCTTCGCCGCCAGCAGGTGGCCCAGCTCATGGACGAAGATCAGGATGGAGAGAACGGCGATGACTGCGACGAGCGTCAGCACAGCAGGTGACTTCGAATAAAGGTTTCGGCAGTACGACGCGCCCAGGCGTCGCTCTCAAGTACGGCCCGGAGCGATGAAGGTTCCCCCCCGCTCCACCGGCCGAGCGTATGCTCGATGGTCCCGGCGATCCCGGGAAAGGAGATCTGCTCCGCGAGGAAGGCGGCGACCGCCACCTCGTTCGCCGCGTTGAAGACGGCGGGCGCCGTTCCGCCTGCGCGGCCAGCGGCCACCCCGAGCGAGAATGCAGGGAAGCTCTCCTCCCGCACCGCCTCGAAGGTGAGCTGACCCGCCGCGAGCGGATCGAAGCGGCGGCACTCGTACGGCAGGCGCCGCGGGTGCGAGAGCGCGTAGAGAATCGGGATCTCCATGGTAGGGAATCCCATCTGCGCCAGCACCGAGCCGTCCACGAACTCCACCATCGAGTGGATGATGGACTGCGGATGCACCACCGCCTCGATCCGGTCGTAGGAGATTCCGAAGAGGAAGTGCGCCTCGATCACCTCCAACGCCTTGTTGGCCAGCGTGGCGGAGTCGATGGTGATCTTCGCCCCCATCTCCCAGGTCGGGTGGCGCAGGGCGTCGTGCGGCCGCACCCGGGCCAGCTCCTCGGGGGGGAGGGAGCGGAAGGGGCCGCCGGAGGCGGTGATCACCAGGCGGCGGATCTCGGCACCCCGGCTGCCCTGGAGGCACTGGAGGATGGCGCTGTGCTCGCTATCCACCGGGATCAGCTCCCCACCTCCGTGGCGCGCGGCCTCCAGCACCAGCGGGCCGCCGCATACCAGCGACTCCTTGTTCGCCAGGGCGACGCGCTTGCCCGCCCGCAGCGCGGCCAGCGTGGACTCCAGCCCCGCCGCACCGACGAGCGCGTTGAGCACGATGTCAGCCTCGGGATGGGTGGCCGCCTCGATCAGCCCCTCCCGCCCGCTGCTCCAGCGGGTGCCTCCGCTCGCCGGCCGCCCGTTGCGGGCTCCATCTTCGACCAGTACCGCCAGCCGCGGCCGGTAGTGGCTCACCAGCTCCTCGAGCGCGTCGGCGCTGCGGTTCGCGGTGAGCGCCACCGTGCGGAAGTGCTCGGGGTGCTGGTCGAGCACCGCCAGCGCGCTCTTGCCGATGGAGCCGGTGGCGCCCAGGATCGCAACACCCTTGCTCATCCGAACCCTCCCTCCACTAAGCGGAAGAAGCCGTAGGCGATCGGCAGGGTGAAGAGGAGGGAGTCGAAGCGGTCGAGCGCACCTCCATGCCCCGGGAGCAGCGTCCCCGAGTCCTTGACTCCGGCGTCCCGCTTGAGCAGCGACTCGACCAGATCGCCGACCTGCGCGGCCACCGAGATGAGCACCCCGAGCACCACCGCCTGCAGCAGGGAGAGCCGGTAGGTGGCGAAGAGGCCGAGCACCCAGGAGTACGCCGCCGCCACCAGGATCGTCCCGAGCAGCGCCCCCGTCGCCCCCTCGACCGTTTTCCCAGGGCTCACTCGCGGGATCAGCTTGCGCCTGCCCCAGGTGCGGCCGGCGAAGTAGGCAAAGGTGTCGCTCGCCCAGGTGAGCAGCACCGGCGCAAAGACCAGTGCGGTGCCGTGCCAGGGTCCCTCCACGCCGGGGAGGTGGCGGAGCAGCAGCGCGTGCGAGAGCAGACCGCCGGTGTAGATGGCGCCGAAGAGGGTCACCGAGAGGGAGAGCAGCGGCTCCCCCTCGACGCCGCGCAGCCAGATGGCCGCCACCGAGCTGCCGAGCACCAGCAGCACCACCAGCGGCCAGATGCCGAGGCCCTCGATCCCGCGCTCCGGGCGGAGGGCGGCGAGCAGCACGAACGCCGCGGCCGCCGCGGCGCCCGCGGGCGCCAGCGCGCGCGCCGACTTGCGCTCGGCCATCCGGTAGAACTCGAGCGCGGCGAGCGCCGAGATCACCGCCAGCAGCAGCGCGAGCGGCCAGCCGCCGGCATACACAACGCCAACGGCGATGGGAGCTCCCACCGCCGCGACTAGCGTGCGCTGAAGTGTCTCGGAAACGGCCACTGCTACCGCTCTAGGTGGCTGCCACGCGACCGAAGCGCCGCTCCCGCCGTTGATAATCGAGGATCGCCGAGAAGAGGTGCTCCCGCCGGAAATCCGGCCAGAGGACGGGCGAGATGTGGATCTCCGTGTAGGCGAGCTGCCAGAGCATGAAGTTGGAGATGCGCAGCTCCCCCGAGGTGCGGATCAGCAGATCCGGATCCGGGTCCTGCGCGGTGTACAGCTCAGAGGCGAAGAGCTGCTCGTCGATCTCCTCCGGCACCAGCGTGCCGCGCTGCACCCGCTCGGCGAGGCGGCGGGCGGCGCGCACGATCTCGCCGCGCGCGCCGTAGCTGATGGCGAGGTTGAGGCGCAGGCCGTCGCCACCCGCGGTGAAGTCGACGATGCTGTTCACCGCGCGCCGGGTGCGGGGGTCCAATCGCTCCAGATCGCCGATCACCCGCACCTCGACACCCTTCTCCTTCAGCTCGCGCTGCTCCTTGCGCACGTAGAGCTCGAGCAGCGTCATCAGCGCGGAGACCTCGCCCGCCGGGCGGTGCCAGTTCTCCTGAGAAAAGGCGAAGAGGGTGAGGGTCTCGATGCCCACGTCGCCCGCGCCCTCGACGGTGTCGCGCACCGCACGCATCCCGGCGCGGTGGCCGAACTCGCGCGGCATGCCCCGCTCGCGCGCCCAGCGCCGGTTGCCATCCATGATCACGGCGACATGGCGCGGCAGATCGCCGCTGATCCGGATCTGGTCGAGGAGCTCAGAAGACACAGGACACCAATGTCGAATGATGAATTATGAATGCTGAATGAAGAGGGTGTCGGCTCCAGTGCCTCCCGACAGCTTCCCGCTCACTCCCCATTGAACATTGAACATTCAACACTGCTCATTGCCGTCATACCTCCATCACCTCGACTTCTTTGTGCTTCAGCAGCTCGTCGATCCGCTGGATGTGCTGATCGGTGAGCTTCTGCACCTCGTCCTGCTCCCGGCGCGCCTCGTCCTCGGAGAGCTCGCCGTCCTTCTGGCGGTGCTTGATCTCGTCGTTGGCGTCCTTGCGCGCCTGCCGCACCGCGATTCGTCCCTCCTCGGCGAGCTTGTGGAGCAGCCGCACGTACTCCTTGCGCCGCTCCTCCGTCAGCGCCGGAATGGGAACGCGGATGAGCTGACCGTCGTTCGAGGGGTTCAGGCCGAGGTCGGAGTCGCGGATCGCGCGCTCGATCGGCTGCATCAGCGAGCGGTCCCAGGGCTGCACTACCAGCATGCGCGGCTCGGGAGCGCTCACCGAGGCCACCTGGTTGAGCGGCATGTGCGAGCCGTAGGCTTCCACGCGAACGATGTCGAGCAGCTGAGGCGAGGCCTTGCCGGTGCGTACACCGGTGAACTCCCGCCGCATCGCCTCGACCGCCTTCTCCATCCTCTGACGAGCCGCTTGTAAGCTGGGCATCAGGTCTCCGGCGTCAGGGGTGAACCAGGGAGCCGATCCGCTCGCCCCGCACCGCCCGGGCAATCGCGCCGGGGGCCTGCAGACCGAGGATGATGATCGGCAGATTGTTCTCCTTGCAGAGGGAAAAGGCCGCCGCGTCCATCACCCCTAGCTCGCGCGCGATCGCCTCCTGGAAGGAGATCTGCGGGAGGAACTCGGCCGTGGGGTCCTTGACGGGATCGGCGGTGTAGATTCCCTCTACCTTGGTCGCCTTGATGATGACGTCCGCTTCCATCTCGATGCCGCGCAGCACCGCCGCGGTGTCGGTGGAAAAGTAGGGGTTGCCCGTGCCGCCGGCAAAGAGGACGACGCGCCCCTTGTGCAGGTGGCGCAGCGCGCGGCGGCGGATGTAGGGCTCGGCGAGCTGCTCCATGCGAATGGCCGTCAGCACCCGTGTCTCGACGCCCTGGCGCTCGAGCATGTCCTGCACCGCCAGCGCGTTAATCACGGTGGCGAGCATCCCCATGTAATCCGCGGAGACGCGGTCCATCCCCTGCTGGCTGGCGAGGGTGCCGCGCACGATGTTGCCGCCGCCGATCACCACGCCGACGGCGACACCCATCGAATGCACCTGCTTGATCTCCTCGGTCAGCTCCCCGATGATGCGGGGCGCGATCCCGAACCCCTGGTCTCCGGCGAGCGCCTCGCCGGAGAGCTTGAGGACGACGCGCCGGTACTTGACCTCCCCGGAGGGACTCACTCGCCGAGCGCGAAGCGGGTGAAGCGCCGCACCTCGATCTTCTCGCCGGTGCGCGCGGAGACCTCGGTGAGCAGCTCGCGGACCGTCTGGTCCGGGTTCTTCACGAAGGGCTGCTCGAGCAGCGCGGACTCGGCGTAGAACTTCTCCAGCTTGCCATCGACGATCTTATCCCAGATGTGCTCCGGCTTCCCGGACTCGCGCATCTGCTCGCGGTAAACGCCGCGCTCCCGCTCGACGACGTCGGCAGGGATGTGCTCGCGCGAGATGGAGACGGGGTTCGCCGCCGCGATGTGCATCGCGATCTCGCGCGCCAGGCGCTGGAAGTCGTCAGTCTTGGCGACGAAGTCCGTCTCGCAGTTCACCTCGACCAGCACGCCGATCTTGCCGCCCATGTGGATGTAGCTGGTGATCGTGCCCTCGCTCGCCTCGCGCCCGGCGCGCTTGGCCGCCTTGGCGGCTCCGCGCGCACGCAGGGTGTCAATCGCCTTCTCCATGTCGCCACCCGTCTCCTCGAGCGCGCTCTTGCACTCCATCATCCCCGCACCCGTGCGGTCACGGAGCTCTTTCACATCCTTCGCGGCGATAGCCATTCCGTTCTCCCGTAGAAAAAGTGGAACCAGTACAGCTTCAGTCGATTCATCAGGCCCAGGCGCGCTGCGGGGCCACGCAGGTTGAGCCGCGAGCCGCTGCTCGCCTCGCCCACCCGGTGGCCCCGCCGTGCTGCGGCCGGCCGAGGTCGAGCTTACTCCGCTTCGGCCTCTCCCTCGCCGCCGCGCATGTTGGCGATCACCTCCGGCTTCGGACGCCGCTTGCGGCGCGGGCGCCGCTTGGCCCCGCGGCGGTCGTCGTCGGCCGGGGCCGCCTCGCCGGTCTCGGTCGAGTAGGTGGTCGCCTCCGCCTCATCGGCGCGGCGGCGATCCTCAGCGGGCATCGCGGCACGCGCCTCGACGATGGCGTCCGCGATGGCGCGGCTGATCACGCTTACCGAGCGGATCGCGTCGTCGTTGCCGGCGATCGGCACCGTGAGCAGATCCGGATCGGCGTTGGTGTCCGCGATCGCGATCAACGGAATGCCGAGCTTGTTGGCCTCGCTGACCGCGATGCGCTCCTTCTTCGCGTCTACCACGAAGAGCGCGCCGGGGGGGCGCGTCATGTCCTTGACGCCGGCGAGGTACTTGTCGAGCTTCGTACGCTCCCGGTCGAGCATGAGGCGCTCCTTCTTCGTGTAGAACTCGAAGGCGCCCTCCTCCTGCCCCCGCTCGAGATCCTTGAGCCGGCGGATCTGCTTCTTGATGGTGGCGAAGTTGGTCATCATGCCGCCGAGCCAGCGCTCGGTGACGTAGAAGGAGTTCGAGCGCTCCGCCTCCGCCTGGATCACCGCGCGGAGCTGCTTCTTGGTGCAGACGAAGAGGACTCGCTCGCCGCGGGAGACCACCTGGCGGGCGAGCTCCTGCGCCAGCTCGATCTGACGGAGCGTCTTCTTGAGGTCGATGATGTAGATGCCGTTGCGCTCCGCGAAGATGAACTTGCGCATCTTCGGGTTCCAGCGGCTGGTCTGGTGGCCGAAATGGACACCGGCTTCGAGAAGGTCCTGAATCTGGGGTGTTGCCATGAGGTGCTGAAACTCCTGTCGGGTTATGCGTCCACTGCCGTCATCCGCCGCATCCGACCGCCTCAGGGGCGGCACCCCGAGCGGCGTCGGGCAGTGTGTGATGTAAGGGCGGCCCTCGCGGCCGCCCCATTCGGGCATCCCATCAGGGATGCCCCTTCCATGAGATTAACGCTTCGAGAACTGGAAGCGCTTGCGCGCCTTGGGGCGGCCGGGCTTCTTGCGCTCGACCTCGCGCGGATCGCGTGTCAGCAGCGCCTCCGCGCGCAGAGCGCGCCGGAAATCCTCGTCCGTCTTCAGCAGCGCGCGCGCCACGCCGAGGCGCACCGCCTCCGCCTGCCCGCGCAGCCCTCCGCCGACCACGTTGACCTGCACGTCGTAGCGGTCCTGTGTGCCGGTGGTGACCAGCGGCCGCATGGCGGACTGCTGCAGCACCGGGCGGGGGAAGTACTCCTCCATCGAGCGGCCGTTGACCTTCCAGCCTCCCTTGCCGGGACGGAGATACACGCGCGCGACGGCCGTCTTCCGCCTCCCCACCGCATGGATCAGGGACGGGGCCGCACTGCGCGGCGCAGCGATTTCCTCTTCGCGGCCTGCGCCGCCTACTTCCTGCGTTTCCTCGGCCATGTCACTCGAAGGTAAGGGGCTGCGGCTGCTGCGCCTGGTGCGGGTGCTCGGGTCCCGCGTAGACGCGCAGCTTGTCGCGCATCTGGCGGCCGAGCGTCGTCTTCGGAAGCATACCCTTGACGGCGAGCTCGATGATCCGCTCCGGGTGCTTCTCCTGCATGCGGCGGAAGGGGATGTGCTTCTCTCCGCCCATGTAGCCGGAGTGCCGGAAGTAGGTCTTCTGATCGGCCTTGTTGCCGGTCAGCTCGATCTTCTCGGCGTTGACCACCACCACGTAGTCGCCGGTGTCGAGGTGCGGGGTGTAGGTCGGCTTGTGCTTGCCGCGAAGGATCCGAGCCACCTCGCTCGCCAGACGCCCGAGGACCTTGCCCTCCGCGTCCACCACGTACCAGCGGTGCTCGATCTCGCCAGCCTTTACGGAATACGTCTTCATCAGGCTTTCCGTTCGCGCCGCGGCGCGTCCGCCGGTCGCGCAGGCGAACCGGTGCAGGAAACAAAAAAGGCTTCCGACCCCGCTGCGCGAGGCCGGACCCATCATGGGAACAGACTTAAAGGATAGAAAAGAGAGGCGGGAATGTCAAGAGAAGGCGCGGTCCTGCTTCCTCGGGGGGGCCTAATGCAGAAAGGTTTCCAGCAGCCGGGCGCGCGACTGGTGTCGCAGGCGCAGCAGCGCGCGCTCCTTGATCTGCCGCACCCGCTCGCGGGTGATCCCGAACTGTTCGCCGATCTGCTCGAGGGTAAGCGGCTCGCCATCGTCCAAACCGAAGTAGAGGCGCAGCACCTTCGACTCGCGCTCGCTGAGGGTGGCCAGCGCCTCGTCGATGGAGCGGGAGAGCGCCCGGTTGTACAGCTCCTCATCGGGGCCGGGAGAGGCCTGGTCCGAGAGGTAGTCCAGCAGCTGCCCCTCCTCGCCGGGCACCAGCGGGGCGTCGAGCGAGAGGTGCTGCTGCGCCATGACCAGTGTGTGCTTGATCTCCTCCTCTGGCAGGTCCAGCTCCTCCGCGATCTCCTCGACGGTGGGCTCACGTCCCAGCTCCTGCGTCAGGCTCGAGGAGCGCCGGCCGATCCGGTGCAGCGTGCCGGCACGGCTCAGCGGCACGCGCACGATTCGCGACTGCTCGGCGAGCGCCTGCAGGATCGCCTGCCGGACCCACCACACCGCGTAGGAGATGAACTTGATGCCCTTCGTCTCGTCGAACTTCTGCGCCGCGCGGATCAGCCCGATGTTCCCCTCGTTGATCAGGTCGGCGAGGGAGACGCCCTGGTTCTGGTAGCGCTTGGCGACCGAGACGACGAAGCGGAGGTTGGAGCGAACCAGGCAATCGAGCGCCTCCGCGTCCTTCTCGCGAATCCGCTCGGCGAGGACTGCCTCCTCCTCCCGTGCAATCAGGGGATAGGCACTGATCTCGCGCAGGTACTGGTCGAGCGATTCGGCGTCGACCGTGATCTTTTTAGGCGGGCTCGAGGGCATGCGGGTACTCCGTGGAACGCAACAGGGAGCGCGAAAGCGCTACAGCATCGGGGAGGACCGACGTTGTACGTCGAGCTCGGCAGGAGGCCTGGCTTGCGGCAATCGGGAGTTGGGAAAGGGAATGGGCAGACTAGCCGGGCGCTGCGTCCGTCTGCAGCACCGTGGGCTTGAGTATGGCAGCACCCCACCGCAGTGTCAAGCCCCCACGGCTGTTTCCGGACGCTCAGCGAATCACATCGCCGATCCTCTGCCAGCGGATGCTCGTCAGCCAGGCAATCGGCGAGAGGTCACGTTGGAAGGAGTAGTATACGAACATCGGGCGGCCGCGGATGGAGTGGGCGTCCAGGAAGCCCCAGTAGCGCGAATCCTCCGAGTTGTCCCGATTGTCTCCCAGCGCGAAGAACTTCCCCGGCGGCACTACGATCGGACCCCAGTTGTCGCGCGTGGCACGGTAGCTCTTCCGGCTCCGCTTGCCCGGGACCAGGTGGGCGCCCTGCCAGACCATCCGGGGGTCGCTGGGATCCGAGAAGCTGTCGATGTAGCGGGCATAGGGCTCCACCTTCGGCTCGCCGTTGAGGTAGAGCACCTTGTCGCGCATCTCCAGCGTATCGCCGGGCATGCCCACCAGGCGCTTCACGTAGTTCTTGGTCGGATCGTGCGGCGGGAAGAAGACGATGACATCTCCGCGCTGCGGAAGCGCGAAGGAGGGAAGACGCGCGCCGGCCCCCGGGATCTCGGCGCCGTAAACCGCCTTGTTCACCAGGAGGAAATCCCCGACCAGCAGGGTGTTCTCCATCGATCCCGTCGGGATCTTGAAGGCCTCGAAGAGAAAGGTGCGGATGATGAGGAAGAGCACGATGGCGGTGGTGATCGCCTTGAACCATTCCCACATCCAGCGGCCCGTCGAGATGGAGCCGCGGCTGTCCTCCGCGACCCTCCGCCGCTCCTCGTACAGCCGCTCGGAGGAGACGCGTGGCTGGGCAGCCCCCTCCTGCGAGTGATAAGGATAAAGGTTGTCGTCCATAGGGGCGTGTTCTACTATCGCGTTGGCGCGGACGCGGGCTCTGGATCATGCGCCATCGCGCTGCGGACCGAGGGGCGCGTGGCGGTTCATCTACCCGGTCGAGCAGAGGGCGTTCCGGCCACGCCGGGACGCGCAAAGGATGTGCCCCGCGGCGCCGGAGACAGCCGAGTAATCCGGCGACTCAGTAGGGACCGGCCGCGTAATTGTCGATCTGCGCGCGCTGCAGCTTCCCCGAGTAGTCCAGGTAGCCCACCTTGGTCTCCGAATAGAACTCGTAAACCTCCCAGCCCCCCTCACGGTGTCCGTTGCCGGTCTCCTTGACGCCGCCGAAGGGCAGGTGGGCCTCCGCGCCGATCGTGGGCGCGTTGACATAGGTGATGCCGTTCTCCAGCTCGTTGAGAGCGCGGAAGGAGGCATTCACGTCGCGTGTGTAGATCGAGCTCGAGAGGCCGTAGCGCACCTCGTTGTTGATGCGGATCGCCTCGTCAAGCTCCGAGAAGCGCATCACGGAGAGCACCGGACCAAAGATCTCCTCGGTGGCCAGGCGCGAGCCGGGCCTGACCTCACTGAAGATAGTCGGCTGGAAGAAGAAGCCGTCGTCCAGCCCGTCACCGGCGGCGCGCTCGCCGCCCAGCACCAGCTCCGCCTCGCCGCGACCGACCTCGACGTAGCGCTCGACCTTCTCGAGCGCCCCCTGGTTGATGAGCGGCCCCACCTCCACGCCATCCTCGACGCCGTAGCCTAGGCGGAGCTCGCCCGCGCGCTCGATCAGCTGCTCGAGGAGCTGGTCGTGGATCTCCTCGTGCAGCAGCAGGCGCGAGGTGGCGGTGCAGCGCTGGCCGGTGGTGCCGAAGGCGCCCCAGAGCACCCCATCGAGGGCGAGCTCCAGGTCGGCGTCCGGCATCACGATCTGCGCGTTCTTGCCGCCCATCTCCAGCGAGAGGCGCTTGTGCATCTCGCCGCAGACGCGGCCGATGATGCGTCCCGTCTCCGTCGAGCCGGTGAAGGAGACGACCGGCACCTCCGGGTGCCCGACCAGCGCCGCCCCCACCTCCTCACCTAGCCCATGCAGCAGGTTCACCACCCCGGCCGGGATACCCGCCTCCTCCAGCACCTCCACCAGCAGGGTGGAGGTATGCGGCACGTCCTCCGCGGGCTTGAGGATGACGCTGTT
>JBPCIT010000380.1:0-4109 GCA_051006015.1 Longimicrobiaceae bacterium
GCTGTGGGGTCTGGAGAGCGGCGCGGAGCTGCGCACCCTGAGCGGGCACTCCGGCTGGGTGAGCGCGGTGGCGATCTCGCCCGATGGGCGGCGGGCGCTCTCCGCCTCGTCGGACCAGACGTTCAAGCTGTGGGATCTGGAGAGCGGCGCGGAGCTGCGCACCCTGCGCGGGCACTCCGGCTCGGTGAGCGCGGTGGCGATCACCCCCGATGGGCGGCAGGCGCTCTCCGCCTCGGAGGACCAGACGCTCAAGCTGTGGGATCTGGAGAGCGGCGCGGAGCTGCGCACCCTGAGCGGGCACTCCGACTGGGTGAGCGCGGTGGCGATCACCCCCGATGGGCGGCAGGCGCTCTCCGCCTCCGACGACCAGACGCTCAAGCTGTGGGATCTGGAGAGCGGACGCGAAATTGCCATCTTCAGCGCGGATGCTCTCGTGCTGTGCTGCGCCGTCACACCCGACGGCAAGACGATCGTGGCAGGTGACGCTCTTGGCCGCCTGCACTTCCTGCGGATCGAGGGGCTACCGCCCAGCAATCGGCCCGGCTCTGATTCGCCCTAGCATCGGCGTTCGTCGAACCCCCAACCCGGGAGAACCATCATGTCCACAGAAAACCCGCCGCAGACCCGCGGCACCTGCTTCGTCGTGATGGGCTTCGGTAAGAAAACGGACTTCGAGACGGGGCGCGTGCTCGACCTCGACGCGTCGTACCAGAACCTGATCAAGCCGGCGGTCGAAGCCGCGGGGCTGAAGTGCGTGCGCGCCGACGAGATCGTCCACTCGGGGTTGATCGACGTACCCATGTACGAGCAGCTCCTCAACGCGGACGTGGTGGTGGCGGACCTGTCCACCTCCAACAAGAACGCCTTCTACGAGCTGGGGATCCGCCACGCGCTACGCCCCTACACCACGGTGATCATCGCGGAGGACGGCATCAAGACCTTTCCCTTCGACGTCAACCACATCGTCGTGCGCCAGTACCGCCACATGGGCGAGGACATCGGCGTCAGCGAGGCCAGGCGCTTCACCAAGCTTCTCACCGACGCCATCGTCAAGATACCAGGCAAACGATCCCCGCAATTCGGACAGCCCCGTCTACACCCTTCTCCGGGACCTCACCCCACCGATCCTGAAAGCCGTCGCGCAGGCCGACGAGGGCGCACTGGGCGGCCCCACACGCGGCATCGCGGCGCTCGAGGAGAACGCCGCCGCTGCAGGGAGCGGCCAGCCGACGGAAGCATCGCACGGGGGCGCGGCGGCGCCCTCCACGCACAGCATGCTGATGCAGCAGGTGGATGAGGCGCAGAAGCGCGGCGACTGGGTGGCGGCGAAGAGTGGCCTTTCCTTTGTCCGCGGGATGATGAAGACCCAGGCGCCGGACCGGCCCGAGGATCCCTACATCATCCAGCGGCACGCGCTGGTCACCTACAAGAGCAAGCATCCGACCGAGGAAGCCGCGCTGCGGGAAGCGCGCGAGGTGCTGCAGGCGCTCGATCCCGAGATCTCCAACGACACGGAGACACTCGGCCTGTGGGGCTCGGTGCACAAGCGGCTCTGGGAGATCACCCGGGATCGTGCATACCTCGATACCGCCGTGCGGGCGTACGAGCGGGGCTTCTTTCTCCGCAACGACTACTACCAACGGGATCAACCTGGCTTTTCTGCTGAACGTGCGGGCCGCGAACGCAACCGATCCGGCGGAGGCGATCGCCGACTTCGTGCAGGCGCGCCGGGTGCGCCAGGAGGTGCTGGAGATCTGCCGGCAGTGGCTCCGGACCAATGCGCCGGACCCGCAGCAGGCGCCCGCGAAGGATCTCTACTGGGTTCTGGCCACCATGGGCGAGGCGCACGTCGGCCTGGGCGAGGACGCCGAGGGCGAGAAGCGGCTGAAGGAGGCGTACGCGATGGCGCCCGAACCCTGGATGCAGGGCTCGACGGAGGAGCAGATCGGCAAGCTGCGGCCGATGCTGGCCGACTCGCCGCTGAAGCACCTCCGGAGCGACGCCGCCCCTTCGGTGTGACCGGGCAGGCTGCCTCCCGCTGAGCGCAGAAAGCGAAGCGCCCCGGCTCTCGTCGTGCAGCCGGGGCGCTTGTGCTCTTGATCTGCGCTTATTCCGCCGGGGTGTTCTTCCGTACCTCCGAGGGCGCCGCCTGGTTCATGTGCTGCCGCTGCTGCACCGAGCCGGGCGAGTTCTCCGCCTCGACGCTGAGCCTGCGGAACTCTTCGGCGCTCAGCCGCTCCTCCTCCTCGTCGCCCGGCGGCTGCGGGGGCTCGTGCACCTGATACTTCGGATCATTCGTACGCCGGTCCATCATGCCTCCTGGGTTCGGGGACTGCCTTACCTGTGTGGGCGAGGGTGCAAGCTGCATTCCGCTCCGGGCTGTGCTCACAGACGATCGCGCCAGTACCCCGGCTTCCGCCGTTGATGCATCACCGCGACAATGAAAATGTGCTCGTCCTCTCCCTCCATCAGGTAGATCAAGGAGTAGGGGAAACGCTGCAACAACTTGCGGCGAGTACCGGCTTCACCTGGCGCACCAGAGTATGGGTGCTCGAGCACGTGATCCACCGCGGCGCGTAGTTCCGCGGCGAACGCCGCACTCAATAGAGTTCCGGCGGAATAGCATCGAAGTTGCAGCAGCGCTCTGGCAGGAGCAGGCACACGTCGTCTGGAACGGGAGGCTGGGATGATCACCTATCGCAAGCTCACGCAGAGGCCGGGCATGTTCCGCAATCTGTGCGGGCTCTCCCAGGAGGAGTTCGACGCGCTCTGCCGCGAGTGGGTCTATGCGGATGCGGTGGGGCGAGCCACGGCGACGCACAGGCGCGAGGGGCAGCAGCCGCGCAGGCGCGCCCCGGGCGCAGGACGCAAGTACGTGCTCGACGCGCCCACCCGCCTGCTGGCCGCGCTGGTGTGGCTGAAGCTCTACCCCACCTGGCCGGTGCTGGGCTTCCTTTTCGACGTCGAGGAATCGGCGGTGCGCCGCAGCACCAAGGACGTGCTCCTGCGCCTGGAAGCCATGGCCGTTTTCCCCCTGGAGCAGCGCACACCTGCTTCGCCTGCCTCCGGCGCCGGCTCGCAGGGACCCCCGCAGGAGGGTGCGCCCAAGCGCCCGCGGGGGCGCAGCTTGGCCGAGGTGCTCCAGGAGGAGCCGGAGCTGCAGATTCTGATCGACAGCCGCGAGCAGAGGATCCGCCGCCCCAGAGGCTGGCAGGCGCAGAAGCCCTTCTACTCGGGCAAGAAGAAGGCGCACACCCTGAAGTGCCAGGCCGCCGTCTCGGTCCAAGGGCGCGTGCAGGCGATCAGCGCGAGTGTGCCGGGCTCGACCAGTGATCTGACGCTGCTGCGCGGCAGCGGGGTGCTGGAGGTGCTCGATCCTACCGAGGGGATAGGGGCAGACAAGGGCTATGTGGGCCTGGAGCAGGCGCACCCGGAGGAGGCCTGCTACGTGCCACACAAGAAGCCGCCGGGAGGAGACCTCACGGAGGACGAGAAGAGTTATAACCGCTTGCTCTCGGCGGTACGGATTGTGGTTGAGCATCTCTTTGCCCGGATGAGTCGTTTCGGTGCTCTCTCGCAGCTCTTCCGTCATCAGCGGGAGCGCCACAGCACGGTGGTGCGCGTGGGCGCCTTTCTGGCCGATCGCCAGATCGCCGCCTGCCAGGCAGCCGCGGCAGCCCCCGCGGCAGCCTGAGCCGAGGCACCCTCCGAAGCAGGCCGCCTCATTTCTTATTCCGCCGGAAACCTATTGGACCTCATTGCGTTTATGGCGTGAGTTATCCGAGAAGGCGTGGTCGGGCTCGGTAAGGCGCTTCTCCTCTTCGCCGCAGCGTGGCCTCGTGGAGAGGACCGAGGGCTGGAACCTGAACCTACCCTACCACTAGTCATTACTCGACTTTGGCAGTGTCACCCAAGTGGTGAAACGATGCGAGGTTCGATGACGTTCCGGGGGCTTCCTCCGGAGCCGGGCACACCCCGAGCTCTGCGGGGTCCGCTTCGGCGAGCCCCGCGCGGCGGTCCTGCTCCCACGGCCGCGTGGGGCTCAGTACGCCACGCTGCGCAGCAGGGGCGCCATCGCCTCCTTGAGGTGCAGGCCCTGCGCCAGCGCG
>JBPCIT010000381.1:0-5692 GCA_051006015.1 Longimicrobiaceae bacterium
GCCAGCTCGAGCAGCGCGATGCAGTTGAGCTGCACCATCTCGACCAGCCGCTCGCGCGCGACGGTGTGGAAGGCGCCGCGCACGCCGAAGCCGGCGTTGTTGACCAGCAGGTGGATCTCCCGCCCGCGATTCGCCTCCTTCCACAGCCGCTCGGCGGCGCCGGGCTCGGCGAGATCCAGCGGCACGATGTGAGTCTGGACGCCATGACGGCCGGCGAGCTCGTCGGCGAGGCCGCGCAGCCGCTCCCCGCGGCGGGCGGTGAGCACCAGGTGCATCCCCCGCTCGGCGAGCTGGCGGGCGAAGCTCTCCCCGAATCCCGCCGAGGCGCCGGTAACCAGCGCCCAGCGCCCGCGATACTCCCACTTCTTCATTCGCGGCCGACCGGCGTCATCAGGTGCGAGGAGAGCGCGCCGTCGGGCGCGGGAAAGGGCTCATCGTTGGCCAGGGCGTGCGCCTCGCCGAGGTGAACTGTAGTGGTGAGGTCCACCGCGGTGGCAGCGAGGCGGCGCGCGGCGGCGGCGGAGCGCTGATCCCCTTCGTGGGTGAGCGACCACTGCGCCTGCCGCGCGAGATAGACGATCTCCAGCACCCGCCCCAGGGAGAGCGCGAAGCGCCGGGCGCCGGCCTCGACCACCGCCGGGCCGCTCTCCCCCGCCTCGACCAGCCAGACGAGGGCGTGGATGACCGCCTCGCGGGCGCGCTCGATGACCGAGAGGAGGTCACGGTCGTGCACCTCGGCCGCGCAGTTCTCGAACTCGGCGAGCACCACCTCCATCCCCTCCTCGCCGCCGAGGGCGCGCAGCATGTCGAGTGCGAGCACGTTGGTGGTCCCCTCCCAGATGGGGAGCACCTGGCTGTCGCGCAGCAGCACCGGCAGCCCGGTGTCCTCGACGTAGCCGGCGCCGCCAAAGGCCTCGAGCACCTCGCTGGCGACCGCGACCGCCTGCCGCGCGGTGGTGAGCTTGGCGATCGAGGTGAGGATGCGCAGCAGCCAGGCTCCCTCCTCGTCGAGCTCCTCCGCCTCCTGCCGCCCGAGCAGCTCGACGACGCGGAAGGTGAGGTGGAAGGCGCCTTCGAACTCCGCCTGCAGCCCGGCAAGGGTGTCGAGGTGCAGCGGCTGCTCGGAGAGCGGCGCGCCGAAGGCCGCGCGCCGCCGGGCGTAGTCGCGCGCCAGCGCGAGGCCACGCCGCATCAGGGCGCTGGCGCTGATCGCGTTCCAGGTGCGGGTGAGATTCAGCATCGGCGCGATGGCGCGCACCCCCTCCGAGGTGCCGGCTACCAGCTCGGCGGGGGCGCCCTCGAGGGTCAGCTCCGCGGTCGGGAGCTTGCGCGTGCCGAGCTTCTCCTTGAGCCGCTCGATGCGGATTCCTCGCGGCCGCCCCTCCTCATCGCGCGTCTCCAGGTAGAAGAGCGCCAGCCCACGCCCGCCGGGGCCGTTCCCCTCCGGACGCGCCAGGGTGAGCGCCATCGGCGCGCTGGCGGCGGAGGTGAACCACTTGCGGCCATGGAGCCGCCACTGCCCGTCCTCGCCGCGCCGGGCCACCGTCTCGGAGCGCCCCACGTCGGAACCGCCGGTCGCCTCCGTCATCCACTGCCCGCTCGTCCAGAACTCCCGCGGATCGCGGCTGGTCAGACGCGGCACCGCCCGCTCGATCAGCGTGCGGTTGCCCGACTCGAGCAGGGTGCGAGCGGCGCCGTCGGTCATCGCCAGCGGGCAGGCGTAGATGTCGGTCGAGGGGGTGAAGAGGTAGGCGAGCGCGAACTGGTGGATGCGGGAGAAGCGCCCGTGCGCCCGCTCGTAGGCGGTGGCGACCACCCCGTGCTCGGCAGCGATCCGCTCCGCCTGGCGCCAGAGGGCGGTCAGCTCGATGCGGTCGATGCGATTCCCCCAGGCGTCCCACTGCGTGAGCGGCGGCTCGCCCTGCCGGTCGCGAAGCTGCAGCTCGTGCAGGTCGCCGCCGGCGAGGCGTCCCATCTCCCGCAGCGAGGGCTCGACCTCGCGCAGCACATCCGCCGGCAGCACACGGGCGAGATAGGAGCGCAGCACGCGGTCCTCCTCGTACTGGTTGCCCAGCGCGGGGGGATCCTGTCGGAAGGATTGGGAAGTAGACATGGGTGCCGGAGAGGCTCTCAGGGGTTCACGATGACGACGATCGAGGCGGCGTCGTACACCGTACGATCACCCTCCTGAACGTACAACCGGGCGGTGGTGGTCGCCGCCCGCGTGCCGGTGATCGTCGCCTCGTAGCGCTCGCCCTGCCAGGTCACGACCGTCGGGTCGCGGAGGGTGACCCGAAGAGTGTACGCGGGCTCGTCCTGCAGGGTGAACCAATCCTGCGGCGGCGGCGGCTCGGTGGTGGGGCTGCCGCGGGAGGTCAGATAGATGCGCAGCTCCAGCGGCTGGTCACGCTGGATCTCCAGAGCCCCATGCCAGTGGTCGGCGTGCGAGTGAGCCTGCACGACGCCCGCGGCATCCGTTAGCACGATTCCGTCGATCTCGAGGTCATCCGGAGGCGTTGGTCCCTCGCCGCACCCCGCGACGAAGAGAAAGGCGAGTGCCGGAACGAGCCGGTGGAGGAGCACGAGGGAAATTCTGCCATTCATCTCTGCGACGGCTACGGAGTTCGCCCGGAGTGCGGCCGGGAAGCGGCGAGATCGCTTCCGGGGAAACGCCTGCTCTCGCGACAGTGGTCTCGAGAGCGCTCTCCGGTTGACGCGATAAGATAGGGGGCGTATTTTTGTGACGCAACTCGACATCCGCGCGTCTATGGTTTGTTGCTGTTCACCTCCGCGCGTGGGCGCCCTCACCTGTTACCCTTGCTGGATCTTCTCATGCTGAACGGACGAACCCGGCGCAGGTATGCGCCCGCGCTGGTGCTGGCGGGCCTCACGCTGCTCGCGGGCTGCAAGGACCCGAGCGGACCGGGTACCGGTACCGGAAACAACCTGCCGGACAACCTGCGGCGGCTCGTCGTCAGCGATCACTCGTCGAGGAGTGTGAGGGTGGTGGATCTCGACAAAGGGACGGTGATGGAGACCTTCTCCTTCCGTGAGCGGCCCCTGGAGCTCTTCGCGGGCGCGAGCCAGCGCTACGCCTACGCGGTGGTGCGCGAGGCGGACGCTGTCTACGTCATCGACGGCGGAATCTGGGAGGAGACGAGCGGGGGCGAGCTGCTGCTGCACATGCAGCAGCCGAAGGTGCTCGACTTCACGATCTCCGGATCGCTGCCCACGCACTCGATGATGAACGGGCACTGGCTGGGCACCTTTCTGGACGGCTCGGGCGAGGCGAAGCTCTTCGACGAACGCACGCTGATCGCCGGGTCCCCGAACGTGATCACCATCCCCACCGGCCGGGTCCACCATGGAATGGTGGCGCCGCTGGAGGGCGCGATCATCGTGACCATTCCGCCCACCCGAGTGGGGGGCAACGGCGTCGGGCTGGATGTGTTCAGCGCGACCGGGCAGCGCCAGGCCAGCTTTCCGGGCTGCTCCGATCCTCACGGTGCGGCCGCGACGGACATGGGAGCCTTCGGCTGCGGCGACGGGGTTCTGCTGGTGCGGCGGAGCGGTGGCGAGTGGAGCGGCAGCAAGCAGCCCTACCCCGCCGAGTACGCGGGAATGTACCTCGCGTCCGCGCAGGCGCACCGCCAGCTCCCCTACGTCGTGGCGTACCTGAAGGTGCTGGTCAACCCGGCGCAGGCAGCACTGGTGAGGATCGACGGCGCGACCGGGGCGATGACGCAGATCGAGATGCCGGGTCGGGCACCGAGCCAGGAGTACGCCTTCGACGCCTCCGGAAGGTACCTGCTGGTGATCGGGCTCGGCGGGGAATTGCACGTCTTCAACGCCAGCGACCTGACGCTGCGCGGCAGCGTTCCGGCTGCCGCGACCGCTCAGGCGGACCCGCTCCCCGCTTCCGGGATCAGGTGGCCCACCGTGGCGGCGGGTGAAAAGTTCGCCTACGTGGCGGACCCGGCTACGGGTACCGTCGCGGAGGTGAACCTGCAGACGCTGCAGGTCACCCGCCGGATCAACGTGGGGGGATCGCCGATGAAGCTCGCCCTGCTGGGCACCGACCGCACCGGCCACAAGCTGGCGAACTGATCTCGAACTGATTTCTATGTTCCGTTGAGGTAGCGGAGCGCGGCGCGCTCGAGCACCTCGACGGCCACCGGCAGGGACTGCTCGCAGATGTCGAAGCGCGGCGAGTGGTGAGGGTGCGTCGCCCCGGTCTCCTCGTTGCGGCAGCCGACAAAGAAGAAGCAGCCGGGGACGCGCAGCAGGAACTCCCCGAAGTCCTCGGCGCCCATGGTCCGCACCTCCTCCCCCGTGCGGACCCGCTCCTCCCCCACCACCTCGATCGCCGCCTGCCGGACCCCCTCCGCCATCGCGGCGTCGTTGATGGTAGGCGGGGTGTTCTGGTCGTAGTGGAAGTCGTAGGTCGCGCCCATCGCCTGGCAGATCCCCGCCACCACCCGCTCGATCCGCCCCGGCATCTCCTCGCTGAGCGCGGGACTGAAGGTGCGGACGGTTCCGCGCAGCAGAGCGCTGTCCGGAATCACGTTGAACGCCTCGCCGGCCTGGAAGGCGCTGACGGTCACCACCGCCGGCTCGAGCGGGGAGACGTTGCGGGAGATGATGCTCTGCAGTGCCACCACGATCTGGCTGCCGACCAGCACCGAATCCACCGTCTCTTGCGGGATGGCGCCGTGGCCGCCGCGTCCGCGCACGGTGATCTCGAAGGCCGCCGCGGAGGCCATGAAGGGTCCCGGCACCACCGCCACCTCCCCGCTCGGCAGCGTCGTCCAGATGTGCAACCCCAGCGCGGCGTCCACCCCCTCGAGCACCCCCTCCTCGATCATCCGCCGCGCCCCTCCCTCCCCCTCCTCGGCGGGCTGGAAGACGTACTTCACGCTCCCTGCCCAGCTCTCACGCGTGCGGGCGAGGCGCTCCGCCACCGCCAGCCCGATCGCGACGTGCGCATCGTGCCCGCAGGCGTGCATCTTTCCCGCCTGGGTCGAGACGAAGTCGTGGGTACACTCCTCCTGGATCGGCAGCGCGTCCATGTCGGCGCGCAGCAGGAGGGTGGGGCCCTCGCCGCCGCCACCCTCGAGCATCCCCACCACTCCCGTCACCGCTACGCCCGTCTGCACCTCGTAGCCCGCGGCGCGCAGCCGCTCGGCCGCGATTCCCGCCGTGCGGTGCTCCTGGAATCCCAGCTCCGGGTGGCGGTGCAGGTCGCGGCGGGTATGGATCAGCGTTTCAAGCTCGGCTGTCGCCATCGTATTCCTTCCTTGTTCCGTGGGTTTGCCCTGCTGCGGTATGCATCCTGCTCAAGCTCGCCTCTCGCCAACGCCCCCGCAGCTTTTGTGAGGGCAGGCGAGCAAACCTAAGAACGAGGTGAACGATGGCAATCTTCGGCAAGAAAGACAAACCCAAGCCCGATTTCTCCGGCGTCCAGAGCGGCAGCTCCTCGACCGCCCCCGCGCAGCCGGCCGCGGCTCCCGCCGGCACCGCCGGCACCGGCAGCGGCGCGGGCACCAGCGCGCGCAGCTACACCGTCGTCTCCGGCGACAGCCTCTCGAAGATCGCGCAGCGCGAGTACGGAGATGCGAACAAGTGGCGCGTGATCTACGAGGCGAACCGCGCCCAGATCAAGAACCCGGACCTGATCCATCCGGGTCAGGTG
>JBPCIT010000382.1:0-12298 GCA_051006015.1 Longimicrobiaceae bacterium
GGTGGGACAGCCGCTCCCCACGTTGACACCCGCCACGGCGGCTTTGTAAGTTGTCGCACCCACCGGCGACCGTGCACCTGCTTGCCCCGGCCATGATCGATCCCCAACGACAACCTCTGATGGATGCGCCTGCGGTGGAGCGGGCGATCGCGCGCATGGCGCGCGAGATCGTCGAGCAGGTCGCCGGCACGCGGGATCTGGTGCTGGTGGGAATCCATCGCCGCGGCGTCGAGCTGGCCCAGCAGCTGGCTACGGAGATCGAGAGCGCCGAGGGGGCGGCGATTCCCACCGGCTCGCTGGACATCACCCTCTACCGCGACGACCTGATGGCGATCGGGCCGCGCCCCGTGGTCGGCGAGACGCGCCTCCCGGATGGCGGGATCGACCGCCGCATCGTCGTCATCGTGGACGACGTGCTCTTCACCGGCCGCACCATCCGCGCGGCGCTCGACGAGCTGGCGGACTTCGGACGCCCGCGGCGCATCCTCCTCTGCGTGCTGGTGGACCGTGGCGGCCGTGAGCTGCCGATCCACGCCGACATCGTGGGCAGGACGCACCCCGTCGCCGAGGGGGAGCGCGTCGAGGTGTGCGTGCCGGAGATCGACGGCCGCCTGGCTGTCGAGATCGTCGGGCCGCGGGGCAGCTGATGGCGCCGCTCTCCGCCCCCTACCTCGGCAAGGATCTGCTCGGCCTCGAGGAGCTCTCGCGCGAGCAGATCCAGGGCATCCTCGACACCGCCGAGCCCTTCAAGGAGATCTCCGAGCGCGCCATCAAGAAGGTCCCCGTGCTGCGCGGCAAGACCATCGTCAACGCCTTCTTCGAGAACTCCACTCGTACCCGCATCTCCTTCGAGTTCGCCGAGAAGCGCCTCTCGGCCGATACGGTGAATATATCGACCACCGGTTCCTCCGTGCAGAAGGGGGAGACGCTGGTGGACACCGCGCGCAACCTCGAGGCGATGCGGATCGACATGGTGGTGATCCGCCACGGTGCCTCGGGCGCGGCGCGCTTCCTCGCCGAACGCATCGCCTCGAACGTGATCAACGCCGGCGACGGCCGTCACGAGCACCCCACGCAGGGGCTGCTGGACCTGCTCACCATCCGCGACCGCATGGGGCGGATCGAGGGACTGAAGGTGTGCATCGTGGGCGACGTGCAGCACTCGCGCGTGGCTCGCTCGAACATCTGGGGGCTGCGGAAGCTGGGGGCGGAGGTGGCGGTCTGCGGCCCGCTGACTCTCCTGCCGCGCGACGTGGGCGAGCTGGGCGTTACCGTCTTCCGCCGCATCGAGGAGGCGATCGAGTGGGCGGAGGTGCTCAACGTGCTTCGCCTTCAGCTCGAGCGCATGAAGGGCGGCTTCGTGCCCTCGCTCCGGGAATACAATCGCGTCTTCGGAGTCACCCTCGAGCGCGTCGAGCGCGCCCCGCGTGAGCTGCTCATCCTCCATCCGGGTCCGATGAACCGCGGCGTCGAGATCGACTCCGCCGTCGCCGACGGCCCGCATGCGGTGATCCTGCAGCAGGTGACCAACGGCGTGGCGGTGCGCATGGCGGTGCTCTACCTGCTCGCGGGTGGCGCGCCCGACGCCGCGGAGGCCGCGAAGCGCGCCGGGGGAAGGGGAGGGGAGGACTCATGAGATCCCTGTTGATCCGCGGTGGCCGGGTCGTCGATCCCTCGCAGGGGATCGATCGGCGGCTCGACGTGCTGCTCTCCGATGGCCTCGTCGCCAGGTTGGGCGAGGAGCTCTCCGCAGCGGACGAGGCCGAGGTGATCGAAGCGCAGGGCCTGGTGGTCTGCCCCGGGCTGATCGACCTGCACGTCCACCTGCGCGAGCCGGGCGGAGAGCACAAGGAGACGATCGCCAGTGGTGCGCGCGCGGCAGCCGCGGGCGGATTCACCGCGGTCGTCGCGATGCCGAACACCGATCCGCCTGTCGACGATCCCGCTGCTGTGGGCTTTGTGCTCGCCGAGGGGCTACGCTCCTCCGCAGCTCGCGTCTATCCCACCGGCACGATCACGGTCGAGCAGAAGGGGGAGCAGCTCACAGAGGTGGGGGAGCTGCTCCACGCTGGCGCGGTGGCGATCACCGACGACGGCCGGCCGGTGAGCAACGCCGGCGTGATGCGCATGGCGCTGGAATACGCGCAGAGCTTCGACTTCCCGGTGGCGGTGCACGCGGAGGAGCTGGCGCTCTCGCGCGGCGGGTCGATGAACGAGGGGATCACCTCGACCCGCCTGGGGCTCATCGGCATCCCCAACGCCGCCGAGGATGTGATGATCGCGCGCGACCTGCTGCTCGCGGAGCTGACGGGCGGGCGGCTCCACATCCAGCACGTCTCCACCCGCCGCGGCGTCGAGCTGATCCGCGAAGCCCGGGCGCGCGGGGTGCGCGTCACCGCCGAGGCGACCCCTCACCACCTCGCCCTCACCGATGGCGCGGTGAAGAGCTACCGCACCGACGCGAAGATGAACCCGCCCCTGCGAGGGGAGGCGGATCGCGCCGCGGTGCGCGAGGGGGTGCGCGACGGCACCCTCGACGTGATCGCCACCGATCACGCTCCCCACCACTACGACGAGAAGGAGCAGGCGTTCGAGGATGCGCCCTTCGGCATCGTCGGCCTGGAGACGGCGCTCGGTGTTGTGCTGACGGAGCTGGTGCACAGCGGACTCCTCGAGCTACCGGCGCTCGTCGAGCGGATGAGCTGCGCGCCGGCGCGCGCCTTCTCCCTCCCCGGCGGCACGCTCTCCGTGGGCGCTCCCGCCGACGTAACGCTCTTCCATCCCGATGAGGAGTGGACCGTGGACCCCTCTCGCTTTCTCTCGATGAGTCGCAACACGCCCTTCTCCGGCTGGAAGCTGCGCGGCCGGCCGGTCCGCACGATCGTCGGCGGACGCAGCGTCTGGGAGCTGCCGCGCCGATGAGTCGCTCCGCCCGCGCCCTCAAGGCTGCCGACCCCGAGCGCCGCGACCCGCGCGCCTTCTGCGGCGACTGCTTTCCCTGGCCCTTCGTCGTGGACCTCACCGACGGCGCCGAAGTCACGGCTTGCTACCTGGTGCACGAGAAGCACCGCGGCGAGACGAAGCACAGCAAGCCGTATCTCAGGCTGGTGCTCGGCGATCATACCGGCAGGATCGAGGCGAAGGTGTGGGATGACGTCGAGCGCTTCGATCCCCTGTGCGCGCCGCAGGAGATCGTCGGTGTGCGCGGCCGTGTCTCCCTCTACCGGGAGAGTCTGCAGCTCACCGTCCTGGTGCTCGAGCGGCTCGAGGTTGGCGAGGCGGACATGGAGTACTTTCTCCCCGCCTCGCCGCGCGGCCTGGAGGCGATGGGACGCGAGCTCGACGCGCTCCTGGCGACTTTCGCCGACGCGCCGCTGCGCAAGCTGCTGCAGCGCTGCGTCGGAGCGGAGAGCGAGCTGGGGCGAGCCTTTCGCTCCCATCCCGCGGCGAAGCGCAACCATCACGCGTACGTCGGCGGACTGCTGGAGCACTCCCTTTCGGTGGCGGCGATCTGCGACCGGCTCGTCGCGCATTACACCACCCAGGAGGCGAAGCTCGACCGCGACCTGCTGATCGCGGGGGCGCTGCTTCACGACATCGGCAAGGTGCGCGAGCTGAACGACGCGCGCAGCCTCGGGTACACCACCGAGGGTCAGCTTCTCGGCCACATCGTGCTCGGCATCCAGATCGTCGCGCGCGAGGCGGAGCGAGTGCGCGGCCTCTCCGAGGATCGGCTCCTGCACCTGCAGCATCTGATCGCCAGCCATCAGGGCAGGCACGAGTGGGCGAGTCCGCAGCTGCCGCGCATGCTGGAGGCGCTCCTGCTGCACTACGCCGACGACCTCGACTCGAAGATGAACCCCGCCATCGCCGCGCTCGCCGCGGTCGCCGACGGCGAGTGGTCCGGGTATGACAAGAGCCTCGACCGGGCCTTCTTCCGCCCTGCGCCCCTGCTTGCGGACGCTCCCGAGGTGGAGCCCGTCGCGCCGCGCGAAGCGGCGGAGCTGCTGATCGATCTCTTCCGCGCGTGAGAGCTTCACCCGCGCTCCTTTCCCTGCACCGGATGCATCCCATGAGTTCTCCCGTTACCCCCGCGCCCGCGGCCGTTCAGGAAGAGGCGGGCAAGCTGATCGAGCAGCGCGCCCTGCTGAAGGGCTGGCTCGCCCGCCTGGAAGAGTGCAGCACCGACGTCCCGGATCACATCACGGCGCGCGTGCGGGGCGATTACGAGGAGCGGCTGCGGTCGATCGCCGAGCAGCTCGGTCCGCACTCGGAAGGGATTCGGAGCGAGCTCGACGAGATGCAGGGGCTGCTCGGGGTCGCGGAGGAGGCGCACACCGCCGCCGCCGACGCGCTCGGTGAGGCGCAGCTTCGCCAGCGGATCGGCGAGATCGCCACGGAGGAGTGGGCGCAGCGGGAGCCGGAGCTGCGCAGCGCACTGGATGCGGCGGCGGCCGAAACCCAGCGCGTGCGTCGCGAGTGCGAGCGCCTCGGCGAGCTGCTGGCGGAGATCGAAGGGGAGCAGGAGACGGAGGGGACTGTCGGAGAGGAGGCGGAAGAGGCAACATCGGAGCCGTCGCACGAGCCGGCCGTGGCCGGGAGCGAGGCAGAGCCGCTCTCCATGCTCCACGTTCCAGCGGTCCCGGAGCCAGCGGCGGCCGCTGAGGCGGCGGAGCCGCAGGGTGCCGACCTCCCCTGGCTGGCGCTCATCGACTCCGTCGCCGGCGACGATCCGGCGCTGGACGCGGAGGACGAGATGGACGAGCGGGAGTTCCACGAGTGGCTGGCGGGCGCGCAGGACGAAGGGGAGGAAGTCGAATTCGGCGCGAACGCCGAGGAGATCCGCCTCGCCGACGACTCAGGGTTCCTGGAGGAGCTGGACCGCGCGATCGCGGCCTCCGCGAGCCCGCCGCGCACGCGCGACAACGGGAGAAGCCGCGCCGCCGAGGCCGGCACCCGCGCCACGCTGGTGTGCAAGGAGTGCGGCTCGGTGAACGACTCGCGTACCGCGTTCTGCGAGATCTGCGGCGCGGAGCTCGCCTGAGGCACGCGCCGGAGCCACAGACGCGAAAAGACCCGCCGACCAGAGAGGTCGGCGGGCCTTTTTCCTCCCTAGGACGGGGGGGTTACGCGGCTGCGCCCTGCTCCATCTCCTGCAGATGCTGGGCGAGGCGGGACTTCACGCGCGCAGCCTTGTTGGGATGGATGAGCCGCTTGGCCGCGGCGCGGTCGAGAAGCGAGGTCGCTGCACGGAACGCCTCGGAGGCGGCCTCCGGCGTCTCCGCCTGGCGAACCTTCTTCAGCGCGGTCCGCAGCCGCGAACGCTTCTGCTTGTTGCGCTCGGCGCGGATCCGGCTGGTCCGCATCCGCTTCTCGGCGGACTTCACGTTCGGCAAAACGAGCCTCCAGTACTGTCGGTGCGATGAATCGTCGAGATTACCCGGCCTAAAGAGACGAAAAACCTAACGGGGCGCTCTGGGACTGTCAACCCCGCCGCGGCGCCGTTTTGACAAGCCTCTGCGCCTCCGCTACCTTCCGGCGCATGGAACAGCTTCTGATCGCGCTGCCCGTGCTCATCTTTTCGGTGGTGCTGCACGAGGTGGCGCACGGCTACGCGGCTCGCGCGCAGGGGGATCCCACCGCGGCGATGCTCGGCAGGCTCACGCTGAACCCGATCCCGCATCTTGACCCGATCGGCAGCCTGCTCGTACCCGGCATCCTCGCGCTCTCGGGAGCGCCGGTGCTGGGGTGGGCGCGGCCGGTGCCCGTCAACTCCCGCAACTTCCGCAACTACAGGCGCGGCGACATCATCGTCTCCCTTGCGGGGGTAGCGGTCAATCTCGTACTGGCGATCATCTGCGCGATGCTGCTCGCCGTGCTCTCCTGGCTGGTGGTCGCGGCGCCTGGCTACATGGCGGCCTGGCAGATGGTCGGGATGATGCTGCACTACGGAGTGCTGATCAATCTCATCCTCCTGGTCTTCAACCTGCTGCCCATTCCGCCGCTGGACGGCTCGCACGTCTTCTACCACCTGCTTCCCCCGCGGCTCGGCGCGCAGTACCGGCAGCTCACCCCGTACGGGATGTTCATTCTCTTCGGCCTGCTCTTCCTGACACGCTTCTCCTTCATCGCGGCGCCGGTCTACGCGATGCGCTCGGTGCTGCTCTCGCTCACCAGTCTGCTCGCGGCAGGCTGAGGTCACGTTGGCGCCCGCTCTTCTCGATCCCTACGCCGTGGAGCTGGAGCGCTTCCAGGGGCCGCTCGACCTGCTGCTGCACCTGATCCGCAAGCAGGAGATCGACATCTTCGACATTCCCATCTCGCGAATCACCGAGCAGTTCCTCGCCGCCATCCAGGGCGCGGGGCAGCTCGATCTGGAGCGCGCCGGGGAGTTCCTCGAGATGGCGGCCACCCTGGTGCGCATCAAGGCGCAGATGCTCTTTCCGCGCCGTGCCGAGGAGGAGGAGGAGGACCCGCGCGTCGAGCTGGTGCGCCGGTTGCTGGAGTGGGAGCACTTTCGGGAGGTGGCTGCCCGGCTGGAGGTCGCGGAACGCGCCCGCGCGCGGCACCGCCCTCGCGGCTACGTGGAGGAACGCCTCGCACCGCGCGCCGCCGAGACGCCCCTGCAGACGGAGTGGAGCGAGCTCTGGCAGGCGGCGCTGCGTCTCGCCGAGCGGCTGCGGGAGCAGGATCCCGGCTACCGCGTCGCGGGGCATCCGGTCCGCATCGAGGAGAAGATCGATCTGGTGCTCGCCGCGCTGTGCCACGCCGCGCGCGTCGAGTTCACCACCCTGGTTGCACCCTGGGGGACGCGGATGCACGCCGTCGCCTCGCTGCTCGCCTGCCTCGAGCTGGCACGCCGCAGCACCGTGCGCCTCGGCCAGTCCGGTCCGTTCACCAGCCTCTGGGTGTACCGCCGCTCCGCGGAGGTCTGGTGACGCGTCTCAGCCGGATCGTCGAGGCGCTCCTCTTCGCCAGCGACTCGCCCCTCTCCGCGGCCGAGCTCGCGCGCGTGGACGAGACGCTGGACGAGCAGCAGGTCGAGCAGGCGGTGGGCGAGCTGCGGCTCGAGTACGAGCGCGACCAGCGCGCCTTCGGCATCTACGAGATCGCGGGCGGCTACCAGCTGCTGACCTCTCCCGAGTACCTGCCCTACCTCGAGCGCCTCGATACCGTCCCCCTCTCCTCTCGCCTCTCCGGACCGGCGCTCGAGACGCTGGCGATCATCGCCTACCGGCAGCCCGTCGGGCGCGCCGAGATCGAGGAGATCCGCGGCGTCGGCGCGGGAGGGGTGCTGCGTACCCTGCAGGAGCGCGAGCTGATCGAGGTGGTGGGTCGGGCGGAGGGCCTGGGCCGGCCGCTCCTCTACGGCACCACCCGGCGCTTCCTCGAGCACTTCGGCTTCGGCTCACTCGCCGAGCTGCCGCGGCCGGAGGAGCTGCCGGTGGTGCTCTCCGGCCGGCCGCTCCAGGAGCTTGCCCATGCCACGTAAGCGCGACCGTCCCGAGAGGCGCCGGAGCGACGAGCCTGCCGCGGGCAAGAAAGGCCGCGACCCGAAGCCGCCCGCGAGAGCGGGCGCCGGCGGCGGGGAGCGGCGGCCGCGCGGCGAGCCGCCGACTGCCCGCCGCGGCAAGAGCGGCAAAGGCCGACCCGCGGCAGGAGAGAGCAGCCCGGCCGCGAGCGAGGGTCCGCTCCGCCTGCAAGCGTTTCTCGCAAGGGCCGGCGTCGCGTCGCGGCGCGCGAGCGAGGAGCTGATCCGTACCGGCCGCGTGACCGTGAACGGGAAGACGGTGATCGAGATGGGCACCAAGGTCGATCCGCAGCGCGACCGCGTCTACGCCGACGGCCAGCGGGTCGAGATCTCCGAGCCCGTCTGGGTGATGCTGAACAAGCCCAAGGGATACGTCACCACCCGTGACGATCCTTCCGGCCGCCGCACGGTGTACGATCTGCTCCCCCCCGAGCTTCACCCCCTCTTCCATGTGGGTCGCCTCGACCGCAACAGTGAGGGGCTGCTGCTCCTAACTAACGAGGGGCAGCTCGCCAATCGCCTCCTGCACCCGCGCTATGGCGTCACCAAGGAGTACGTGGTGCTCGTCGAGGGGCTGCCGGAGCGCGACACGTTGCGCCAGCTCGTCGAAGGTGTCGAGGTCGAGGGTGAGACGCTCTACGCCGACACGGTCCAGATCCTCGACCAGCCCGCGTCGGGCGTCAGCCGCCTCCGCCTGGTGCTGCGCGAGGGGCGCAACCGCGAGGTCCGCAGGATGCTCGAGGCGGTCGGTCATCCCGTGCAGCGTCTGGTGCGCAAGCGGTTCGGCCCGCTCCGGCTGGGGCAGATGCGACGCGGCGAATGGCGGCGCCTCACTCCGCAGGAGATCGAGGCGCTGAGCGCCGGCGAGCCCGACGACAAAATCTCTCCACGTTGACTCGATGGAAATACACGGCTCACGCATTCTGATTCTCGGAGGATCCGGGCTGGTCGGGATGGCGATCGTACGGCAGCTACTCCCCTTTCGCCCCGCCGCGATGGTGATCTGCGGCCTCACGCGGGAGGAGTCCGAAGGTGCGATCGCCGAACTGCGGGCAGAGGCGGAGCCGCAGCAGGTCGAGCTGGTCGCGGAGTGGGGCGACATCTTCGTGCCGCAGACCCTCAAGGATCGGCGGCGAGGCGAGATCCTTGCCGATGCGGAGGCGCGCGCGCTGCTGGTGGACGACCTGTACGGCAACGCGGGTCCGGACGCCGTCGAGCGCTCCACCCTCGGCGCGCTGCTGCTGCGGCACCGTCCGCAGATCATCCTCGACTGCATCAACACCGCGACGGTCTTCGCTTATCAGAATGCCTACGCCAGCGCCCGCGAGCTGCGCGAGGAGGCGCGCGCGGGCGCCTTGACCCTCGAGTCCGCCGAGCGGCACCTGGCCACGAGCTTCCTGCCGCAGCTCATCCGCCACGTGCAGCTCGCCCTGGAGGCGATGCGGCGCGTCGAGACGCGCATCTACGTCAAGATCGGCACTGCCGGCACCGGCGGGATGGGGCTGAATGTCCCCTTCACGCACTCGGAGGAGCGCCCCTCGCGGATGCTGCTCGCGAAGGCCTCACTCGCGGGGGCGCACACGCTGCTGCTCTACCTGATGGCGCGCACCCCCGGCGCACCCGCAGTGAAGGAGATCAAGCCGACCGCGGCGATCTCCTGGAAGCGCATCGGCTACGGTGAGATCCAGCGGGGCCGCCGCTCGATGCCGCGGGTGGACGCCATCCGCCCGGTGCCGCTCGAGGGCTCCTTCGCCCCACAGCTCGAGCGGGAGCCCGCCTGGCGCGAAGTCGGCGAGCCGCTGCAAGGCGTCTTCCTCGATGCGGGGGAGAACGGCTTCTTCAGCCTCCCGGAGTTCGAGGCGCTCACTGCCCTTGGATTGATGGAGTTCATCACCCCGGAGGAGATCGCGCAGAACGTGGTGCGCGAGATCCGCGGCTATCCCACCGGGCGGGACGTGGTGGCGGCGCTCGACGCCTCCACCTCCGGCCCCACCTACCGCGCCGGCGTGCTGCGTCAGGAGGCGATCCACCGGATGGAGGAGCTCGAGCGTGAGCACGGCACGCAGAGCGTCGCTTTCGAGATGCTGGGTCCGCCGCGCCTCTCGAAGCTGCTCTTCGAGGCGGCGATCCTCGGCCATCTCTTCGAGGGCGATCTCTCGCGCGTCGCTTCGCTCGATGCGGAGGACGCCGCCTGCGCCGCGGATCGGCTGGTGGAGGAGGACGCGGATCTGCGCTCGCGGATCCTCTCCACCGGGCTGCCCATCCTGCTCTCCGCGGGGAAGGAGATGCTGCGGGGCGCGGAGATCCACTGCTCGCCCGAGGCCGGAGAGCACGACGCCTACGACCGGCTGGCGGAGAGTGGCTGGGTCGATCTGCGCGCCGCCAACTGGGATCACTGGCGGCGACGGGCGGCGGAGATGCTGCGCACCCTCGAGACCTCCCCAGGCGCGGACGCCGGCTCCCGGCACGATCTGCAGCCCTGGGAGCGTACCCGCCGCATCCGCCCCGGAGCGCTCGCGGCATGGGTTTTCCGCTATGAGGACGGCGGCGAACGCATCAAGCGATAGGAGAAGGGGCAACGGTGAAGACGAGCGCTGCGTCGGAGCTCAATCTGTGCGCCCGCGTCGTGGCGGAGGTGCACCGCCGGGTCGTCGGCCAGGAGTACATGATCGAGCGCCTGCTCATCGGCCTGCTCACCGGCGGCCACGTGCTCTTCGAGGGAGTGCCGGGGCTGGCCAAGACGCTGACGGTGCGCACCCTGGCGGAGGCGATCGAGGTCGCCTTCCAGCGCATCCAGTTCACCCCCGACCTCCTCCCCGCGGACGTGGTGGGGACGACGATCTACAACTCCAAGACGGGTGAGTTCCTCCCTCACCGGGGTCCGATCTTCGCCAGCATCGTGCTCGCCGACGAGATCAACCGCGCCCCCGCCAAGGTGCAGGCGGCGCTGCTCGAGGCGATGCAGGAGCGGCAGGTGACCATCGGCGGTAAGACCTTCCCGCTCCCCGACCCCTTTCTGGTGCTCGCCACGCAGAACCCGATCGAGCAGGAGGGGACCTATCCGCTGCCGGAGGCGCAGGTCGACCGCTTCATGCTCAAGGTCCGCGTCGGCTACCCGACGCGCGAGGAGGAGCGGGAGATCCTGCGGCGTATGTCCACGGGAGAGCAGATCTCGATTCGCCCGGTTGCCACGGCGGAGGAGATCCTGCGCGCCAGGCGGGAGATCTCCGAGATCTACCTCGACGACAAGATCAGCGACTACATCCTCGACCTGGTCGCCGCCACCCGCGCGCCGCGGCAGCACGGTCTCGCCGAGCTGGCGCCGCTGATCGAGTACGGTGCCTCGCCGCGCGCCAGCATCGCGCTCGCCGTCGGCGCCCGCGCGCACGCCTTTCTGCGCGGTCGCAACCACGTGACCCCCGATGACGTCAAGGCGATCGGGGCGGACGTGCTCCGCCACCGCGTCCTCACCACCTACGAGGCGGAAGCTGAGGAGGTCACCTCCGACGACCTGGTGCGGCGCGTCTTCGAGGTGGTCCCCGTGCCCTGAGGCATGCGGCAGTGCGAAAGCTCACCGACATCCTCTCCTCGCTCCCGCTCTGGGGCGCTCGCGCACCGCAGAGGAAGGTGGCGGCGGCACCGCCACTCGGCCCGCGTGAGCTGCTGCGGCAGGTGCGGCGGATCGAACTGCGCACCCGCCGCCTGGTGAACTCCCTCTTCAGCGGCGAATACCACTCGGTCTTCAAGGGGCAGGGGATCGAGTTCGCGGAGGTGCGCGAGTACCTCCCCGGCGACGATGTGCGCACCATCGACTGGAACGTGACCGCGCGGCTCGGGCAGCCGTACGTCAAGCAGTTCGTCGAGGAGCGCGAGCTGACGGTGCTGCTCGCGGTGGATCTCTCCGGCTCGCAGCGCTGGGGCACCCGCGGGCGCTTCAAGTCCGAGATGGTCGCCGAGGTGGCCGCCGCCCTGGCGATGTCGGCGATCCGCAACAACGACCGGGTCGGGCTGCTGCTCTTCAGCGATCAGGTCGAGAGCTTCGTCCCCCCGCGCAAGGGACGCCGGCACGTGCTGCGGCTGATTCGCGACCTGCTCGTCTTCGAGCCGGCGGGGCAGGGGACCGACCTCGCCGTGCCGCTCGACTACGCCGTGCGCGCCCTGCGCTCCCGCGCGATTCTCTTCCTCTTCTCCGATTTCCAGATCGGCGAGGCGCTGCCGCGCTTCGAGCGCGCGCTCGCGCTGGCGGCGACGCGGCACGACATCGTCGCCGTCCACGTCGCTGATCCCGGCGACGTGGAGATTCCCGACCTCGGGCTGGTCCAGCTCCGCGACCCTGAGAGCGGCGAGCTGGTGGTGGTGGATACCGGACGCGCGGAGGTGCGCGGGCGCTTCGAGGTGCGGGTGGCCGAGGAGCGGGCAAAGGTACGGCGGCTATTCCGCCGCCTGAACGTGGATGAGATCGAGCTTCGCACGGACGTTCCCTACGCGAACGCGCTGCTGGGCTTCTTTCGGCGCCGCGAGCAGCGGCGGCAGCGGTGAGGCCGCACCCCGGTTTCCCGGCTCATACCGCGTGGGTCGCGGTGCGTTCGGGCAGTGCCGGGCCGATAAACGATACTGTGGGGCAATTCGGTGCAGCGGGCAGCGCGCCCCCTCCCCCGGCCCCTCCCCCAATGCTGGGGGAGGGGAGAACCACATCTGCGGGCCAGCAGAGCTGGGGAGAATGGCGAGATCCACTCACCCTCCCCCCCACCTTGGGGGGAGGTGGCG
>JBPCIT010000383.1:0-5864 GCA_051006015.1 Longimicrobiaceae bacterium
CTCACGCTCTACGCTCCACGCTCCACGAAACTCTACTCGTAGATCACGATCGGCACCGGATTCGCAATGCTCACCTCTTGCATCTCGGTCGGGTTGGCGCGGGCCTCCTCGTACCAGCTCTCGCTGCGCGCGGCGCCGCCGTACTCCATGATCAACCGCGCCAGCTCCATCGCGACCTCATTGGCGACCCGGATCGAGCCGTGCGAGGCCGCCTCGCCCAGTGACTCGATCGCGTCCGTGCCATGGATGGAGTAGGACCCCTTGTAGAGGATCCGCGCCCGTCCCATGGGATTGTCCGGATCTCCCGGCTCCTTGTGCTCGCGGTCGGCCGACCAGTCGCTGTCGGGCGGCGTCCAATCCGGGTTCCAGTCGACCCGATGGATCCCGTACTCCCCCGTCGGTGTCGGATGGTCCGGCTTGCCGACGGCGACGGGATGCGTGGCGACTCGCTCCCCATCGATATACACGTACAGCTCCCGCTCGCTCTGGCTCAGCTCCAGGCGGAGGTCGCCGGAGGCGTTGTTCGCCTGCGCCTCGGCGCGGTGGCCGGCGAATGCCAGCAGCAGGAGGGGCAGGGTGAAGAGGAGCAGAAGCCGAAGCACATCCTGCTCGGCCCGCTGAAGAACTCTGTCCATGGTTCGCTCCTTGAGGGGGTTCGTATGCAGTTGGCTTTGTCGTTGGTAAACGTATGTTGAGGGTTGCAAGTAGCATTCCGACACTCGGTTGCAGCAACTGGAAATTGGCTCGCCTTGCCGATCCGGCGGCGGCAGCATAGAAATACCCCCACAAACGGCGTTTCCCCCACTCCGGCAAAGGCATGATGAACGACAACGCATCCGTCCCCGGCGGCCTCGACCGCCGTACCTTCATGGGCTACTTCGCCGGCATGGGGCTGAGCTCGACGCTGCTGCCCGGCGTCCTCTGGGGGAAGATCGCCGAGGGGGCGGAGATCACCTCCGAGACCATCGCCTGCGCGGAGGAGATCGCGGGGATCGAGCTTAGCGCGGAGCAGCGCGAGGTGATCCTCGAAGACATCCGGCAGCAGCGCGAGCAGATCGAAGCGCTGCACCGCGTCCCCATCCCCAACGACGTTCCTCCCGCCCTCCTCTTCAACCCCGTTCTTCCGGGAATGCGGCCAGGCGCCGAGGAGCGCGGGCGGATGACGCGCAGCCGCGTCGCGCTGCGCGAGCGGCCGGGCAACCTCGAGGAGCTGGCCTTCCTCCCGGTGGCCGAGCTCTCCGAGATGGTGCGCCGCCGCCGCGTCAGCTCGATGGAGCTGACCCGCATGTACCTGGATCGCATCCGCCGCCACGATCCGGCGCTGCACGCGGTGGTCACCGTCACCGAGGAGCGGGCGCTACGGCAGGCGCAGGCCGCGGACGAGGAGATCCGGCGCGGGCGCTACCGCGGCCCGCTGCACGGCATCCCCTGGGGAGCCAAGGACCTGCTGGCGGTGCAGGGCTATCCCACCACCTGGGGAGTGGAGCTGTACCGCGAGCAGATGCTCGAAGGCGACGCCACCGTGGTCGAGCGGCTGGACCGCGCGGGCGCGGTGCTGGTCGCCAAGCTCACCCTGGGAGAGCTGGCCTGGGGAGATGTCTGGTTCGGCGGGATGACGCGCAACCCCTGGAAGGTGGACCAGGGTGCGAGCGGCTCCTCCGCCGGGCCGGGCGCCGCGACCGCGGCGGGGATGATCGGCTTCAGCATCGGCAGCGAGACGCTGGGCTCGATCTCCTCCCCCTCGACGCGCAGCGGGGTGACGGGGCTGCGTCCCACCTTCGGCCGCGTCCCGCGCACCGGCGCGATGGCGCTCTCCTGGACGATGGACAAGCTCGGCCCGATGTGCCGCAGCGCTGAGGACTGCGCGCTGGTCTTCGGCTCGATCTACGGCCCCGACGGGCAGGACCTGACGGTGCACCAGGCACCCTTCAGCTGGGACGCGCGGGTCTCGCCGCGTCAGCTCCGCATCGGCTTCTTCCAGAAGGCCTTCGAGCGTGACTCGACGGAGTATGCCAGCAAGCCCTTCGACCTGGCCACTCTCGACGTGCTCCGCTCGCTGGGAGCGAATTTGATCCCGGTCGAGCTGCCCGAGCTGCCGTACAACACCATGAGCCTGATCCTGAGCGCCGAGGCGGGCGCGGCCTTCGACGAGTACACCCGCGCCGGGCACGTGGACCGCATGGTGCGGCAGGGGCGGAACACCTGGCCGACGGTCTTTCGCGCCGCGCACTTCATCCCGGCGGTGGACTACATCAACGCCAACCGCGTGCGGACGATGGCGATGCACGCCTGGGCGGAGCTCTTCCAGAACCTGGACGTGATCGTCACCCCCACCTCCGCGCCTAACCAGCTGCTGGCGACCAACCTGACCGGCCACCCGGCGCTGATCCTGCCCAACGGCTTCCGCGAGGATGGCACGCCGGTCTCGATCACCTTCCTCGGCGACCTCTTCGGCGAGTCCAAGATCCTCGCGCTCGGCCACGCCTACCAGAGCGCCACCGACTTCCACCGCCGGCAGCCGGCGCTGCCGGGGTAGAGGTGCGGCGTGCTCTGCACCGGGTGCTCCGCGCAGCAGCGCTCAACCTGCGAGACGTGCGACGGCGAATGGCTGTTGATGCTGGGTGACGCGCTGGCGACCGCGTCAGCATGATTGCGTTTATTTCGATTCGACGGTAACATTCCGGTGCATGATCCGCCTGGCACCGCACCCGAAGCAAGCACCATGACCACGACCCGGCTCCATCGAGCCCTCATGCCGACCGAACAGGATGTCCGCCAGGCGCGCCGTAGCCGGGAGATGCTCGAGCGCCTGCAGGAGGACGAGCGCGTGGTGCTCGAGCTTGTGGCCCGCGGGGAGGGCGAAGAGCGCATCCCGGTTCCCGCGGTCCTGCTCGAGCTGCTCAGAGCGGCGCTAGAGGAGATCGCTGCCGGACGCGGTGTTGCCGTGGCAGCGCTCGAGGAGGAGCTAACCACCCAGGAAGCCGCGGATCTGCTCAATGTCTCGCGGCCATTTCTGATTCGTCTCCTCGAAGAGGGGAGGATCCCCTTCCGCAAGGTAGGCACCCACCGGCGCCTCCGCCTCGCTGATGTGCTCGATTACAAGTGTGCGCGCGACGCGCAGGCCGAGCGTGCGTATGAGGAGCTGGTCGCGCAGGCGCAGGAGCTTCACCTCGGCTACGACTGAGTGTGGCTTTCGCCACCGCTCTGTGTGATGCCAACACGCTCTACCCGGCGCCGATCCGGGATCTCCTGGTTCGCCTCGGCATCTCCGGCGTGGTGCGTCTGCGCTGGACGGAGGCCATCCATGAGGAGTGGATCCGCAGTGTGCTCGCTGACCGGCATGATCTCACGCGCACGCAGCTCGAGCGCACCCGTGCCCTGATGGACCGAGCGGTCCAGGACTGCCTGATTCGCGATTACGAGCACCGGATCGAGGGGCTGGAGCTGCCCGATCCGGAGGATCGCCACGTGCTGGCGGCGGCCATCGTGGGTGGAGTGCAGCGTATCCTCACCTTCAACACCCGAGATTTCCCCCCCGCGGCCGTTGCGCCCTTCGGCATCGAAGTCCAGGACCCCGACGCCTTCATCCTGGAGCTGCTCGACGCAAGACGGGAACGGCTTCTCGAAGCCCTGCGCGAGCAGCGCTCGGCGTTGCGCGATCCACTTCTCAGCGCCGAGCAGCTCCTCACTGCTCTGGGAAAGGCCGGGCTGGTGCGCAGCGCGCACGAGCTTGCAAGCTTCGTGGCTCAGCTCTGAGGCCACGCCTACCAGAGCGCGACCGATTTCCACCGCCGCCAGCCGACGCTGCCGGGGTAGGACGGCTTTCCGGCAAGCTTCCGGTGGTGCGGCCGGCACGTGCTACGCCGGCGGGTGGGCGAGTTATCCGGTTCCGGCCGTCGTGCCGTCGAACTGGTCGATGCGGATCTCCGTATCCGGAAAGCGCGCGGTGATCACCAGTTCTCCTCCCATCGCCTCCACTACCTCGCGCAGGGTGCTGATGTGCATGTCCAGCCGCCGTTCCAGACGAGAGACGTTGGGTTGCCGGGTACCCAGCCGCTCGGCCAGCTCCTCCTGCGTGAGTCCGCGCGCCTGGCGCAGCTCGTTCAGCTCCATCGCCGCGAGCATGGCTGCCGTCTGGCGCGCCGCGGCCTCTCGCACCTCGGGCGGCAGCTTGGACTTCAGATCGCTCCACTTTCGATGGCCCACCATCAGATCAATCCCTCCTTCTGGATCTCCTCCAGATACCGATCATACAGCCGATCCGCCACCGGCACATGCTTCTCGTACCAGCGATCATCGCCGGTCTTGTCTCCGCCGAGCAGCAGGATCGCCGTCCGGCGCGGATCAAAGGCGTAGAGCACGCGGTACGGGCGCCCGGTGTGCTGGATCCGTAGCTCTCGCATGTGAGCGTGCCGTGACCCCGCAACGCCGGAGGTATGGGGAAAGCCGAGATGGGGCCCCTTCACCACCAGGAGATCGACAACTGCGGTGATGTCTCGCTGTTCCGCGTGGCTCAGGGTTTCCCACCAGGCCCCAAACTCGTGCGTGTACTCCACATCCCATACCATGGAGCACAACTTAGCGGCCTGTTCGTATTACAGCAAGAGAATATCCCCGCTTCCGGCTGCGAAGCTGTGGGCACCAGCGGTAGGAATGTTCGCGGGCTCGGCCGAGAGGCGCCCGTCTTCCATTCCGGCTCCCATTGTACTGGGCAACCCCGACGGCGAGGCGCAGATCCTGGCGCTCGGCCACGCCTACCAGGGCGCGACCGACTTCCACCGGCGCCGGCCGGCGCCGGTGGGGACCGAGAAGCGGCTTCTTGGCCGCGTCAGATCTTCACGTCTTCACGGCCGGCAGCGGCCGAGGCTTGCGTCGCCGTTCAGCGGATGGGGTGCTGCCCTGAGGCCGCAGCGCAGCAGATGCCGCTCGAGCGCGGCGGGTCGCTCCGCTGCGCGAGGCGCCGTGGCGCGGTTCAGGCTAGCTCGGCCCGGCGTCACGCTGGTTTTCTGGGAGACGCTCCCCGGGCCGGTGTTGACGACGAACGCATGCCACTCCCCGGCGGCGGTTTCGCTGACGCCCACGATCTGGCCTCTGGCGTTGATCGCACTGGCCTGGCTGTAGGTGCCGCCCAGGGTACCCAGGTCGGTCACGCTCCCGTCCTGCCAGAGAACTGCGTGCTCCTCTCCGCTGGCGGTCCTGCTGGAGCCGACGATCTGGCCGCGGTTGTTGACGTCTGAAGCGTAGCTGAAGGTGCCGCCCGGCAGCGTGCCCAAATCGGTCATGCTGCCTACGCTTACGGCGTGGCTGGCCGCTTCGGGCGCTGACACCGTGGGCAGCTCCTGGTCGCGGCAGCCCGCCAGAAGGGCGAGCGCCAGCGGGATGGTCAGCAGAATGGTGCGTGTCATGGTCTCCTCCTCGAGGTACCTGGTTGCTCGCCCGCGGGAGTGCGGACGAGGGATGACTGGTCGTCAGGCGCCGGTGCCGTGGTGCGCCCCGGGGGGCTGTACGGCACACCTGCTCGGCACCGGGGCGCGAGGTACCTTACACTCCCGATAACACCAGATCCGCTCTGACTGGTGCCGCGGTAACCGTTCAGCCTGAAGGAATCAGGCGGGGAATTGGCTGATCTGCTCTATGGGCGACTATCGCTTGTGTGAGGTACTCCACGACATTGCGCTCGTGCTGGCGGCAGGTGGCGACCACTGTCAGCACACGCTCGGCAAAGCGCAGCCCCTTGCCACTGGCCGAGCCGAAGGAGGTTCGGCGCCAGAGCACCGGACCACGTACCGCCCGTCGCCGGCAGCCGATACTGCCAGGGTAGCGGTGTGGCGGGGCGGCGGCGCAGGTGCCCGATTCCCGTGCAC
>JBPCIT010000384.1:0-2952 GCA_051006015.1 Longimicrobiaceae bacterium
GTGTGGGAGCAGGTCGAGGTGGCGGGCCGACGCCCGGAGCAGCAAGGGCCGCTCGACCTGGCACTGCAGACCTTCCCCGCCCGCTAGCGCGCCCTGACGCGACTCAGCACCGCAATGATCGCCGATACGCTGCGCGAGCTGGGTGCCTTTCGCACTCCCGGCGTGGCGTTCAGCGCCGCCGATCTCGTCGCAGAGCTGGGGATCCTCTCCCGCTATGAGCGGCTGGTCGCCCGGTGGCTGCGGCGCCTGGCGAAAGCGGGGCTGCTGCGGGAGGAGGGAGAGGAGCGGTTCGTGGGCACCGCCCGCTTCGGTGACGTGGGGATCGAGGCTGCGCGGGCGGAGGCCGCCGAGATCCTGGCTGACTGGCCCTTCATGCTCGACTACCTGCACCGCTGCGGCGAGCTGCTCCCCGCGGTGATCACCGGGCGGGAGAACCCGCTGGAGACCATCTTCCCCGATGGCTCCTTCGACACCGCCGACGCGCTCTACCGTGACTCGGTGCTGCCGCGCTACTTCAACGCGCTGGCGGCCGCAATCGTCTCCGGGTTCCTCGAGGCGCGTGCGGGGCAGCGGGTGCGGGCACTCGAGGTGGGTGGCGGGACGGGGGGAACGACTGCCACCCTCCTCCCCATCTTCCAGCGCCCGGGCGGATCGTACCATTTCACCGACGTCTCGGACCTCTTCCTCGCCCGCGCCGCGGAGCGTTTCGGCGAGTACGGCTGCCTGAGCCTCGCGTTGCTCGATGTGGACCGAGATCCGCTGGAGCAGGGCTATGCAGCGGCGAGCTTCGACCTGATCGTCGCCGCCAACGTGCTGCACGCGGTGCACGACATCCCGCAGACGCTCGAGCGGATGCGCACGCTGCTCGCGCCCGGCGGGTTGCTGCTCCTGGTCGAGGTGACGACCTACCTCGACTGGTTCGACGTGAGCACCGCGCTGCTCGAGGGGTGGGACCGGCAGGCTGACGCGCTGCGGCCCGACCATCCCATGCTCTCCGCCGCGGCCTGGGAGGGTGCGATGCGCGAGGCCGGCTTCGCCGAGGCGACCGCCTTCCCGACCCCCGGCTCCGCCGCCGACGCTCTGGCCCAGCACGTGCTACTGGCGCAGGCGCCGCTCGCCTTGACGCACGCGGATGTTCCCTCTGCCGGCAGGCAGGCGGGGAGCGTTGGCGCGCCGGCAGGTCGCTCCCGCGCCGTCGTGGAGCGGGAGGCCGCGGACGCCTTCGCCGCGCGGCTGGCCACCGCGGCCCCGCACGAGCGCGAGGCACTGCTCGTCGAGTACGTTCGCGGGCAGATCGCCGCGCTGCTGCGCCTGGAGACGCCGCAGCGCATCGAGCGCCGCGGCCGGCTCATGGAGCTGGGGCTGGATTCGCTGATGGCGGTCGAGCTGCGCAGCCGGCTGAGCAAGGGATTGACGCTCTCCGAGCCCCTTCCCGCTACCCTGATCTTCGACTATCCGACCGTAGACGCTATCGTGGGGCTGCTCTTCCGTCTGCTCGATCCGGCGGCTGCACCGGCCGCGCCGCCCGCGCCGTCCGTCCTGGTGCCCGTCGCCGCGATCGCCTCCCCTGCCAGCGACGAGGAGCTGGAGGAGCTGACGGACGAGGAGGTGGAGGCGCGGCTGCTGGCGCGGCTCGAGATGATCGAGGGACGAACCCGATGAGTGACGCGGTGACGCAACATTCGCAGCCCAACGCGCTGCGGCGCGCTCTCGCCGCGCTCGAGCAGATGCAGGCAAGGCTCGAGGCCGTCGAGCGCGCGCGCCACGCGCCGATCGCCATCGTCGGGATGGGGTGTCGCTTCCCCGGAGGCGCCAGCGATCCCGAGGCGTTCTGGCAGCTGCTGCGTGAGGGGCGCGATGCCGTCGCCGAGATCCCGCCCGACCGCTGGGACGTGGACACCTACTACGATCCCGATCCCGATGCGCCGGGGAAGATGGCGAGCCGCTGGGGCGCCTTCCTCGAGCGCGTGGACGAGTTCGATCCGCAGCTCTTCGGCATCACCCCGCGCGAGGCGGCGGGGATGGACCCGCAGCAGCGGCTCCTGCTCGAGGTGAGCTGGGAGGCGCTCGAGCACTCCGGGATCGCGCCGGACCGCCTCTCCGGCAGCCGCACCGGCGTCTTCGTGGGCATCGTCAACAACGACTACGAGCACCTCTGCCGCGCACACGACGGGCAGGAGCAGTTCGGCCCCTACTACGCCTCCGGCAGCGCGCAGAGCGTCGCCTCCGGCCGCCTCTCCTACCTGCTCGGCCTGCAGGGCCCCGCGATCTCGCTCGACACCGCCTGCTCCTCCTCGCTGGTCGCCGTGCATCTCGCAGTACAGAGCCTGCGCGCCGGCGAGTGCCGCATGGCGCTCGCGGGCGGGGTAAACGTCATTCTGGTCCCGGAATCCAGCATCGCCATCTCGAAGTACCGCATGCTCTCGCCCGACGGGCGCTGCAAGACCTTTGACGCCTCCGCCGACGGCTTCGCCCGCGGCGAGGGGTGCGGCGTCGTGGTGCTGAAGCGGCTCTCCGACGCCGTGGCGGACGGGGACCGCGTCCTGGCGGTCATCCGCGGCTCCGCGGTCAACCAGGACGGCGCCAGCAGCGGGCTCACCGCTCCCAACGGACCCGCGCAGGAAGCCGTGCTCCGCGATGCGCTGGCGGATGCCGGCTTCTCCCCGGCCGATGTCACCTACGTCGAAGCGCACGGCACCGGCACCTCGCTCGGCGACCCGATCGAAGTGCAGGCGCTCGCGGCGGTGCTGGGGCAGGGGCGACCCGCGGAGCGGCCGGTGCTGCTCGGCTCGGTCAAGACCAACCTCGGCCACCTCGAATCGGCCGCCGGGATCGCCGGGCTGATCAAGCTGGTGCTGACGCTTCAGCATCGGGAGATCCCCGCGCACCTCCACCTGCGCGAGCCGAACCCGCTGATTCCCTGGGAGCGCCTGCCGGTGACGGTGCCGAAGC
>JBPCIT010000385.1:0-12180 GCA_051006015.1 Longimicrobiaceae bacterium
GCCAGCAGCCGCGGGAGAGCAGTTGTCTCTGCAGCTTTCATGCGCGCAGGGAGGTCACCCGGATTGAGGTGGCGAGGCGGAGCGGATCAGGAGAGGGCAGCCAGCGCGCGGCTCTGGTTCCACTCCCATGCCGCCTCGATGAACGCAACGAAGAGGCGGCGTGTGGCCGCGTCGTGCTCGATCAACATCTCCGGGTGCCACTGCACGCCGACGACGAACCGCTCGTCGGACGTCTCCAGTGCCTCGACGAGGCCGTCCGAGGCCACCGCAGAAGGGACAAGATCCTCCGCGAGCTGGCAGATTCCCTGATGGTGCATGCTGTTGACCCGGATCTCCTCGACACCATAGATCCCGTGCAGCCGCGTGCCGGGGACGACATCCACCTCGTGCGCCAGGTGATCGCGTGCGAAGCCGGCGGTGGGGAAGTAGTCGTGCTTGATCGAGTTCGGCAGGAACTCCGCGCAGTCCTGGTGCAGCGAGCCTCCCGCCGCCACGTTGATCACCTGCATTCCCCGGCAGATCCCGAAGACTGGCTTGCCCTCCTGCATCGCCCAGCGGGTGAACTGCAGCTCGACGCGATCGCGCGCCGGGTCCGTGCGGCCGCACAGCTCGTGGGCCTCGGCGCCGTAGCTGGAGGGGCAGAGATCGACTCCACCCGCGATGAACACCCCGTCGAGATGCTCGTACATCGCGCGCAGCGTCTCCACGTCCTCGAGCAACGGCGTCATCCAGGGGAGTGCGCCGACCGAGGAAAGGGCGACGAAGTAGCGGTGGTTCATCACCCACGAGTGCGGCAGACCCTCGGGAATCCCGTCGATCGCCTGCAGGGTCTGCGTGGGAACGCCGATCACAGGGCGTGGGGGCATGACGACCTCGGATTCAGAAGCAGAGAACAGGAGCGGTTCTGCAAGTCGGACGAATGCTTTCTTCAAAATGCAATTCTCGGAGAAAAGGTCACGATCGAACACAAAAAAAGGCCGTCGCACGCACGCGCGTGCGACGGCCAAGCTATTACCCCACAATGCCTTCAGACGTTTCCCGCACGAGGTGGTCGACCACCGCCTTCAGGTCTCCGGTCCGCTCGAACACCGCGAGCTGCCGGTCCGCGCTCGAGCCCTCCTCGAGGATGCGGTAGGCGTATTCGATCTCGGTGCGGCTGCCCAGCTCGTCGACCACGTCGCTGATGAACCACTCGATCAGCTCGCGGATCAGCTCACGCGAGGGCAGCTCCTGCTCCCGGCCGAAGTCGATCAGGTTGCCGCTCATGCCGTAGCGCACGGCCCGCCACTTGTTCTCCTCGATCAGGTCCGCAGGGTAGACGCGGAAGGTCATGTTGTCGCGGCGGAGCTTCCAGAGCTTGGCCACGATCGCCTGCAGGATGGCGGCGATGCTCACCGCCTCGTCCACCCGGGTGCAGATGTCGAGGAAACGGAACTCGAGGGTAGGGAATTTGTGGTGCGGCCGAACGTCCCAGTAGATCTTCGAGCCGTCCGGGATACAGTGGGTCTGCACCAGCTTCTGCTCGAGGTACTTGTAATCCCCCCAGGAGCGCATGATGCGCGGCACCCCGGTGCGGGGGAAGTTGCGGAAGACCACGCTGCGGTACGACTTCAGACCGGTGTTCCTCCCCATCCAGAAGGGAGAGCTGGTGGAGAGGCAGAGCAGGTGCGGCATGAAGTAGCGGGCGACGTTCATGGCGTCGATCATGAACTCGCGGTCCTCGATGCCGATGTGGATGTGCGTGCCGAAGATCAGCAGCTGCTGCGCGAGCTGCTGCATGTCCTGCTGCACTCCGAGGTAGCGCTCGAGCGGCGTGATCTCCTGCTCGAGCCAGGAGGAGAAGGGGTGGGTGCCGGCGGCGACCACCCGCAGGTCCTTGCGGGCAGCAAGGCTCATCACCAGCCCACGCAGCCGCCTCAGCTCGGCGCACGCCTCCGCGGGCGTCTCGCAGACCCGGGTGCCGATCTCCACCATCGACTGGTGGAGCTCCGGCTTGATCTCCCCGAGGATGACGTGGTCCTCCTGCAGGATCTCGGTGATGTAGGAGCGAAGCTCCCGGGTCTCCGGATCGATGATCTGGTACTCCTCCTCGATCCCGATGGTAAGTGATGGCGCCTTCATGGTGTCCCCTTTCGCGGTTCAGCGCTTCTCCACCTCTACGGTGGCCAGACTCGAGCCTCCCCCCGCCGTCACGTTGACGAGCGACGCTGTCGAGAGGCGCGTCAAGCAACCGTCCATGTAGCTGCCGTAAAAGCAGAAGGGGGCGGTGTCGACGATGCGGTCGAAGATCTCCAGCTTGCCGTCCACCACGCTCGGATAGGGCGAGGTGGGAAGGGTGATGCGGTCCTGCACGATGAAGGGCTCGACGAGCGCGGTGTCCAGCGCAAGCTGCCATTCGTCGGCGCTGGCCTCCCACCCCAGGACGATCCCCGTACCGCCATACTCATCGTTGGGCTTGAGCACCAGGTGCTCGCGGTTCTCCTCGAGGAAGGGCATCAGATCCACCGTCTCACCGCGGTAAGCAGTGTACCGCTCCTCGACCCGGCGGGTCCAGGGGATGTGCGCGTCGATCGCCTCGCGCTCCTCCTCGGTGAAGAGGCCGGCGTTCTGCTCGTCGCTCAGCACCGCCAGGCTCGCCTTCTTGTGCAGGATCTTGCAGCGGAAGGGGTTGACCATGCACACCGCGCGGTCCCTCACCGCCCGCACCACGGGATGGTCCATCCCGCCTCGCTCGATCAGCTCGCTGATGAGCACCCGCTTGTAGATGAGGTCCACCTGGAAGTCGCCGGCGTAGAGGCGCCCGCCCCGGTACTCGACCTCCCGCGGGTCGGCGATGGTGCACTGCAGCCCCTGGCGCTGGAAGTACTCGGCGCTGATCACGAATTCGCTGTAGGTCGGCACCTCGCGCCAGTCCAGGATCGCGATGCGCGGCAGCTCGCGGCGCCCGGACCACTGTTGGTAGGAGTCGATCAGCGCGTGCAGCACATTGTGTCTCGCGGGATGAGGGCGAACCTCGAAGCGCCGCAGGAACTCGCGCATGATCGGCAGGCCCAGGAACACTTCGGCGAGCACGTCGTTGTACGCCGCGGCCGCGGGGGTCTCGCCGTTGTACTCGGTGAAGCGGAGGCCGCCGCGGTCATGCACGAAGAAGGCGTCCAGCCGCGAGACCGGGGTGGGACTGCGGAAGCCGGGATCCTCCTGGATCAGCTCCTCCTCCCACTCCAGCAGGCCGAACTGCGCGCGGAATCCGGCATCCGCCATCGCCGCCTGGTAGGCTTTGTCGAAGGCCCGGAGCATGATCTCGCAGCGGCGCTGCAGGTAGTTGTACTGCACGGCGGTGAGGAAGCGCGGCCGCAGCACGCTGCAGAGCGGACGATCGCCGAAGAAGAGGCCGCGCCGCTGGAGCTGGTCGCGCATCTGCGCGTCGGATTCAAGCGCCAGCTCCTCGGTGAGCAGGTCGTGGTAGGTGCCGATTGCTTCCTGTAGCAAGGCCATCGCGCTTCTCCCCCTCTCAGACTGCCGCTTGTGGTCGGATCTGCGGAGCGGCGAGCAGGTCGCTCCAGCGCAGCTCCCGAAGTTGCGGGCGAGGATTCGTCGCCAGGTCGATCACCAGCTCAGCCATGTTCTCGACCACCCACTGGAAGTAGTGCGGGGTGAGTGAGTAAAGGTCGAAGTCCGGCGCGGGATTCATGAAGTCGATCGCATAGGGCACGCCGTCGCGGATCGCCCACTCCATCGAGTTCATGTCGTAGCCGAGCGCGCGCACCAGCTTCAGCGAATCCTCGATCACCCGCTGTCCCACCTCGGGGCTCATGTGCTCGTGCTCGACGATGTACTTGCGCTCGCCCGGATCGTACTTCATCGGCAGCACCTTCTCCTGCCCCAGGACGATGCAGCGCACGAAGTGCTCCCACCTGATGAACTCCTGCACCACCATCGTCAGCCGCCCGGAGTTGTTGTAGTTCTCGATCAGCTCATCCAGGGTGCGGCAGACGTACACCTCCTTCCACCCGCCGCCGTGCGCGTCCTTGAGCACGCAGGGCAGCCCCACGTAGTCGATGATCCCCTCCCAGTCCAGCGGGAAGACGAGGTTGCGCAGCGACTCGTCGTGCACGATGCCGGGCACGTATTCGCGGTTCGGCAGCGCCACCGTCTTCGGGCTGGCGATGCCCAGCTTGGTGGCGAGCGAGGCTCCGAAGAACTTGTCGTCCGCCGTCCACATGAAGGGGTTATTGATGACGTGAACCCCCTGCAGGACGGCGTGCTTCAGGTAGGTGCGGTAGAACGGAACCTCGTGGGAGATGCGGTCGATGATGACCGCATAGGGGATCTCCTGGTCCATCTCCGGTGCACCGGTGGGGTCGCCGATCTTGACGAACTCCGCCACCACTCCCTCGTCCCGCCGCACGAGCTCCTCGATGAACCGGGGCGGCCAGGACCACTCGCGCCCCACGATCAATCCGACTTTCTGTGCCATTGCTCTCCCCCCTGTCAAAGAAGCTCCACGTTCAGTCGTGTCCCCCAATGTAAAGCTGGATCATCTGGTGCCACCAGGGCCAGTCGTGGGCCCAGTCGTCCCAGACCCGCAGCGCGTTGCCGACGCCCTTCTGCCAGAGCTGACCGGAGACGTACTTGTTGTGCTCGCGGTGGGGATCGTCCTGGCCGGTGACCATGATGATGTCCTGCCGGCGCATCGCCTCCAGATGCCCGTGATCGTTCAGCGCGGAGATGAAGGCGGCCGGGTTGTTCCAGAAGATGTTCGCGTCGGTGTAGCCGTCGGTGAAGTTGTCGATCTTGTAGACACCGCTCAGCCCGAGCACCCGGTTGACCAAGTGCGGGTGGCGCCAGGCGAGGTTGGCGGCATGGTAGGCGCCGAAGCTCGCGCCGGTGGTGACGAGGAACGGGTTCGGGTTCTTCTGCCGGCTGAGGGGAAGCACCTCGTTGACCAGGTAGTTCTCGTACTCGACCTGCCGCCTTGCTCGGTCCCGCGGATGCTTCCAGCGTGCGTACCAGCTCTCCGCGTCCACGCTGTCCACGCAATACAGCTGCAGCCATCCGCGGTCGAGGTGCTCGCCGAGCGCCTTCATCATTCCGCGGTCCTCCCACTCGAAGAAGCGGCCCTGCGAGGTCGGAAAGACCAGCACTCGGGCTCCGGCGTGCCCGAAGATGAGCAGGTCCATCTCCCGTCCCAGAGAAGGGCTGTGCCAGCGATGGAACTCGCGTACCATGGCTCCTCCCGTCAGCGGATGGTGGGAATTCTGCGGAGAAGGAAGGGGATGGTCTTGCGCAGTCTTCGCGCCCACGCGGACTCGCTGTGCCCCGCCCCCTTCTCCTCGACATACAGCAGATCCAGCCCGAGCCGATAGCCCTTCTTCAACAGCAGCTTGTGCAACTGCCGGGCGTTGACCAGCGTCCTCTTTCCCTCCTGCGTGCCGACATCGAGGTAGATCTTGCCCGGCACGTAGGGCTGCTCCACCAGGTAGGGGAAGATGGCACGGTCCGCGAACCAGAGCGCCGGGCTCATGACGCCGGCGAACCCGAAGGCCTCCGGAAAGCGAAAGAATCCATAGATGCTGATCAAACCCCCAAGTGACGAGCCGGCGATGCCGGTGTGGGCACGGTCGGGCAGCGTGCGGAAGTCGCGGTCGATGATGGGCTTGACGGTCTCGATGATGAACGAGAGGTACTGATCACCCATACCACCACCCCGCTCATCGTCCTCGAAGGGGCTGTACTCGTTGCACCGCTCCGGACCCATGTTGGGGATTCCGACCACGATGGCCTCGATCCCGCGGTGGCTCGCGGACGCCATGGTGGTGTGCACCTCCCAGTCACCCGAGAAGCTGGTCGCCGGGTCGAAGAGGTTCTGCCCGTCGTGCATGTACATCACCGGGTAACGCCGATCTTCCGTCTCATAGGAGGGCGGCAGGTATACCAGGATGTCCCGTTCGTTATCGAGTTGGGGACTGTGGAGCTTCTCGAGGACCATGAGATCGCCCGCGGCCGGGGGCGTGCTATGGTCATGCAGCTCCCTGTACTCCCGCCATTCCGTTGTCATAACCGTCATGACCGGCACTGGTTAGCCGTTCATGGATTCGGGGTGCCCTCCGTCTGGGGGTGAAATGAGGTGCGAAGCTCTGTAGCAGGCCGTATGCCAGCACGCCACCGCTCTCCGCCGCTCCGGGTGCCGGAGCGCGGCGAAACCGGGCCGCGCCGGCGGGGAATCCGCCCTCCGGATGGAGCCGCCAGATGGCGGCCCGCGGTGCGCAACTTGCAGCATTGGTAAACACCGTTCCTGGTTGGACTTGGGACGGGCGAGACGTACGGATCGGATTCCTCGGCAGAGCGATCCAGAGTGCAGAACCTGGAGCAGGAGGAACGAAGATGGCACGCTACGGACAGGACTTCGACAGGAATCGCGGCGGCGGCATGCGCGGCGGTCAGCAGGGCGGCGGCTACGGTGGTAGCCAGGGCGGCTACGGCGGTGGCAGTGGCTACGGCGGCGGCATGGGTGGAGGGGGCTACGGCGGAGGCCGGGGCGGCTTTGACCGGACCAGTCAGGGCGAGCCGAGCCAGTGGGGCCGCCAGAGCGGCGGCGGCGGTCGCTTCGGTGGTGGCCAGGGCGGCTACGGCGGCGGTCAGCAGGGCGGCGGGCACGGCAGGAACCGTGGTGGAATGGGTGGCGGCTCCTACGGCGGCGGCTACGGTGGTAGCGGCGGCCAGCGGGGTGGTGGCCAGAACCGCGGGCAGTACGACCAGGACTGGTTCTAATCTCTCGCTGCCGGATTGCGCTCGTGTCCCGTCTCCGCCAGGAGGCGGGACACCTCAGAAGGTGACCTCCGCATCGCCGTTCAGCGAGGCATAGGCAGCACGCCCGTCACGCTTGAGCAGGGTCATCGCTCGTCTGATCTCCTCGACGAACAGATCCGTATCCACGAGCTCCATCAGCACCTCCCGAAAGCGCACCCTCCGCCCCACGAAGGTGGTGGCAATCTCGTGCGCGAGCGCGGTCAGGTTCACCTCCCGCGTGCGGATGTCGCCCGGGCCGCTGCTCTCCCCGGACGCGAAGAGGTCGAGAACGCCGCTCTCCTCGATCCGTACGAAGCCGGAGAGTGCATCCCCCCACGCCACCTCGCCGGCGAGCCGCGCTGCGTGCAGTGCCCGGTTCATGAGAAGCGCGCGTTCCGGGTCGCGCGTGACAAGAAAGTGATAGTGCGTGCCCGCGTCGGCACCCGCCGCCGCGAGCGGCACCCAGCGGATTGCCACCTCCGGGTCGATCTCCGCCAGCCGGCTGCGGTAGTGCTCGAGCATCCGGGCCTCGGCGACGGCCGCGCCCTCCGCGCCTCCCTCCTTTTCCGCGGCGCGCCAGAGGGAGAGCCACTCGTAGCGGGTGTCACCGAAGAGCGCCGAGTACCCTTCGACGATCCGCCGTGCGTAGAGCGGCAGGTCGGCGACGGCGATGCCGCGAAAGCGGGCCTGCTTGTGCAGCTCCGCGGCAGGAAAGCGGATCACCAGATCCCCCGCCGCCTGCTGCACCAGCGGCTGCAGCGCCTGCAGCGGGAGCATTCCGGGTGCCGGCGGATCGAGCAGATAGAGCGCACGGCGCGGAGGCGCGGTGTAGCGCAGCAGCTCGGCGGAGAGCTCCGCGAATCCCGCGGCGACCACCGCGATCTCTCCCGGCTCCAACGCATCGAGATCCCGCGTCTCGCGTACCCGTGCCCCGAAGCCTGCGGTCTGCAGCCGGGCGACCAGCCGCGCCGCCTGCACCGGATCTTCCTCTACCAGAATGGCATTGGCGCGCAGGTTGCTTCTCCGGACGCCGCTCGAGGCCAGGGTGTCGAGAACCTGGAGGTTTGGGTGAAGCGCCGACAGGTCCGGAGCCTCTGCGGCCGGACCGGCCGCGGCGGCGAAGCCGACGACACAAACCAGGTGGGTCTCCTCCTGCGCCGAACCACCCGCGGCGCGCAGGACGCTGCCTCCCCACTCGGCGAGATAGCGGCGCAGGAGCGCGTCACGGGCGCGGTTCGCGTCGTGCGGCGGGCGGTCGCTCACGGGTGCGGCATAGCGGTAGCATCGAGAAGAAGGAGCGCAACAGTATTCCCAAACGAAAACCGAAGCAAGGCAGAGGCCGCCGCGGCGGGTGCTCCGGAGGCTGTGGGCCGGGATCTTCGCCCCTGCATGTCTGCACCTCAGGACGTCGATGACTCACATCGCGGGCACGGGTCGCTACGCTCCGGAGCAGGCGCTCGGCAACGAGGAGATCACCCGCGCAGCCGGCGTGAGCGACGAGTGGATTCTCCGCCGGACCGGGATCCGGGAGCGCCGCGTCGCCGGGGAGGCGGAGGGCACGGCGGCCATGGCCGTCAACGCCGCGTGGGCGGCGCTCGAATCAGCGGCCGCCGCGCCCGGCGAACTCGGCGTGATTGTGGTGGCGACCACCACTCCCGATCACCTCACCCCGCCGACGGCTTGCGAGCTGCAGGCGCGCATCGGCGCATTCGGCGCGGCCTGCTTCGACATCGAGGCCGGCTTCGCGGGGTGGATGTACGCCCTGATCACCGCGGATGCCCTGCTGCGGGCGGGCGCGGCGCCCCTCGCGCTCGTGGTGGGGGTGGAGAAGCTCTCGACCGTCACCGACCGGAGCGACCCCGCGACCGGCCCGCTCTTCGGCGACGCGGCGGGTGCTGTCGTGCTCGCTCCCGGTGAGGGGCCGCTCTCGCTGCGTGCGCTCTCCTGGTGGGCGGATGGGCGCCTCGCCGGCGCTCTGCTCCGTCCGGCGGGCGGAGCGCGTCGGCCTTTCGATGAGCGGGTGCTCGCCGAGCGCGCCCACCTGCTGCGAATGGAGGGAAGCCGCCTCTTCCGTCCCGCGGTGCGCACGATGTGCCAGCAGGCGGACAGCGCGCTGGAGCGTGCCGGTCTTACCCGTGGCGACGTTGGTCGGGTGATCCCGCACCAGGCGAACCTGCGCATCATCCAGGGGCTCGCCCGCGAGATGGAGCTGCCGCTCGAGCGCTTCTACATCAACATCCAGCGCTACGGCAACACCGGCGCGGCCACCGTTCCCTTCGCGCTCGACGAGGCGCTGCGCGAGGGGCATCTGCCTCATGGCGAACCGGTGCTCCTCGTCTCCTTCGGCGCCGGCGCCACGGCGGGGGCCGCGGTACTCGGCGGGGCAGCGCGCGCGTAGCGGTCCGGGAGATGCGGCGGTATCTTCTCCGGATCGCCGCCGGTATCTGCGGTGGCTGGAACTTCTTCCGGTGAGCGCCGGGGGTGGAGCAGAGTGCCAATGGCAACGATCAAGAGGAAGCTGAAGGAGACGCTGCGGATCGACAGCGATCCCTCTCCCGCCGCCGCACCCCGCGAGGAGCACGGCGGCGCCGTGGCGCGCAATACGGGGATCCCGCTCGAGCTGGAGTGGGTGCGCGAGGTGCGGGTAAACCGCAGCGCCGTCGAGCGACGCGCCTCCACCATCGGCTCGCGGCGGACGGTGAAGAAGCAGTGGCAGGCGGCTTGGCTGCTGCGCGCCATCACCCTGATGGACCTGACCACCCTGGCGGGTGACGACACCCCGGGCAACGTGCGGCGGCTCTGCGCCAAGGCGCGCCAACCGGTGCGCGAGGACCTGCTCGAGGCGCTCGGGGCTACGGAGCTGCCGATCCGCACCGCCGCCGTCTGCGTCTACCACTCGCTCGTCCCGGTGGCGGTCGAGGCGCTGCGCGGTTCCGGCGTCCCCGTGGCGGCCGTCTCCACGGGTTTCCCCGCGGGCCTCTCCCCTTTCCGCCAGCGGGTCGAGGAGATCCGTGCCTCGGTGGCGGAAGGCGCCGAGGAGATCGACATCGTCATCACCCGCGCGCACGTGCTCACCGGCAACTGGGAGGCGCTCTACGACGAGGTGCGCGCTTTCCGCGAGGCGTGCGGTGAGGCACACCTGAAGACGATCCTCGCCACCGGCGAGCTGGCGACGTTGCGCAACGTCGAGCGCGCATCCCTGGTGTGCATGATGGCGGGAGCGGACTTCATCAAGACCCCGACCGGCAAGGAAAGCGTCAACGCCACCCTGCCGGTGGGGCTGGTGATGGTGCGCTCGATCCGCGATTACCTGGAGCGCACCGGGCACGAGGTCGGGTTCAAGCCGGCGGGCGGCATCCGCACCGCCAAGCAGTCGCTGGAGTGGATGCTGATGATGAAGGAGGAGCTGGGCACCCGCTGGCTTCGCCCCGAGCTCTTCCGCTTCGGCGCGAGCAGCCTGCTGGCCGACATCGAGCGCCAGCTCGAGCACCACCTCACCGGCCGTTACTCCGCCTTCTACCGCCACCCGATGGCATAGCGGGGGCCGCGAGCCAGTGGTTGAAACGCGAAGGCGGGGGAGGGCTGCTCAGCTCTCCCCCGCCTTCACCATTTCGTTGCTGTCCCTACCGCAGCGGCTCCAGCGCGCGCGTCTCGTCCCAGTGGATCACCGCGTCGAACTGGTGCGACAGGCTCGCGCGGAAGTAGTGGCTGGCGCGCCCCGTCTGCGGCAGGTAGAGCACGCCGATCGCGCGCTCCAGCCGTGGCGCCCGCAGCGCCTCCCCCGCCCCGCCGTTCAGAAGAAGCAAGAAGGAGGGGATTACCGTGGTGTGGAGCACGAACTCGTAGCTCTCCGGAAGCGCCGGCCGCACCCGCTTGCGCTCTGGCGAGCCGCCCCACTCCGAGGCCGCCATCACCGTGCCGCTGTTGGTGGTGAAGCCCACCAGTACCGCATCGCTGCCGTAGCGCTCCCGCGCGAGCTGGCCCAGGTTCCACTCCCCCTGCTCTCCCATCAGCGTGGCCCGCGCATCCCCGATGTGCGAGTTGTGCTCCCACACCACCGGCCGGGCCTGCACTCCCTTCGCCGCGAAGTGCTGGAGCAGCGCGTCCAGCGTCTCGGCCATGTGCTTGTCGCGCAGATTCCAGAAAGCGACACTGCCGGTGAACATGACGCGGTAGTACTCCTCGCCGTTCTTGACCACGCGGGCGTTCTGCAGCGCGTTGAAGCGGTCGTCGTCCGGGCGGCCCAGCTCGGCCGCGCGACGCTGCAGCTCCTGGAGCTGCTCTAGGGCCGGAGTCTCGCACGAGGGAGCGCTGCCTGATGTCACCGCGCGGCCGTAGGCGACCGGGTCGCCGCCGAACCGGTTGAAGCAGGCGTAGCGACCCCGCGCCTGCTGCGCCGCCTGAGGGTCCACCCTCTCGAGATAGCGCACGACCTCCTCGATGGAAAGGTAGAGCGAGTACAGATCCAGCCCATAGAACCCGACCTGCGCGTCACCCTGTGGGCCCGCCTGGTTGCGGGCACGCATCCACTGGGCGAGGTCGCGCACGTCGGTGTTTCGCCACATCCAGCGCGGGAAGTCGGTGAACTAGCCGAGCGCCTGCTCGGCGCTGGCATCATCGCTTGCGCCGCGTACAAATCGGTTGACCCGGTAGGCACGGGGCCAGTCTGCCTCGACGGCGACGATGGTGAAGCCCCGTTCCTCGATGAGCCGCCGGGTGATGCGCGCACGCTCGCGGTAGAACTCGTGCGTGCCGTGGGTGGCCTCCCCCAGCAGCACCACCCGTGCATCGCCGATGCGCTCCATGAGCGGATCGTAATCACTCGCGGCGCCGCTAAGAGGTCGGGCCTCCGCGCGCACCACCTCGGCGAGTGCCGCGGTCGGTGGATCGGGCGCCGGCCCCGCCGGGGATCGGTCCGACGATGCACAGCCCGCGAGGGGGAATTACAATGCTGAGGGCCCATTGAACGAGGCGGACCCGGCAACTGGCGATCATGACTCCTCCTGCTTCTGCGGAACTACCCTGTCCAGCCGACCGGCAGGTCGGGCCACCATCTGTTTACCGGCCATTGCATCGTCCATACCATCGCCGACAAATTTTCGCAGGCCGTAACCTACGGCAGGGCAACGGGGTAGAAGGGAAACAGATGAGCCTTGTGGGAGCCTCTCGCGCGGCTCGCACATGGCGCGACACCAATCGATTCCGGCCAATGCGGGAGAGTAGATGAAAAGGATCCGCCTGGGCGGCGCGCTCGCCGCCATGATGGCACTCGGCGCCGGCTGCGCATTGTCACCGCAGACCGCAGCGGTGAGCAGCGAGCACCCCACCGCAGGGCACGCGGTGCAGGTGCATGAGGCTGTGGAGATCTCGGCGTCACATCCGGTGGAGGAA
>JBPCIT010000386.1:0-2766 GCA_051006015.1 Longimicrobiaceae bacterium
CTGCACGCGCTCTGGACGCTGGACGGGCTGGGGGAGGCGGATCCGCAGACGCTCGAACAGGCGCTCTCGGATGGGTCGGCGCACGTGCGCGCGGCGGCCCTTCGGATCGCCGAGCCGTACCTGGTTCGGGACGAGCCTGCGCTCCGCGCCGCGGTGCTGCAGCGGCTGGAGGATCCGGCGCCCGTCGTCCGCTGGCAGCTGGCGGCCTCGCTGGGCGAGCTTCCTGCCGAGGAGCGGATTGCACCCCTCGCGGAGGTGCTCACCCGCCACGGCGACGACCCGATCCAGGTGGATGTAGCGATCAGCGGACTCGTGGGGCAGGAGCTGGCGGCGCTGGAGCGGGTGCTGGCGACGCCGGGGCCCGGGCCGGAGGGGGCCGTCACCCGGCTCGCCGCGACGGTGCTCCGGGCGGAGCGCACCGGGGAGAGGGAGCGGCTGCTGAGCTGGATCGGCGAGGAATCGCGCGCCCGTTCACAGCGGCTCGCACTGCTGGATGGCTGGCGGGAGCTGATCCCGGAATCAGCGGGCCCGGAGGTGAGTCCCATCCGGCTCGGCCGCAGACCAGGTGGGCTGCTGTCCGCTGCCTCCTCCGCTGACGTGGAGGTGCGTGCGCGGGCGGAGCGGATCGTGCGCTTCCTGGACTGGCCGGGCAACCCGAATCCCCCCGCCCGCCCTGATGCCCGTCCGCTCACGCCGGAAGAGCAGCAGCAGTTCGAGTCCGGAAAGCAGCAGTACCGGACCAGCTGCGCCCCCTGCCACCAGGAGAGCGGTATGGGAATGCCGGGACTGGGCGCGAGGCTGGTCGGCTCGAGCTGGGTGCTCGGCGACCCCGGCCGGCCGATCCGGATCGTGCTGCACGGCAAGGAGGGGGAGATGCTGATGCCGCCCTTCGGCGCCGCGCTCTCCGACGAGCAGCTGGCGGCGGTGCTCACCTACCTCCGCCGCGACTGGGGCCACCGGGCGAGCCCCATCCGCCCGCAGGAGGTGCGGGAGATCCGCGGATACACCACCGGCCGCGGCCGCCCGTGGACGGAGGAGGAGTTGATGCAGGTGCGGCAGTGAGCGGCCCGGTAGGGGCTTTGACGGGACATCAGGCTGCTGGGTGCATGAACTGTTCATCGTGCTGCGCTGCTCCTGCACAGGTTTAGCAACCGACACGCGGATTCCATTAGTTCCTCGATGCCAGATCGATCCATGAGGCTCATCGCGAGATGCCGTATCCTCCTGCTCCTGTTGCTGGCGGGGTGCGCCTCGCTGCGCCCGCCGGGCATCCCCGCCTACACGGTAGAGGTCGCCGCGGGCGAGTTCGATCGCGAGGAAGTCCCGGTCTCTTTCCCTCTCCCCGGAGGCGCTTCGGGCGCGGGCTTTCGACTGGTGGATGAAGCTGGGCGGGTGATCCCGGTGCAGCTCAGCGCAGGACGGCAGGCGACCTTCATCCTCGAACGGCTGGCGGCAGGCGCGACCCGGCGCTACCGGCTCGAAGCCGTTGCAATCGATGCGGCTCCAGGCGTGCAAGCACAGCGGGGGGAGGGTGCCGTCACCCTGGCGGTCGCAGGACAGCCTGTCCTCCGGTACAACGCCAGCGAAACTCCACTGCCTGGTCCAGAGGTGGATCCAGTCTTCCGCCGAGGCGGATACATCCACCCGGTCCATACTCCCGCTGGTAAGATCATCACGGACGATTATCCCCCGAACCACCTCCATCATCACGGGATCTGGGCCGCCTGGACGAGAACGGTGTTCGAGGGGCGTGAGCTGGACTTCTGGAACATGGGCGACCGCAAAGGTACCGTGGAGCCGGTATCACTCGATACCACCTGGAGCGGGTCCGTTCACGCCGGCTTCCGTGCCCGCCACCGCTACCTGGATCTGACGGCCCCGAGCCCCAGGGGCGCCCTGGACGAGACGTGGACCGTTCATCTCTACAACGTGCAGGGGAGTGGTCGCCCCTACCGCATCTTCGACCTGGAGGTGGTACAGACGACCGCCTCTTCGAGTGTCCTGCTCCTGCCGGAGTACCACTACGGCGGTGTCGGCTTCCGCGGCCGGCGCGAGTGGAACGGCGAGGAGAACACCTTCTTTCTGACCTCGGAGGGGAGGGACCGAAGCGACGGCCACGGCACCCGCGCCCGCTGGTGCCATATCGGAGGCTTTGTGGAGGGTGCGCTCGCCGGGGTCGGCATCCTGGGCCATCCGGAGAACTTCCGATTCCCGCAGCACATGCGGATCCACCCGACGGAGCCCTTCTTCAACTGGGCTCCTTCCCAGGCCGGGGACTGGGCGATCCAGCCGGGCCAGCCGTACATTGCCCGTTACCGCTTCGTCGTCTACGACGGCGCCCCCGACGCCGGTCAGCTCGACCGGCTCTGGAACGATTACGCACATCCGCCGACGGTGATGGTGACAGTGCCGTCGACCTCTCGACCCGAAACTCGGAGCAGCCGATGATCCGCTCTCGCCCGTGCCGACGACTCCCCCTGGTCGCGCTCCTGCTCGCGGCCTGCGCCCCGGCCGCGCCGGAACCCGCCCCATCCCCCGAGGCTGCCGTCTTGGCGACCAGCGTCGCTGGGTTCAGCGGCCCCGAATCGGTGCGCTACGATCCGGAGCAGGACGTCTACTTCGTCGGCAACTTCAATGGCCCCCCGGGCGAGCGGGCCAACAACGGCTTCATCAGCCGCGTGCGGCCCGACGGGGAGATGGAGCAGCTGCACTTCATCATGGGCGGTACGGGCGGGGTCATGCTGCACGCGGCGCGCGGCATGACCA
>JBPCIT010000387.1:0-9458 GCA_051006015.1 Longimicrobiaceae bacterium
GCGGCGCTCGGCATCGCGCGCCTCGCCCTCGGCGCGGGCGAGGGCGACGCGCAGCTCCGCCTCCTCCTCGCGCACCGTTTCCCACTGCGCCTCCAGCTCGACCAGGCGGCAACGTGCATCCTCTGCCTGAGTGCCAGCCATCTCCGCTGCCTGCCGCAGCTCGGCGAGACGGGCATCGAGCGTCACGATGCGCGCAGCCGCCTCGGCGACATTCTGCCGCAGGCTGGTGAGCGTGCGGCTCGTCTCGTCACGGTCCTCCCGCAGACGTGCCAGGCGCTGACTGCCGCCGGCGGCCTCCGCCTCCAGCCGCTGCAGCTCGGTGCCCAGGCTGCGGCTCTGATCGTCCGCTTCCCGCGCGCGCTCCTCTGCCGCAGTGAGCGACGCCGCGAGTGCATCCCGCTGGGCGGCGCGGGCGTCGCGCTCGGCGGCGGCGGCGTCACGCTCCTCCCGCAGGCGCTGCAGCGCCTCACGGCGGGTGAGGATTCCCTCCCCCGTCCCGGTCCCCTGCTCTCCCAGGCGGATCACGCCGCGAGCGTCCACCACCTCGCCGCCGGGACCGACGCGCGCGGTGCCGGGATGATGCTCCTCGAGCGGATCACCGTCGGCGCCGACCTGCAGGTCGGCCAGGAGCAGGCGGACCCATGCGGCGCCCTCACCCCCTAACCCCCTCTCCCAATGCTGGGAGAGGGGGAACTCGATCCTGCCAAGCCTCGGCTCCTCGGTTGTGGCAGGCTCTGCAGTGCTCCCCTCCCCCCTGGCGCTGCTATCGCACCGGACTACTGCGGGGGAGGGGCCGGGGGAGGGGGGTCCAGGCAGTAGCAGCAGTGAGCCACCTCCCTTCCACTCCTCGCGGAACCAGCGGCGGACCGCCCTTGCGGTGGCGAGGTCCTCGACAACCACGGCCTGCAGCAGCGGGCCGAGGTAGCGTTCGATCGCCCGCACCTCCTCAGCACCCCCCTCGGCAGGCGCGATGAAATCGGCGAGCGGGCCGTGGACGCCGGGGAAGCGGCCACGAGCGGCGAGCAGCGCGCGGGCGGCGGGGGCGAATCCCTCGTAGCTCGCCTCCAGCGCCTCGCGCGCCGAGAGCTGAGAGGCGAGGCGCGCGAGACGATCCTCAGCGGCGCGGAGCGCGGTGCGGGCCTGCGCCTCCTGCTCGCGGAGGGCGCGGATCTCCTCCTTTGCCGTCTGAGCCGCGGAGGACGCGGCGGTGAGGCGAGCGCGCAGCTCCTCCGCCTGTGCGCCCCAGAGGGTGCCCTGCGCACTGAGAGCCTCGAGCTGCGCGGCGATCTCGCGCTCCCGCTCCTCGAGACGAGGGAGCCGCTCCTCGGCTTCGCGGCGGCGGCGCTCGGCGGCGGTGCGCTCCCCCTCGGCGGTGGCGATCTCGCGCGCCAGCTCGCGGGTGCGCGAGGCTGCGTCCTCGCTCGCCCGGCGGTGGGCGGTCAGGGCGGAGCGCAGCTTCTCGTTCTCCTCTGCCCCTGCCTCGCGGCGCTCCTGCAGGGAACGGAGCGTCTCCGCGGCACGGCGGCGCGTTTCCGTCAGCCGCTCCGCCTCGGCGCTGAGGGAGGAGGCGCGCTTCGCCAGCTCGGAGTGCTCGCGCACGAGCTGCTGTAGGCGCATCTCGGCGTGCTAGCGGCGCTCGCCGGTGAGCGGCACCTCGCGCTCCCGCTCGTCCAGCCGGCGTCGTACCTCCTCCAGCCGCCCGGCTACCGTCGTGCGGCGCCCGGCGAGCTGTGCCGCATTGGCGCGGCGGGCTTCACCGAGTGCCTCGGCCTCTTCGCGATCAGCGCGGGCGCGGCTCTCCTCCTCTGCCAGCCGGGCGAGGCGCTCCGCGCCCTCTGCGAGCACCTTCTCTAGCGTCGCAAGCTCGCTGCGTGCCAGGGCGATCTCCAGCTCAAGCCGGCGGTCCTGCAGCTCCTGGTGCCGCTGCGCCCTGCGCCTCTGCCGGGCGAGGGAGCGCACCTTCGACTCGACCTCGGCGACCAGGTCGCCCAGGCGCGCCAGATCGGCCTCGGCGGCGTCGAGGCGGCGGGCGGCGGCGCGCAGGCTGTCCTTGTAGCGCCCGACGCCGGCCGCCTCCTCGAAGAGCATCCGCCGCTCCTCGGCGCGGTCGCTGAGGAGGGTCTCGATCATCCCCGCCTCGATGGTGGCGTAGGCGTTGGCGCCGAGGCCGGTGTCGCGCAGCAGGTGCTGGATGTCGCGCAGCCGGCAGGAGGAGCGGTTGAGGAGGTACTCGCTGCCACCCTCGCGGAAGACCTTGCGCGCCACCTCGATCTCCGCCTGGGGGATGGGAACGCGACCCTCCTCGTTGGAGAAGAGGAGCGAGACCTCGGCGAGGTTGAGGGGGCGGCGGCGGAGACTTCCGCCGAAGATCACCTCGTCCATGCGGGCGCCGCGGAGCGCGCTCGCCCGCTGCTCGCCGAGCACCCAGCGGATGGCGTCGGCGACGTTGGACTTGCCGCAGCCGTTGGAGCCGACGATCGCGGTGACGCCCTCGCGGAACTCCAGGGAGGTGCGGTCCGCAAAGGACTTGAAGCCCTGGAGCCGGAGCGCGCTCAGCCTCATGGGGCGCTGGCGCTGGGTCTTCCGAGGCGCTCGACGAGAGGCGGCTCCAGTCCGGCCCGTCCGAGCAGCTCCCGCATCCCCTCCGCGTGGAGGCTGTCGCGGAAGGCGCCGCCGTAGAGCCGCCAGCGCTCGCTGCCGTCGGAGTACGGCACCACGGCCGGGTAGCTGGGGATGCCGAGCTGCGCGAGGGAGTCGGTGCGCGCCAGGGCCGCCTGCCGGGTGGAGAACTCGCCGAGCTGGAAGGCGAACGGAGCGTACTGGATCAGATCCAGCGAGCCGGCAGCGTCCTCCGGGTCGATGACGCCCGCGTCGAGCAGGCGCTGCCGCAGCCGGAGCGCGGCCGCGGAGTCCGCGGGCAAACCCGCAAGCACGCGGTAATAGAGGATGCCCTGGATCAGCTCCGGGGAGATGTACACCGGCTGATCGCCGAGCCGCCGCTCCTCGGCCACCGCCTGCTCGCGTGCGGCACCGTGCGAGCGGAAGGCCATCAGCTGGACCGCGTAGGCCAGCTCGGTACCCGCCGGAGTGGCGGGGGCCGGTGGAGGAGCGGGCGCCCCGGTGCCGGCGGAAGCCAGCTCCACGTTCCGAGCTCCATCCCCCGGGCCGGTCATGCCGCCAATGAGATCGGGACGATAGCGCACCGCCAGGTACCCTGCCGCCGCCAGTCCCAGGGTGACCAGCACCACCCACAGCGCGACCGTCCAGGCTCTGCGATAGCTCCGAGCCTCCCGCTCCCCCGCGGCCGCCGCAGCAGCAGGGCTCTTTGGCGGGACCCTCTCGCGCTCTCGGACCTCTGGGGTCGCGATCACCATCGTCGGCTCGGCTACGTCCCCGGCAGGCCCGGCATCGCTCTCCTCCCGCACCTCCGGCTCGATCTGGATCTCCGGCGGCTCGCTCTCCTCCGGAAGGAGCGCCGTCGTCTCCGGCTCCCGGAATTCCGTCTCACCGGTGAGAGGAGGCGCGACCGAAGCGGGATCCGTGGAAACACCATCGGGCGCCGGCGGCATCAGCGTAGCGAGCAGCACCAGCTCCTCCGGCAGCGCGGAGGCGGCATCGCGCTCTCCCAGCAGGATCGCCTGCGGGCTCCACTTCGCGAGCGCCGCCAGCCCGGGCGCATCCGCGGGGGCGAAGAGGAGGAGGGAGGCATGCGCGTCGCGAAAGCCGGCGAGCAGCTTCGGCCAGCGGGGATGGCGGAAGATCGCGCCGCTGTCGGCGGCGTACGTCCCCGCCGGAATCAGGTAGAAGCTCCGCCCCGGCACCTGCCGCGCACTGCGCGCCAGCGAGGCGCCGTAGAGGAAGATGTCCACCACGCCGTCGCGGTTCGCCTCCTCGAGCCGCTCGTGGAGCACGGGCTCCTCGAGGTGCAGATCGGCGAGGACGATCCGCCGCCCCGCCTGCGCCCATGTGGTCGCCAGCGCGATTGCGGCGTCCGCCGCCCAGCCGGAGGAGTGCGCCGCGGCCACCAGCAGCACGACCGGACCGGGATCGAGCGCAGCGAGGACGTCGGGAATGGAGTCGCCGGCAGGATCCAGCGCCAGGAGGGGGGGGAGTTCCCCTCCTGCGTTGTCAGAAGGCGAGAGCGAGTCAATCATCATGAACCAGAATGCATCGCGGGGTGAGCGGGAACCGACTCACCCCGCAGCGGCACGCGCGATCCAGGAAGAACGGCAGGTATCCATGAGAGCCGTCGGCGAATGTACGCTGCAGGGTGAAGGAGGGACGAGCGCCCCGCTGCCGCCTCAGCCGGTGGGCTCGAGGAGGTGCAGCGGGGCGTCACCCCAGAGGCGCTCCAGCTGGTAGAACTCACGCGCCGCCGGATGGAAGACGTGGACGATGAAGTCCACGAAGTCGACCAGCACCCAGCGGCCGCCGCGCAGCCCCTCGACACCGGCGGGGCGCCAGCCCATCTGCTTCATCTCGTCGACGAGATTGTCCGCGATGGCGGTCACATGTGTATCCGACCTGCCGCTGGCGATCAGGAAGTAGTCCGTGGCGCTCGAGAGGGTACGCAGGTCGAGCAGCGCGACATCGAGCGCCTTCCGGTCGAAGAGCAGCTCCACCGCGCGCACCACCTCGGGGGAGACGTCCAGGCTCTCGACTGCAACTGAAGAAATGCTCATCCGCTCCTGGGAGACGGGGGCCGGCCGCGCCGACCCCTTCACATGCTGTTCAGCCAGCGGCTACTCTTCCTTGATGACCCAGATCTTGATCTCGGGACGGATCTCGGAGTGCAGCCGGATGGGAACACTGAAGACGCCGAGCGACTTGATCGGCTCCTCGAGCTCGATCTGGCGCCGGTCCACCTCGACGCCCTGCGCGGCGAGCCGGTCAGCGATGTCGGCGGTGGTGATGGAGCCGAAGAGCCGGCCCTCCTGCGCCGCCCGTGCGTTGAAGGTGAGGCTGATGGCCTCGATCTCACCGACCCGCGCCCGCGCGGCGGCGAGCTGATCGGCGGCCTGGCGCTGCACCACCGCGCGCTCGTTCTCGATACGGCGGACGTTCCCCGCGCTCGCCTCATACGCGAGGCCCTGCGGGATCAGGTAGTTGCGGGCATAGCCCGGCTTGACGTCCACGACCTCCCCGGCGTCGCCGAGGTTCTCCAGGCGCTCCCTGAGGATTACCTGCATGATAGTATGACTCCTCTTACGCTTATGATCCGGCAGCGGAGGCCAGCGCCACGCGGCGCCGCACATCCAGCCAGGTGTCTCCCAGGCCGACCAGCACCGCGGCGGTCAGCACCAGGTGAGAGAGAAACAGGGCGGCAAGGGCTCCGAAGAACACCGAGAGGCGCGACGGCGCCCTCCCCGCCAGGAACACGAAAATGGCCACGCCACGCAATGCGTAGAGCGCGCCCATGAAGACCAGCAGATTCGCCGCCACCCGGTTCGCCGCCGGCCCCAGCGGCAACAGCAGCAGCACCAGCCCGGCGATCACCAGCCAGATGAGCTGGTCGTGAAAGCGAAAGTCGCGCAGCGGGCGGAGCGTCTGCCCCTCCCCCTCCCGCACACCGCCCATTCGCACGAATGCCCACCAGCCGACTCCCAGCGCGGCAAGCGACTGCAGCGCCAGCAGAGCCGGAAATACCCCTGATCGCAACGCCAGTACGCGCTCCAAACCAGCGGGCGAGGCCGCGCTCGCCTGCAACCAACCCAACACGCGCGAGTCGGGCGCCGGACTGTTCAGCCGCTCGGCCATGACCAGGAGGGCGGAGCGGAAGAAATCCGCGATCAACCCGTCCACCACGCTCCACGAGCCGCTGATCGCCAGCCCGGCACCGGCAAGCGCCATCGCCCCCGCCACCGCTGCCAGCGCGCGGTGGAGGAAGCTCCAGCGGGGCCAGAGCAGGAGCGCCCCTACGAACAGACCCGCGACGAGGAGCGCCCAGCCACGGGTGATCAGGCCATACGCGCCGACGCCGGGAACGACGACCAGCGCCCAGAGGAGCACCACGGCCGCGAAGAGCAGCGTCGCAGGACGCCATGGCGGCAGCGCGATCAGCAGCACCGCCAGCGGCAGCGCGATCAGCGCGAAGGCGTCGAGGACGTACAGCAGGAGCACCGCACCGCCGAGGGCGAGTGCGGTGCTCCAGCGTCCGCGGACCTCCGCGCCGACCGCTTCCACTCAGCCCTCGTGACCCGCGATGTAAGGGACCAGGGCGAGGAAGCGCGCTCGCTTGATGGCGGTGCTCACCTGCCGCTGGTGGCGCGCGCACATTCCGCTGATCCGCCGCGGCAGGATCTTGCCGCGCTCGGTGATGAAGCGGGTGAGCAGACGGTCGTCCTTGTAGTCGACGTGGCGGCTCCCGGACTCACAGACCGGGCAGGTCTTACGCTGTGCGGCCATGATCAGTCCTCCTCTGCGTCATCGTCATCCTCGGAACGCTCGGGCCGGTTGGCGAAGGGCGAGGTGGTGAGCTCGCCTTCGTTGATGACGACCAGATAGCGGAGGAGCTCCTCGTCCAGCTTCAGGATCCGCTCGTACTCCGTGAGCGACTCCGGCGCCGTGGTGAACTGGGTGACGACGTAGTAGCCGTTGTCCCGGTCCTCGATCGGGTAGGCGAGCTGCCGCTTCCCCCAGTGGTCGACCGCGGTGATCTGGGCACCGTCGCCGCCGGTGATCAGATCGTGGTAGCGCTCGAGCTTCTCGTTGATCCGCGACTCCTCGAGCGCCGAGTCGAAGATGTACACTGCCTCGTAGTCCCTCAACACTCACCTTCCTGTGGGCATGAGGCCCCGCGCCGGTGCGCGCGGAGCAGGTTGAAAACACCTCCGCCGGTGCGGCGGAGCGGCAAAATATATGGGAAACGCGGGTTTATCGCTACCCCGGCCGGAGCGATCAGACGGTCCTTCACGTTTCCGGGGAAGAACGGCTGACGACCCTCCACAAACTGCGCCGTTAGCTCGCAGAGCTGGTCAAGACCGGTCGCGTCCGCCTTGCTGTCGAGCGGCTGCTTCAGCGCCTTTACGTGTTCTGCTCATCATTCCACCACTCTTGCTCCCATTCCAGTGTTTGTTCGGCACAGGGGATGCGTCGCGAGGCCGGCCTTCGGGAACGGAGTGATACCGCAGAGGAGAATCCGGTCACGCCCGCCGAGGCAGAGAGGATCTGCCGCGAACCCGGGGAATCGAGCCTATCACCCAAGGATACAGACGATGCCGCGGTCGATGTACTTCATTGATGGCGAGAACCTCACCTTCCGGTTTCAGGAAATGGTGAAGGAAGGTCGGCAACCTCTGAGCGAGGTAATCCATGAGCAGGATGTATTCGTGTGGCACCCAGAGATGATCGGTCGCCCTCGTGAAACCGTCGTTCGGGTGCTCTATTATACGTCTGCCGTGGGCGATGACGACCGAATACTCTCGTTTCAAGAAAAGCTCCACTCCCAGCGCTACAGCTACATCGACGATGACCGCGAGAGCCTGGGGAAGGTTGTACCCCGGGTCTTCAAGAAGCACGCGAAGTCCAAAAAGACTAAGACCGTGGACATCAACATCACGACCGATCTTCTTACGCACGTGTTCAATCGGTCGCTCGACAAGATCTACCTCTATTCAGGTGATATCGATTTCGAGCCGATCGTCAGGTTTGCGATGGCCAAGGGCATTCAGGTTGGTATTCGCGCCCTTTCGTCTGGGCTCGCCCAAGAGATGAGAATTCTCTCTGACGCATTCGAGCCTCTGGATTTCGCCCTCTTCGAACCTTTCACTTGAATTGTACCAGTCTCGGCACCAAGCACCCGAAGCCGCTCGCGGCAAGGTGCACCGCGTGAGGTACGCTACGCACCCGACGGTAGTCCAAACGACTCCTTGGCGTACGCGATAGCAAGCGGCTTCAGCACTTCAAACGGAATGCTTCCGCCCTCACTGGTCACCCTGTTCTTGATCCGCTGCCACACAGAAGCGCTCCTGATTGCATCAAGGAACTCATGCCCCTGCCATGTCAACTCGGTCACAATGGCTCGCGGCGCCGTGCCGAAGACGAATTGAGCCTTGAGAAGTCCCGCCTCCGCTAACTTCCCGACGTGATAATCCGTAACCTCTGGATCATAGCCTTCGAGCTGGAAATGCTCATACGTCGAGGTCGGACCCCTGCTTTCCACCGCGAGGAGAATCGCGCGGATCACATCCATATCCCGTTTCATGGAGGCTCCCAGTCAGGGTGAATGCTGAATCCCGAAGCGAACCGTCAGCAAGATACCGCCACGGGTGGAGAGCCGAAAGCAGTAGCTGGAACGCCAGATCCTACGCCGGTGAGTCGGTTGACCGGACTGCGCCCTACACGTTAAAGCGGAAGAGCACGATGTCGCCGTCCTGCACCACGTACTCCTTCCCTTCGGAGCGCATCAGACCCTGCTCGCGCGCGAGCTTCACCGAGCCGACGCGCTCGAAGTCCTGCCACCCCACCGTCTCGGCGCGGATGAAGCCGCGCTCGAAGTCGGAGTGGATCACCCCCGCCGCCTGCGGTGCACGGGCGCCGACGGGGATCTCCCAGGCCCGCACCTCTTTCTCTCCCGCGGTGAAGAAGACGTGCAGATCGAGCAGGTGGTAGCCCGCGCGGATCAGGCGGTTGAGTCCAGGCTCCTCGAGCCCGAGCGAGGCGAGGAACTCCGCGCGCTCCTCGGTGGGAAGCTCCGCCAGCTCGGATTCGATCTTGCTGGAGATGGGGACGATCTCCGCCTCCTCTCCGCTCTCCTCCACGGCGCGGCGCAGCGCCCGGACGTACTCGTTGTCGCCCTCCGGCAGGTCCTCCTCGGCGACGTTGGCGAGGTAGAGCACCGGCTTGGTGGTGAGCAGATTGAAGCTGCGCAGCAGGCGGCGCTCCTCGTCGGAGAGCTCGACGCTGCGCGCCGGCTGGCCATCGCTCAGCGCGGCGTAGACCCGCTCCAGCACCGCCATCTCGGCCTGCGCGTCCTTGTCGCCGCCGCGCGCGCTCTTGCGCGCTTTCTCGAGGCGCCGCTCGGCGGTGGCGAGGTCGGCGAGCGCCAGCTCGAGGTTGATCACCTCCCGATCCCGCACCGGATTGACGGCGCCCATCACGTGCACCACGTCGGGGTTGTCGAAGCAGCGGACCACATGCACGATCGCGTCGGTCTCGCGGATGTTGGCGAGGAACTGGTTGCCGAGCCCCTCCCCCTGCGAGGCGCCCGCGACCAGCCCGGCGATGTCCACGAACTGCACCACGGCGCGCACCGTGCGCTGCGGCTGCACCCGCTCGGCGAGGTGATCCACGCGCGGGTCGGGCACCTCGACCATCCCCACGTTGGGCTCCACGGTGCAGAAGGGGTAGTTCGCCGCATCCGCGCCCGCGGCGGTGAGCGCATTGAAGAGGGTGGACTTGCCCACGTTGGGCAGCCCGACGATTCCTAGCCTGAGCATATGCCGACACGATGCGAATTG
>JBPCIT010000388.1:0-34659 GCA_051006015.1 Longimicrobiaceae bacterium
AGCGGTTCGGCCCCTCCTCGCACGTCCTCCGTCGCGTTTTCGGCACCCACCCTCCCTCTGTCCCCCCCCGCTCCCGGGCCGAGGTCGAGGATGTGGTCGGCGGCGCGGATCGTCTCCTCGTCGTGCTCGACGATCAGCACGGTGTTGCCCAGGTCGCGCAGCTGCTTGAGGGTGTCGAGCAGCCGCTGGTTGTCGCGCTGGTGCAGCCCGATCGAGGGCTCGTCCAGGATGTAGAGCACCCCGACGAGCCGCGAGCCGATCTGCGTCGCCAGCCGGATGCGCTGCGCCTCGCCGCCGGAGAGCGTCTCCGCCGAGCGGCCGAGGGTGAGGTACTCGAGCCCGACGTTCACCAGGAAGGAGAGCCGCTCGGTGACCTCCTTCAGGATCGGGCCGGCGATGTCCCTCGGGAGCCGCGAGTCCTCGCGCAGCGCATGGAAGAAGGTCAGCGCGCCGTCCACCGGCAGCGCCACGATCTCGCCGAGCGAGCGGCCCTCCACCGTCACCGCCAGGCTCTCCGGCTTCAGCCGCGCGCCCCCGCACACCGTGCAGGGCAGCGTGGTCATGTACTCGGCGAGCTGCCCGCGCAGGGTGTCGCTGGTCGTCTCGCGGTAGCGCTGCGCCACGTCGTGCAGGATGCCGGACCACTTGAGGCCCTTCGGCACGCCGCGGCCGTTCCCCTTCTCGACGCCGTGCAGCAGCAGCGTCCGCACCGCCTCGGGGAGCTGTCCCCAGGGGGTGTTCAGGTCGAAGCCGAGGGCGCGCGCGAGGCCGTCGAGGATGGTGTGGCGCAGGTGGCCGCGCGGCACGCCCCAGGGGAGCACCACCCCCTCGAGGATCGAGATCGAGGGATCGCCGATCACCAGCTCGGCGCTCGGCTCCTTGCGCGTGCCCAGCCCGCCGCAGGCGGCGCAGGCGCCGTAGGGGGAGTTGAAGGAGAACTGCCGCGGCTCCAGCTCGGGGATGTTGATTCCACAGGTGGGGCAGGCGTAGTGCTCCGAGAACAGATGGGAGTGCGGAGTGCGAAGTGCGGAGTGCGAAGTGGCCGGTGCCGCTCCCGCATCGCGCGCGGGCTCGGAGGCCGGGGTCGCATGCACATCCACCTGAACTACGCCGTCGGCGGTGCGCAGCGCCGTCTCGATCGAGTCGGCGAGGCGCTGGCGGTCGTCGGGGCGCACCACCAGGCGGTCCACCACCAGCGAGATGTCGTGGTTCTGGCGGCGCGCCAACTTCGGCGGGTTCTCGAGCTCGATCAGCGCGCCGTCCACGCGGGCGCGCACGAAGCCCTTGCGACGCATCTCCTCGAAGAGGTCGCGGAACTCGCCCTTGCGCCCGCGCACCAGCGGCGCGAGCACCTCGATGCGCCTTCCCTCCGGCCAGGAGAGCACCTGATCCACGATCTGCGTCGCGCTCTGCCGCCGCACCGGCTGGCCGCAGCTCGGGCAGTGCGGGGTGCCGACGCGCGCCCAGAGCAGGCGCAGGTAGTCGTACACCTCGGTGACGGTGCCCACCGTCGAGCGCGGGTTGCGCCCGGCCGTCTTCTGCTCGATGGAGATGGCGGGGGAGAGCCCCTCGATGGCATCCACGTCCGGCTTCTCCATCAGCCCCAAGAACTGCCGGGCATAGGCGGAGAGCGACTCGACGTAGCGCCGCTGCCCCTCGGCGTAGATGGTGTCGAAGGCGAGCGAGGACTTCCCGCTGCCGCTCAGCCCGGTGATCACCGTGAGCCGGTCGCGGGGGATCTCGACGTCGATGTTCTGCAGGTTGTGCTCGCGCGCGCCGCGGACGACGAGGTACTCCTGCGCGGGGGGAGCGCCGTTGGTATCGGGGTCTTGTGTCATACCGAAAATTTACCGCAGGTGACGGCGGGATTCAATGGCAGCGGTGCAGCAGCCGCAGAAATGCAGCAGCTGCGCCTATAAAGCCCGATCGACCCGGCGGCTTGACAGCTGAGCCGGGCTCAGTTACCAGTGGCGCGCTTCAACCAGGTCCGACAAAAGCACCCGGCTCGCGAGGATGGTCCGCAAAGCCACGGGTCTCACGCGGACAGCCGGGCTACCGAAGATAGGCCCACCTCCGGTGCCCTTCGGCTCACACCTTCAGCCTTGGCATGATCGACGTTTCCACCATCAAGCTTGGAAACACGCCGCTCGCCAATCATCCGAACGGCACACCCTTCGCCGCCTGGAGCGACGGGGATGGCGACGGCCGACTTGACCTGGTGATGCACTTCAGCGTACCGCAGCTCCGTAGCAACGCAGACCTGACGAGCGCGACCACGGAGTTGACGCTGCGCGGCATCCTCAGCTTTGGGCGCATGATGCGCGCGACCACCGGCATCACTGTCAGATAATGAGAGGACAGGCATGCGCCAGAGGAGGTGAAGCCGGTAGTCTGAGGAAATGATGCGGGCACTGCTCGCACCAGACCGCCGAGATTCAGAGGGGTGAGAATGCCATGACATCCTCACCCCTTTCGCGTCGAGGTGGCCGAAGTCCATCCGAATCCGGTGCCCCAGGGGTGAGATAACGCCACATCTCATCTCTGGGGCAGAACAGCCCTAGACACCCTGTCCCATCCATGCGATTCTTCAGGAAGTCAGATGTTGGTGTCTTCCATCGTTTACTATTCTTGTGGCAAGAGCTTGCGCGCTGCTCCCGGGTCAGCGGACACGCCCTTGAGCCGGTGAAGCTGTGTCCCGGATGGAGACACTTGTTTCGCTCCGGTGTATACGTTTGCGACAACACCGCCAACCTGGTGTAGCAACCAAGCAGCATTTTCCCGGATGCCGGCGCGGCACCGCCGTTGCACTTCCAGCAGGTGATGAGCTGATGACTTTCGCACGGGATCGTTCCATGATCGGCACAGCAAATCCGATGAAGCAAATGCGTTACCAGAGAGCTGCCTCGAAGGGCGATGATTTCGAGATCGACCCCAGCTCCTCCGTTCCGATCTACGTCCAGATCATCGATCAGATTCGAGGGGCGGTCGTCGACGGAAGGCTAGCTGCAGGGGATCCTCTCCCCTCGATTCGTCATCTGGCGACGAAGCTGAAGGTAAGTCCGAACACGGTCGTCCAGGCCTACCGGGAGCTGGAGCGGGAGGGAATCTCCTACGTCGAGCGGGGACAGGGCACGTTCATCGCCGACACGGCTTGGCTGGAGCAGAGAGCCGAGCACTTGCGGCTGGGAAAGGCGCTGATGAGCGATCTGTTGGAGAAAACCTCGCGGCTCGGCCTCAGCCCCTCGGAGGTACGCTCCCTTCTGGAGCGGTGTCTGGTGAATCGGGCGGCCTGAGGCCGAGCCAGCTTCCTCCTCGATTCCGCGGTTTCGGTACGACGTATCGCCCGCCCGACCTCGATTTCACCTCGGGGCAGGCGAGCCCAAGGCGCTGCCATCAGAGCAGCCCCTCCTGAAGCACCACTACTAACTTCCCATACTGCGGTCCTTGGCCACAAGGCAAAGCCGCAGGCTACCTCCTTCGCATCGACCGCTGCGGTGGCGTCGAGCCGCGAGTGTGGCGCGCGACATCCTTCCGGGTGTCGGCTCCTTCAATGGCGCCACGATCCTCCAGGGGGAGACTTACACCGCAGCGGGCGCCTTTGCTGACGCTGATCCCGGCAGCTGGACCGCAACCGTGAACTACGGCGATGGCTCCGGCGTGCAGGCGCTCGCGCTGTCGGCCAAGAGGCTCACGCTGAACCATCGGTACACCGCCGCCGGCTCGGTCACCGTCATCGTGACCGTCACGGACAATCAGAACGGGAGCGGCACAGGCACGGCGCTAGTGACGGTACAGATGCCGCAGCAGGGGATCACGGTGCTGCTCGGCTCCGTAAATGCGACATCTCTTTCGGCTGACAACAAGACCGCGCTGAACGCGCCATTGAACGCCGCGGTGAGTGCGCTCAACAGTGGCAACCGTATTGCGGCCACCCAGCAGATGGAGGCCTTCGTCAACCAGGTCGACGCGCTGGTCAAGAGCCAGCAGCTCTCCGTAGCGGAGGGGCAGACCCTGACGGCAGACGCGAACCGCATGATCGTCAGCATCAACCTGTAATCGCCAGGGATGCGCCGCGCGCCCGCTCATCGGGCGCAGACTGGTACAGCAGTACACACTGAGGGGTGGAGATGCCACGGCCTCTCCACCCCTTACGTCGTTCGGGTTCGGAGATCTCCGCGCGCGTTGCATGTGACCAGGATCTGTAGATGTTCCCGGCGAACGCAACAATTCGGACGTTTCCAAGAATTCTGTAACCACAAACCGTTATTGATTTTACAGTGGTCGCAGGGGGGTTGACGAACCGGAGGTCGGCTGCTATACTTGTGCACCGCAAAACAGGCATTCTGGTGTAGCAGGGCGCTGCAACGGCGCGATGGAGGCAGCACAGCGCAGGGTCGGGTGCTTGCCAAGCTTTTCGCGTCAAGCAGGGTCAGGAACGGGTACGTTCACGAGCTGCAACCGAAGCTGCCTGCGCGCGGTCGTTCTCATGCTCTTCCGACAAAGGCACCCCGGCCGCGAGGTCGGTCCGCAAAGCCGAGAATCTCTCTGAGATCGTCCGGCTGCCGAAGAAGGAAGAGGACGCCGCCGGCGCGATCGCCGGCAAGACCTTCGTGTCAATGGAGACACAATGAAGCGCATTACCCCCTTGTTCCTTGCAGGAATCGTCGGTCTGGCCGCCTGTTCCGACGATCGCGTAACCCCTTTCTCGCCCGAGCAGCCGGTCCTTAACGCCATCGAGTCGGATGGTGCCCAGCCGACTGGCAGGCACATGGTGGTCTTCAGCAGCAGCAACAACATCCCCAAGGACTTCACCGCGCGCGTTGCGAGCCTGGGTGGAAAGATCGAATCCAGCTACAGCAAGATCGGGGTGGCGGTCGTTTCGGGGCTGAGCGACGAAGCCGCTGCAACATTGCAGGCGTACGACGACACGCAGAACGTCGAGCGTGACGTCGAGGTCCAGTGGATCGACCCGATGCAGGACATGGAGACGGTGGAGGTCGAGAATGCGGCTGAGGCCACGGCGAATCCAGCGGGCGCGTTCTTCTTTGCCCGGCAGTGGCACCTTCGGGCAATCGGCGCGGACCAGGCGTGGGCCGCCGGCAGGGTTGGTTCTTCCTCGGTGACGGTGGCGATCCTGGACACCGGCATCAGCCCGACGCACCCGGACCTGGTTGGACGCGTCGACTTCGCGAAGTCTGCGTCGTTCGTGCCCTCCGATGACGCGTTGGTAGCGGCGAACTTCCCCAGCCTGCCCAACTGGGTCGACCTGCACTACCACGGCACGCACGTCGGCGCCACCGTCAGCAGCAATGCGAGCGCCGCTGCGGGTGTGACCTCAGGCGTCACGCTGATCGCGGTCAAGGTGCTCGGCCGCACCGGCAGTGGTACCACGGCCGGCGTTCTGGCGGGCATCATGCATGCTGCCGATATGGGTGCGGACGTTGCGAACATGAGCCTGGGCAGCACCTTCAAGAAGTCGCTCAACCCCGGCTTTGTTTCGGTGATCAACCGCGCCTTCACCCACGCCAACCGCATGGGCACGGTGATGGTGGTCTCGGCAGGCAATGACAACTACAACATGGATCTCGACGGAGACGTGTACAAGGCGTACTGCATGGCGCCGAACGCAGTTTGCGTCTCCGCGACCGGTCCGACGGCGCGGGCCAGCGTCAACGGCCCCTGGACGAACATCGACGCCAAGGCGACGTACAGCAACTTCGGCGCGGCTGTCAGCGTCGCGGCGCCGGGTGGTAGCACGGGCGGTTCGGTGACGGCTGCGTGCTCGCAGCAGAGCCTGAACGTGCCGGTCTGCCGGACGGGTACCTACGTGATCGGAATCAGTGGCACCAGCATGGCCTCGCCGCACGTGTCGGGTCTGGCGGCCCTGGTGGTCGAGCAGGTCGGCAAGAAGCAGCCCTCGCAGGTGCGCAACCGCATCATGCAGAACGCGGACGACCTGGGTGAGATCGGCACGGACCCGATCTACGGGCGCGGCCGCATCAACGTGCTGAAGACGATCCAGGCGAAGTAAGCCCGCACTTCCAAGCACCACGCGAAAGTAGAGCGGCCCGCCGAACAAGTTGACCGGCGGGCCGCTCTCTTTTTCACCTCTCACGACCCACTTCCCTCAGCCCTGATACTCCTCGACCAGCGCCACGAGCTCCCGGATCGTGCGGACCTGGTTGATCGCGCTCGCGTCGCCGGGGAAGACGATGTCGAACTCCTCCTCGATGCCGGCCACCAGCCCCAGCAGGTCTACGGAGCCGATGCCGAGGTCGGCGACCAGGTCGACATCGGGGCGAAGCTGCTCCGGCGGCTGGCCGAGCATGCGCGAGAGGAGGTGGATGACGCGATCTTCGGTGGTCGCAGTGCTCACGGTGCTTTCTCCTATGCAGGAACAGAGACGCCGCCCCTCAGGAACGCGACCGTCTCGCGCAGCGTCTGCTCAGGGGGGCGGGGATGGAAGTTCAGCTCGGCAGAGGCCTTCTGCCAGCTCACGTACCAGAAGTGGTCGGCCATCTCGATCTTTGCGGGGCTGATCGCGTCGGTCAGCTCGGGGCGGCTCTTACCAACGATCCGCTTGACGGCGCGCGCTCCTAGCACGCCCACTCCGCGTGGCGCGGTGAGCGCAGGGGCGCGGACGCCGCTGCACCTCTCCAGGATCTCGAAGAAGGTGGAGAAACGGCAGTTCAGCGAGCCGAGGAAGTAGCGCTCGCCGACGCTGCCGCGGGTGAGCGCGGTATGCGTCGCCCGAGCCACATCCCGCACGTCCACCATGCTGATCCCCCCGGAGGGGGTGAAGGGGATGCGGCGCTGCAGATAGTCGTCGATGACCTTCGTCGAGCCGCCGCGCTCGTCTCCCGGCCCAAAGATGAGGCTCGGGTTGAGCACGATGGCGGGGAGCCCCTCCTGCCGATGCAGATCGAGCACCAGCCGCTCCTGCAGCAGCTTGCTCAGGTAGTAGGGCCAGCGCGCGATGATCTCGAAGGGGTAGCGCGCGGATTCGTCGTGCAGCTTCGGATGGCGCGAGACCGCGGTGGTACCTGAGGAGGAGAGGAGCACGAAGCGCCGCACTCCCACCTCGAGCGCGGCGCGGCCCAGCACGCGGGTGGATTCGACGTGGAGGTCGTGCATCTCCTTCGATGCCGCGTGCGTGAACTCGACCCGCCCGGCGAGGTGGACGATGGTGCATCCGGGCTGGAGCTGCCCCCGCACGAACTCCGGATCGAGCAGCGATCCCACCCGCACCTCAACCCCCCGCGCGGCCAGGTCAGGCGAGGGCCGGCGCGAGAGCGCGACCACGTCGCCAAGCTCGCCGCTCGCCTCCAGCTCGTCGAGCAGCGCCTGGCCGAGGAAGCCGGTGGCGCCGGTGACGACCAGCCGGCTCAACGCACGACCTCCTCACTCTCCCGGGCGACAGGCGGCAAGCGTCTGACCAGCTCCTCCGGGCGCAGCCACCAGAAACGCCCCGCCGGCACGTCGGTGACCGCCTGCTGCAGGAGGGCGGCGATCTCGCGGTCCTGCTGCAGCGTCCCCACGCCGGCCGCGGCGCGCTCGATCACCTCGTAGGGAAGCAGCGGGCCGAGGTGGATGGAAACCTTACGGCCGCGGGGGATCGCCTTCCCCTTCGGAAGCACCTCGCCAGTGCCCTCGATGTAGACCGGCAGCACCCCCACCCGCGCACTGCGCACCAGCGTCCCGAGCGAGGCCTTGAAGGGCTGCACTTCGGGGGTCGCGGTACGCGTCCCCTCGGGAAAGATCAGCACGCAGTCGCCCATAGCCAGGATGTCGCGGGCACGCCGCAGCCATTCGGCGCTGACGCGCTGCCGATCGGTAGGGATGAGGCGCGTGAAATGGTGCGCCATGAAGCGCCTGAAGGGCGTGCCGAAGAAGTAGTCCTTCGCGGCGAGCGTGTGCAGCCGCTTCCCCCAGGGGCCGAGCGCGTACTTGACCAGCCCGCCATCGAGGTGGCTGGAGTGGTTGGCGACCACCAGGAAGCTCTCCGCGACCGGGAGATATGCGCTGCCGGTCACCCTCACCTGCATCCCGTAACGGTAGAATACGCGGCTCGCCTCCCCCATGCCCTGGCGCACCGCCTCGCTCAGCGGCTCCGGCAGTAGCGGATTCTCGGGGTTCTCATCCTCCAGCCAGTCCTGCACCCGCTGCACCGCCCTGCCCGCACCACGGGCGACACGGTAGCGGGGGGAGCGGGTGCGCGAGACCTCCAGGTCGAACGCCTGCAGGAAGGCCTGCGCGGGCATGCCGCCGCTGCGCACCGCGCGCAGCAGCACGCGCTCCCAGATGATCAGCCGCTCCTCGGTGAGCGGCTCGGTGAGCAGGTGGTCGAGGAAGAAGCTCAGCTCCGCCGCCGGGAAGCGTCCCAGGAAGAAGGCGATGCTGTCGCGCAGCAGCTCCGGCAGATCCGGCGCCCGCTCCGGCTGGGCACGGTCACGCGTGTCGATCCAGAAGATCTCCGGCGCATCCCGCCGCGGCAGCGGGCGCAGCGGCGCGAGAGTGATGCCGACGCTCATCACCCGCACCGCCAGCTCGGCATCGGCGTTGTGGCGGCGGACCTCGAGGCGTATCTGCCGCCGGAGCTGCTGAAGGCTGTCGAGATCGCCGATCTCCGGCGAGAGCAGCACCCGCACCCCGCTGCTCTCCGGCAGGATGGCGACTTCGCCGATGGGCGTCTCCTGGAAGAGCGTGTTCTCGAGGCTCCGCCAGGGGCCGGTGAGGGCGCTTCCCTCGACGTGCACCAGTCCGCCGGAGAGCAGCTTTCCGGAGAGCTCGCTCTCGCGCCAGCTCTCCTGTCCCGCGGGCGCGAGCAGCAGCTGGCCGGGCACCTCGCCGGGCTTGATGCGCGAGGAGGCGAGGCTCACGAAGGGCTTCTTCCCGTCCTCCGGCTCGCGCAGCCTCCGGTGGCCCACGAAGGTCGATCCGGAGCTGTCCCAGAGCAGCTGGATCAGCGGGATGTCGCGCGAGAGGAAGAGGTCGCAGCGCCCATCCGAGTCGAGCGGCGCCAGGTCGATCACCCGCTCGACGCGTGCGAGGGCGCGCGGCGCCTCCATCTCCTGCAGCAGCCGCCAGGCGTCGGTGCCCAGGACGACAGTGCTGCCGGGGATCGCCTGCATCTCCTCCGCCCACTCCCCGGGCTCGAGCAGCTCGACCTGGCCCTGGTGGTAGAGCACGGCGAGGAGGATGAGGTTGAGCGCCTCCGCCTCGGCGCCGTTGCCGTCCGCCGCGGGCAGCGGGAGGATGAAGTGGTCGCGGTCGCTGAGGGAGAGCAGTTGGCCCACCTCGGCGAGCCGCTTCGCGAGCGTGGAGGGGTCGAGCGCCACCGACGCCCCCGCCTCGCCGACGAACACCACCTCCGCCGGGGTAGTCGCGCTGGACGTCCCGGTGCGCTTCGCCCCTGTGCCGCTCTGTGGCGCGAGCGAGAGCGAGACGCTGGCGCCGGCGGGGTCGGCGACCGCGCAGCGACGCCGACCTTCCATCCGCAGCAGCAGCGCGGCCCCGGCAGCACCCGCGCCGCCCGGGCCGACGAGAATCGTCCTCCGTCCTGCACGGAGGCTGCCGAGCAGCGCGATCGCCCAGGGCTCCGCGGGGTCGCGCGTCACAGCGACCGCCGCGTCGGGCGCCAGCTCGCGCTCCGCCAGCGCCGCCGCAACCTGGCCGGCCGCATCCCACAGCTCCCCGTAAGTGAGGCCGAAGGGCACCGCGCCGGCGCAGTAGGTGAGCGCCCGGCGATAGCGGTCGGAGGCGGCGATCGCCTCGATCCGGTCGAGCAGCGGCGGAGTAGCCGACACCGTCCTCGGAGACGTGCCCGCAGCCTTCTCCGTGAGCACCCAGCGCCGCAGTCCGGGGATGTGGACCTCGACCCAGTAGTGGCGCCAATCGATCCCCTGCGGATCGAACTCCACCGGGAGACCGTCCGGCGCAAATGTCGCCGCCAGCTCGCGGATGTTGCGCGTCTCGAAGCGGTAGCTGTGATCGTGGCTGAAGGGCATGAAGATGTTCCAGAGCGTAACCGCTCGCTCCACATCCGTCCCGAACTCCTTCGCCCGCTCCTGCACCTTTCCGAGCGCCTTCCGCAGCCGCCGCTGCGTGGTGCGGTCCTGCCACCGCTCGCTCTGCTGGACGAGCTTCTTCGCGATTCCGGTCACCAGATCCGTGCGGCGGCGGAAGGCCTCGGCGCCGATGACCCTCGGCTCGTGGTTCGCCTTCCAGAGGCGCTTGATTCCCGAGTCCTGCTCCTCGAGCGCCTGCTCGTGCACGTAGAGGCCAACGAGGTCCGCGATCCGCTCGAGGGTGAGCGGATTGGAGTCTCCAGTGCCGATCTGGTAGACCGGCCGCTGCTCGCCCGCGATCGCCGCGGCGCCGACGGCGAGGATTCCCCACGCCACCTGGTGCACCGGCATGAGATCCGCCACGTGCTGCTCGGCCGCCGGGAGCAGGTCGAAGCCCTCGAGCGCGAGCATCACCAGCGGCGCAGTGGTGGTGACGTTCTGATTCCAACCGGGTACCGGATAGGAGAGCGCGCTCTCGATGATCGTGGGACGGACGATGCTCCAGCGTACCTTCGAGGCGGCGATGAGCTGCTCTGCGATCCCCTTCGAGTAGGTGTAGACGTTGGGCCATCCCCAGAAGGCGGCGCGGCGCCGGCCCGCCTCGACCTGCTCGGCGCGCAGGTGGTCGCGCTCAGCGCGGCGGACGGCGTTGGCGAGCTGCGACTCGCTCGGGTAGCTGCCATTCACCTTGAGGTGCCTGGCGATCGCCTGCTCGGTGAAGCGCGCATGTGCCTGCTGCGTCTTCGCCTGCGTCTTCAGCACCTCCAGCTCGGTGTGGATGTCCTCGATCTCGCGTAGCGCGTCGAAGCGCAGGAAGGGTGACTCGTCACGTCGCGGAAAGTCGCCCGGCTCGACCGTCTCGGGGATGCGCCCGCAGCGCGAGCCTGCGACGAAGCTGGTCGAGGTGTGCACCAGAGCAGCCCCGGTGCGCTCCGCCACCTCGAGCAGGTGCCGCGTGCCCTGCACGTTCACCCGGTACGCCTGCTCGAGCGGCGCGTGGAAGTCCACCAGGCCGGAGCAGTTGAGGATCACGTCGAGGCTACCCTCCAGCTCCTCGAGCGCGGCGTCATTCAGCCCCAGCATCGGGTGCGAGAGGTCGCCCTCGAGCACCCGCAGCTTTCCCTCGAGGAGCCCACCCAGCTCGCCGCCGAAGCGCTCGCGCAGCGGCTCGAAGGCCACACCGGGAAAGACCCGCTCGTAGAAGCGGCGCTCGGCGGTGCTCCCCGGGGTGCGGCGCAGCAGGAGGTAGATGCGCCCGACCGCGGGCAATTTCTGCAGCAGCAGCGAGAGCGTCACCGAGCCGAGAAATCCGGTGCCGCCGATGAAGAGCACATGCCTGCCCTGGTAGGCCTCGCCGATGGTGGTTTGGGTCATAAAGGTGATCTCATCTCCATTCGGCACCAGCCGCTGCCGGGCCGATAAACGACCCGGCAGAGGACGGCGGCCGCCCTCCCGGGCGGAGTCTCGCGGCCGGGCGCGTCCGGAGGACGCCTGCAGTTCCCTGCCGGGGGTTTCATGCCCCCGGCAAGGGGGCTGCGATTGCAAAGCACCCGCATCATCACCCTCCCCCTCAGCTCACGTCCACCAGCCCGATGGGCGGCACGTGCAGCATGGTGATCTGCGGATCATGGTAGCCGTCCTTCGCCATCTCGAGCGCCTCCTGGAAGGTGGATGCCCACTCCCACCCCATCCGCTCCGCGACGTACGGCTGCTCGCATCCCGCCACGATCACCCGCCCCATGTGCTCCCGCCCGTTCTCTCCCCAGTACCACATGTAGAAGGGATGCACGCCATGATACGCGTTGCCCTTCCGGTACATGGCGATGTAGCCGGGGTCGGTGGCGAACGCCTCCTCGTAGCGCTCCTGGAGCTCGAAGGAGTTGCGCGTCTCCGGCAGCAGCCGGTGGAAGAACTCGATGTACGAGGGATGGTGCCGCTCGTGGAACTCGTCGCGGAGCGGGTGGCAGAGGATCAGCGTCCCGCCCTTCTTCACCAGCGGCTTGCCGCGGTAGAGGTTGAAGAGATAGCCCAGCGCCGTCACCTGCACCAGCAGCGGGTTCATGATCGAGTTGACGTTGTATGGACAGACGAAGGGGATGCCGAAGATGGCGATGTCCGCCTGTCCCTCGACCGGCACCGCGTACTGCCGGAATGACTTCTCGAGGATCTTCTCGTGCGTCGGCTCCGTCGCGCCCGCATGCACCGCGATCAGCTCGTACGGCGAGGGCACCCGCATCAGGAACTCGCGCCGCGCGGCCTCGGGGAGCCGGCGCAGTGTGGCATTCGTCGCGGTGAACTTCGCGCGGTCCACGTCGGTGAAGCTGTCCTCGTTCTTCCCCAGGAAGGAGAGGGTATTGCCGTACATCCGGTTGTTGACGGCGGTCTCGATGTGGAAGACCTTCAGCTCCTGGTCGATCACCCGCCCGATGCGGCGGCAGGAGTGGTGCAGCTCGGAGTTGTCCGGATCCATGTACGAGTGGCTCTTCAGGATCGCCTGCGGCGTGTGGTGCGCCTTCAGCGTGCGATAGTCGCAGAGCCCTACCCCCACCGACTTGTGGCCCCCATCCATCGGGACGAGGTTGAGGTTCACGTAGATGATCAGGTCGCTCTCCGCCGCCCGGCGGTTCACGGTGACCGCCTCCCCGTGGCGGCTATGCCCCAGCAGCACCATCCCGTTCGGATCCTCGGCGTCGTGGTTGTAGAGCCGGTCCGGGAAGAAGTCGCCGAAGACCTTGTTGCCCACCATCCGCTTGATCTCCGCGGGCGTCATGCGCCGGTGCAGGGAGAGGGCGATGATGATGTGGATGTCGTCCACGCCGTAGTCGGCGAGCGTCTGCACCACCTGGTTGAGCACCCGCTCGCGCACGTCGGGCCGCTGCATGATGGGAAGCGGCACGCTGATGTCGTCCACCGCGATGGTCACGCGCATCCCCGGCCAGAGGTGCGCGTGCAGCGGCTCCATCCCCTCGGGATGGTTGAGCGCGTGCCGGATCGCCCGGTCCGCGTCGGGCAGGCCGCGGATGGGTGGCGGCGGGTAGATCACCCGTGTCCCTACCGGGAGGCGCTCGTGCATGAAGCCGTCGCCGTACCAGATGATGCGCTTCTCGGAGCGCCGGTCGATGTGCACCACCGAGCGCGCGACCGAGGGGAGGTAGTTCTGTATGGATGCCGACATCAGTGAACCGTTGAGCGTTTCTCGTTGCGCCGACCCGACGCCGGGCCAGCCTTGCCGAGCCGATAAACGACCCGGCTAGAACTACGGGCGTCCTTCGGACGCTCCCCCCACCCACCAAACCCTCCTCCCCGTTAGGACCAATCCCCCCTCTCCCCTTGTGGGAGAGGGGGTTAGGGGGTTAGGGCCCTCACATCCGCAGGATCTGCCACTGGTAGTCCCGCGCCAACTGTGCCAGCCGCACGTTCGGGTTGACCACACCCGCCCTGCCGACCGCTTCGAGCATCGATACGTCGGCGATGCCATCCGCGTACGCGGCGGAGATGCCGAGGTCGATGCCATGTTCCCGCGCGTACTCCCGCATGGCGCGCGCCTTGTTGGCGCCGAAGACCTCGGGAGGGAGGATTCCGCCGGTGGCGAGGCCGTCGCGGAACTCCAGACGCGTGGCGATCACCCCGTCGAAGCGGAAGTGCTCGGCGAAGTGCCGCACGCTGAAGTCCGCGGCGCCGGTAACCAGCACGATTGGCCCCTTGGCACGCGCGGCGTCGAGCAGATCGGCGGTGTGCGAGTGGACCCGCGGCAGGAGCACCTCGTCGAAGAGCCGCCGGGAGAAGTGCTCGAGGCGGTCGCGGCTCATCCCCCTGTACATCGAATAGAGATGCCGGGCGAAGCGCACCCGGCTGTACGCATCCAGCGCATAGAAGGCCGGCACGTTCGCCAGAAGGCGGGCGTGCCGGCTGAGCAACTCCGAGCGGCGCCCGGCGTGCCGGGCGTAGAAGGCATAGACGTGGACGAGGTTGGTATCGGCCAGCGTCCCATCGAAGTCGAAGAAGGTCGCGGACCGCAGCACCCCCGGAGCCGCCAGCGTCATGCGCCCCGGCCCCGCAGGTCGTCGATCCGCCGCCGCGCCCAGTGCAGCTTCGAGGAGGTCAGCAGCTTGACCTGGTCCAGCAGAGAGTCGTCGTGCGCCACCAGCTCGCCGGTAAGGTAGGAGTCTCGCGTCGGCTTGCGGCGCAGCTTGCCGCTCGAGGTCTTCAGCAGCGTGTGCGGCGGCACCAGCTCGATACGGTCCGGTACCAGGCCAAGCTCCGAACCGAGCTCCTCACGCAGCCGCGCGCGCAGCGTGTCGAGCGCCTCCGCCTCGGTGACGCGCGTCTCCGCCAGGACGCAGATCTGCTCGGTCTGTGTCTGCTCGCTCACGTAGCCGAAGGCGATCACGCAGCCGGTGCGCACCTCCGGATCCGCCTCGACGACGCCCTCGATGTCCTGCGGGTAGTAGTTGCGGCCGTTGCGGATGATCACGTCCTTGGAGCGGCCGGTGACGAAGAGGTGCCCGTCGCGGATGAAGCCCAGATCCCCGGTGCGCAGCCAGCCGCCCGAGAGCACCTCCGCCGTCGCCTGCGGGTTGCGGTAGTAGCCCTTCATCACCGAGGGGCCGCGCAGCCGGATCTCCCCCACCTGTCCCTCGGCGAGCGCGGCGCCGGTTTCCGGATCCACGATCCTCGCCGCGGACTCGGTAAAGGGGCGGCCGAGCCCGAAAGCGGCGACCGCCTGCGGCGTATCGGGAGGGACGACATCCGCGTGATGGTGGATCTCGAGCGCCTCACGGTCTAGCCAGAGCACCGTCGGCCGCCGGTGGATGGTCGGGATGGTGCTGCCCACGGTGCTCTCGGCGAGCCCGTACACGGGAAGGAAGACGTTCTCCCGGAAACCGTACGGCCCGAAGCGCTCGAGAAAGGCCTGGTAGGTGTCGTAGCGGATCGGCTCCGCGCCGCAGAGCACCGTGCGCAGGCTGGAGAGATCGATCCCGGCGAGTGCCTTGTCCGAGATGCGCATGGCGCAGAGGCTGAAGGCGAAATTCGGCGCCACCGAGATGGTGCCGCCGTACTCCGTTATCGCCTGGAGCCAGAGCCGAGGGCGCATCAGAAAGGTCTGCGGCGCCATCAGCACGAGGCGGATGTCGGTGTAGAGCGAGCCGAGCAGCGATCCGATCAACCCCATGTCGTGGTAGAGGGGGAGCCAGGAGACGCAGCAGTCCCGCTCCGAATCCACATCCAGGAGGATCTCGACGTTCTGGACGTTGTGCAGCAGATTGCGGTGGGTGAGCTCGACCCCCTTCGGCGCGCCGGTGCTCCCCGAGGTGTACTGCAGCAGCGCGGTGTCGTCGGGAGTCAGCACGGCGGGATCGGCGATGCTGGTCTCCGGCGCCTGCTCGAGAGTCTCGATCGCGATCGCGTTACGCACCGTGCTGGCGCGGCCTAGCGCCTCGCCCAGGATCGGCTTGACGTCCTTCCAGAAGACGATCGTCGAGGCGCCGCAATCGTCGAAGACGCCCACCAGGGTGTCGAGGAACTGGCGCAGCCGCTTGAGGTTCAGCGGCGGGTAGACGGGGACGGGAATCGCCCCCGCGGCGATGATCCCGAAGAAGGTGTAGAGATACTCAGGGCAGGTGGGGAGCATGAGAACCACGCGGTCGCCCCGCTCGACCCCCCGCCCCCGCAGGAGCTGCGCATAGTGGAAGGAGCGCCGCGCGACGCTCCCCCAGGTCATCCGCATAGGCGCATCCTGCGCATCGAGAAAAACGACCTCCCGTGTCGACGTGCTACGCAGCTGGAGCAGCTCGGCCACGGTCACACTGTGGAGCCGGGATTCCCACGCGGGCGCGGCGGGCCCGCGCAGGATGCTGAGTTTCTCAGTAGTGTGCATGCGCACCTTGGTTATGCCTGGACAGAGGCCGACCGCGGCCGACCGCGGCCGATCGGCGATGCCCTAGGCAGGGCTCAGTGGATTCGTTACACTGCAAGCGATAAGCGGCAAAACTTATGGCAGTGCGCGTCGGATATCAACCGGCGAAGTAGAAGCACCGCTGCCTGAAGCCAATCTGCAGCGGCAGCATGCCCCGCTACGCGTCCCCGACGCCGCCTCTCCTGCTGCTGTACCGGCTCGATACACCCGTGGAGCCGATGTCGCAGAGTGGGACAGGCAACTCTCGTACTCGCGGTGCAGCGCCGCGAGGATTGCGCCAGAGGGGCGGGAGGAAACTCCCCGTAGCGGCAAGGAATCGCGCGTGAGCGCAGCCGGTGTGGCAACCTCAGCAGCTGAGGCATAGGAGTTGCTCTTCGCCGCGCCGTTCACGACAGCGCTCGCTCCCGGGGAGCGTCGAACGACCCGCAGCGTCATCGGCCGCCCATCCTTCCGGAGCGGCGGGATGCTGCCCGGCGTTCCACGCGGTAGCAGGACTGTTCGAGAACGGCCGCCACGCCCGGTGCGGCTGGAATCCACCCCAAGCAGGAGATCACCCATGCGAAGAGCCACCACTCTCGGTACGCTGCTGCTGGCGGCCACACTCGCCGTAAGCTGCGCGGACCAGAACCCGAAACCCACCGCCCCCGAGGTCGATGCCGCATCGGTGAGGGCCACTGCCACGGGGCACCGATACTTCATCGCCGCGCTGCGTGGCGAGTCGGAGGTTCCCCCGGTGACCACCGACGCGGTGGGCTCCGCCGGCGTGATGGTGAACGCGGATGGACAGGGCCTCACCTACATGATCCTGGTGGGGAGGATCGACAACGTCCACATGGCGCACATCCACCTCGGGCCTCCGGGAGCGATCGGTCCCGTGGTGGCCTGGCTGTATCCGCCCTCCCCTCCGCCGGCTCTCATTCCGGGTGAGACGAACGGAGTGCTCGCGGAGGGCGAGATCACCGCCGCCAACCTGGTGGGGCCGCTCGCCGGACAGCCGATCAGCGCGCTGATCGAACAGATACACGCCGGCAACACCTATTTGAACGTGCACACGCAGCAGAACGGGGGAGGCGAGATCCGGGGTCAGCTCGGCCGCCTCGAGTTTACCCGCTGAGTGATCCCGGGCGAGGCGGCGTCGCCGAGGTAGCGGCGACGACCGTCCGCGCACAACCTAGAGAGCAGCCGGGGCTCCCTCCGTGACGAGTGCGGATGGAGCCCCGGCTTCGTTTGCCGCCATGCCGTGCAGGCGAGGAGGCATGGCCTCACGCGGTGGGGACCAGTACCCGCACCCCGCCCGGCACCACCCGCGCCGTCAGTGGCGTCTCCCCCGCCGGATCGCCATCCACCTGCGTGATCACCGGTGGGTCGGTCTCGATCCGGATGTCGCGCACCTGCAGGTAGAGCATGCGCTCGTCCCCCGCGTAGCTGCCGCGGGCCACCTTCCAGAGCACCGCCGCCACGTCGGGCAGGTTGCGCGGCGCGAAGATGCAGACGTCGAGCAGCCCGTCGTAGAAGGAGCCGCGCGGAGCGATCTGCAGCTCGACGGGGAAGAGCTCATGGAAGATACTTCCCACGTTGGCGATCAGCACAGTAGCGGCACGGACCTCGAACTCCGCTCCATCTGCGGTGATGCGGAAGAGCGCCGACGGGGGCGAGAGCGCCTTGCGCAGCCCGGCATACAGGTAGGCGCCGAAGCCCCAGCGATCCTTCAGCTCGCGGGTGGCGACCGCCATCACCTCGGCGTCCCACCCGGCACCGGCGATCAGCGCGAAGAAACGGCCGTTGCCGAGCTGTCCGATGTCGATGGGTGTCGGCGTGCCGTTCACCACCACATCGACCGCCCGCTCGATGTCCGGCGGGATGTGGAGGTTTCCGGCTACCTGATTGGCCGTCCCTTGCGGGATGATCCCCAGCGGAACACGGCTCCCGGCCAGGCCGGTGATCACCTCCGCCACCGTGCCGTCGCCGCCGATGGCGGCCACCGCCCGGTAGCCGAGCTGGGCACCACGGCGCGCCTGCCGCTCCGCATCCCCGGGTCCGCCGGTCTCTATCAGGTCGAAGGGCGCGGCGCGCACCGCGAAGGCGCCGCCCAGATGGCGGCGTAGCCGTGAGGGCTCCTCCTGTCCCGCAACGGGATTGAGGATGAGCAGCGTCCGCCCCGCGTAGGGGTGGTCGGAACCGGCCTCCGTCAGCGTCTCCTCGATCTCACACCGTCCACTCTCGGCGTTTCTCCTCGCGCGCGGCGAAATCCGCGCCCACCTGCTCGAAGCCCTGCCTGCCCATGATGCCGTAGGTGAGCTGCTTACCCAGCTCGACGCCGGGCTGGTCGAGCGGATCCACTCCGTAGAGCGCGCCCGCGTACACGGTCGCGATCTGCAGCAGGTGGAGCAGTCCGCCGACCGCGCGTGCATCCACGGTCGGAAGCTCCAGAGTCATGTTCATGCGGCCGCGCTGCCGGAGCGCCTCCTCCGTCGCCTCCTTCTCGGTGCGCAGCAGCTCGCCTAGCGTGTGGCCGCCCAGGTAACCCAGCTCCCCCACATCACCGTAGAGCGAGGGGATCTGCACGTCCTCTGCGGGATTCTGCTCGACGAGGAAGGTGATCGTCTTGTCGAAGGGTCCCTCCACGTAGAGCTGCACCTGCGAGTGCTGGTCGGTGGCGCCGAGCGCCTTCACCGGTGTGGGGCCGACGAAGACCTCCTCGCCCGTGAGGGAGGTCTGCTTACCGAGGCTCTCCGCCCAGAGCTGCCGGAACCAGTCCGCCACGTCGCGCAGGCGGTCCGAGTAGGGCATCATGACTTGGATGGGCGCGCCGAGCTCGCGGTCGGCGAGAAACTGCAGCGCCGCGAAGAGGCCGGCGGGATTGCGGGTCAGCTCATCGGTGCGGCAGCGCTCGTCCATCTCGCGTGCGCCCTCCAGCAGTTCGCGCACAGGGATGCCTACCAGCGCCGCGGGAAGCAGCCCCACCGCCGAGAGCACCGAGAAGCGCCCGCCGACGTTCGGGGGAATGGGGAGGGTGGAGATTCCCTCCGCATCCGCGAGCTGCCGCAGCACCCCGCGCTCCGGATCGGTGGTGAAGAGCAGATGGCGCCGGTATCCCTCGTTCAGCTCCGCCTCGAGCGCCTCGCGCACGATCAGGAACTGGCTCATCGTCTCGGCGGTGCCACCCGACTTCGAGACCACGTTGAAGAGCGTACGCCGCAGCTCCACCCGGCGCAGGAAGGCGGCGATCGTCGCCGGATCGACGTTGTCCAGCACGAAGAGCCGGGGGAAGAACTCGCGCCCGTCGTCGTCCAGCTCGTTCCAGTAGGGGTCCCGCAGCGCGTTGCGCAGCGCGATCGTCCCGAGCGCCGAGCCGCCGATGCCGAGCACCACCACGTTCTCGAACGCCTGCCCGACGCCGTTGGCGAACGCCTCGATCTGGTCCACCAGCTCGCCGGCGTTGGCGAGCTGGTAGAAGCCCAGCTCCCCCTCCTCCCGCCGCCGCTCGACGTCCGCGTGGATCTCGCGAAAGCGCTCGCCCAGCTCCTGCAAGCGCGCCGGGTCGATTCCGCGCTCCCCGCCCAGCCGCGGACGAAGCATGTTGTTGTAGTCGAGTGTGATCATGGCAATCAGTGGCAAGGGTTTGAGGTCACCAGCTCAACATCGAGGTCACAGCTCCACGACGAGGCCGTCGTAGGCGGGCGCGATTCCCGGCGGGAGCTGCTCCTCCAGCTCCCGGTGGCGGACGCGGTGGCTGAGATGCGTCAGAAAGGTGCGCTCCGCGCCGATCGCCAGCGCCACCTCGACCGCCTCTTCGACCGTGAAGTGCGTCGGGTGCGGCTTGCCGTACCAGAGCGCGTTGAGCACCAGCGTCCGCACCCCCTCCAGCGCCGCGAGCGTGCGCGCCGGCAACCGCTTGGCGTCGGTGATGTATCCGAGGCCGCCGACGCGAAAGCCGAACGCTTCCGCATGACCGTGCGGCACCGGCAGCGGGAGCATCGCGAAGCCCGCGACCTCGACGGGCTCATAGGCGTGGAAAGCCCGTAGCTGTGCATCAGGCTTCGTGGTCCCGGGAATCGGCTTCACCGCGGGGTCGAAGATATAGGCGAAGCGGTCCGCCAGGATCTCGACGCACCCCTCGGAGGCGTATACCGGGAGCGGGTTATTGCCCCGTACCGAGAAGACACGCAGATCGTCCACACCGTGAACATGATCGGCGTGGCAATGGGTGTACCAGACGGCATCGAGACTCGCTACGCCGGCGCCCACGAGCTGCAGGCGCAGCTCGGGCGGGGTGTCGACGAGCAGCCGCCGCTCCCCCTCCTCGATCAGAACCCCGTGCCGCGTGCGCCGGTCGCGCGAATCGGCCGAGGTGCAGGTGGCGCAGCCGCACCCCACCACCGGCACCCCGAAGGAGGTGCCGGTGCCGAGGAAGTGAAGCTTCATGCCGCCGCCCCGTCTCCCTTCCACGCCAGGAAAGAGGAAAGAGGAAAGAGGAGCGAGAAGCAGCTGCACGGATGTCTCGCTCCTCGTTCCTCGCCGTTCATACGGTTTCCACCCGCAGCGTATTCGTCGTGCCCGGAACGTTCATCGGCAGGCCGGCGGTGAGCACCACCCGCTGCCCCGACCGCGCGAGGCCACGGCGGACCGCCGTCTCCCGCGCGCAGGCCAGCATCTCGTCGTAGCTGTTCCCGTTCGGGCAGAGGATGGGAATCACCCCCCACACCAGCGCGAGCTGGTTGTAGGTGCGCTGCAATCCGGTGAGCGCGAGGATCGGCACCGGTGGGCGGAAGGAGGAGACGACGCGCGCGGTGAAGCCCGACTGCGTGAAGGTGAAGATGAGCGGCGCCTCCAGACGCCGCACCGCCTCAACGGTGGCGGCGGCGATGGCGCGCTCGGTAAGCGAGAGGCCGTAGGCGTAGTCCTCGATGGGGATGTCATAGTGCGGGCCGCTGGCGAGGATGTCCGAGTCCTCGATCTCCTGCGCGATCCGCACCATCGCCTTGACGGACTCGATCGGGAACTTGCCGGCCGCCGTTTCCGCCGAGAGCATCACCGCGTCCGTGCCGTCGATGATGGCGTTGGCCACATCCGAGGCCTCGGCGCGCGTGGGACGCGGGTTCTCGATCATCGACTCCAGCATCTGCGTGGCGGTGATCACCGGTCGGCCGGAAAGGTTGGCAAGCTGGATCATCCGCTTCTGCGCCAGCGGCACCTGCTCGAAGGGCAGCTCGACCCCCAGGTCGCCGCGCGCCACCATCGCGGCGGCGGAGACGTCGAGGATCGGCTGCAGGTTCTCGAGCGCCAGCCCCTTCTCGATCTTGACCACGATCAGCGGTCCGCCCGGTGGGATGTGGTCCGCCAGGTCCAGCACGTTCTGCGGCTCACGCACAAAGGAGAGGGCGATGTAATCCACCTCCTGCTCCAGCGCGAAGTGCAGGTCACGCACGTCCTTCTCGGTGAGCGAGGGGGCGCTAACGCGGACGCCGGGGAGGTTGATCCCCTTGTTGGAGGTGAGCGTGCCGCCGTGGATCACTCGCAGCGCGACGCGGGGCGGCATCACGTCCTCGACGATCAATTCCATCAGGCCGTCGGCGAGTAGCACGACGTCGCCGACCTCGACATCGGAGGCGAGCGCCGCGTAGGTCGTCGGCAGCTCGCCGCCCCGGTGCTCGCCCTCGGGAGCGAAGGTGACGGTGTCGCCGGGGCTGAGGAGCACCGGCTCCGGTAGCACCCCCACACGGATCTTGGGTCCCTGCAGATCCGCGAGCACCGCGACAGGGAGGCCGGCGGTCTCCGCCGCGGCGCGCACCGCCGCGATGGTCTGAGCGTGCGTCTCCGGTGTGCCGTGCGAGAAGTTGATCCGGGCCACATCCATGCCCGCGCGGATCAGCGACACGATGCGCTGCGGCGAGGCGGAAGCCGGACCGAGGGTACAGACGATCTTCGTGCGTCGTTTCATGCTTAATGGGTAGCCGGCCGCGGCCGGCTCAGGGCTGGTGGTGATCGTGACTCGCTCCCCCGAGCGACTCGCAAGCCGCGGCAAGCAACGGCAAGAACTACTCCGTCCGCAGGCGGCGGACCGCCGCGGCCAGCGCTGGAAGCACCATGCCCGCCGCGCCCTGGAGGTAGACGTTCGCCGCACGCGTGATCTCGCTCGGCTGCGGGCCGACCTCGATCACCGTCGCGCCCGCGCGCCCCGCGACGTAGGGGAGCTCCGCTGCGGGCCAGACGGTGCCGGAGGTGCCGACGACGAGCATCGCGTCGCAGTGGCCGGCCAGCTCCCAGGCGCGGCTCGTGGCGTCCTGCGGGAGCATCTCCCCGAACCAGACCACGTCGGGCCGGAGCGGCGAGCCGCAGGTCGGGCAGGGGGGCGGGTCGGCCTCCTCCTCCTCCGCTGCGGGAGGGGGCTCCCCGTTGAAGGGATGGCCGCGGTCGAGGCACTTGAGGCGCCGGATGCTGCCGTGCAGCTCGATCACCTCGCGCGAGCCCGCCGCATGGTGCAGCCCGTCGATGTTCTGCGTCACCACCGTCAGCTCCGGCACCAGTGCCTCAAGCTCCACGAGAGCGGCGTGGCCGGCATGCGGCGAGCAGCTCTCGATCCGGCGGCGGCGCCAGGCGTACCAGCTCCAGACGCGGCGCGGGTTGGCGCGGAAGCCGGCTTCGGTGGCGAGCTCCTGCGGGCTGAAGCGCGCCCAGAGTCCCTCCTGGGCGTCGCGGAAGGTGGGGATGCCGCTCTCCTGAGACATGCCGGCGCCGGTGGAGACCACCACCCGCCGCGCCTCGGCCAGCGCGCGTGCGGCGCGCTCGGTCCCCTCGGGCGTCACCCTTCCACCTCGTCGGCACGGTGGACGATCTCGCCGCCCACGATGGTAAGCAGGCAGCGCATCTCCCGCAGCTCCTCCGGCGGGCAGGCGAGCGGATCGCGATCCCAGGCGGCCAGATCGGCCGGGTAGCCGGGGAGGAGCCGCCCCCGCCGCCCCGCCTCGCCCGCCGCACGCGCGGCACCCTCGGTGTAGGCGCGCAGCGCCTGCTCCGCGCTGAGGCGATGCTCCGGGTACCACTCCCATTCGCCCTCCGGCCCGTCCCGCCAGGCCTCGCCCTCCCAGGTGACGCGGCGGGTGGCGGCGAAGAGGCCCGGGCGCGGGTCGGGTGTCTCGACCGGCGCGTCGGAGCCGAAGGCGAGCGTCATCCCCCCGCGCAGCAGCGGCGCGAAGGCGTAGGCGCCCCGCGAGCGGCGATGGCCCCAGTGGCGCTCGGCGGCGGGGATGTCGCTCAGCAGGTGCACCGGCTGCATGGAGGCGACCACCCCTGAGCGCGCCGCCCGCTCCCACAGCTCCGGCGGGCAGAGCTGCAGATGCTCGATCCGATGTGGCAGCGCCGCGGGCGGCGTGATCGCACCGAGCACCTCGAGCGCCAGCTCGACCGCTGCGTCACCGATCGCATGGACGGTGGCGGCGATTCCGCCCGCGGCCGCACGGCGCACGATCTCGCGGAACTCCGCCGCCGGCAGAGTCTGGATCCCGCGATAATCCTCCGTTCCCTCGTACGGCTCGCGCAGCCAGGCGGTTCGCGAGCCGAGCGCTCCATCGAGGAACATCTTCACCCCGCCGACGCGGATCCACCCGCCGCCATGCTCTCCGGCGGCTTCCGGCGAGCGCCAGCCGCTGCGCAGCCCCACGTCAAGCGCGGCATCGAGATGGTCGAGGGGCAGGTGCTGCAGCACCCGCAGCCGCAGCCGGTCGTCCTGCCGGAGCGCCTCGAAGTCCGCCAGTCCAGTGGGCTCGACGGAGTGAACGCCGCTGATCCCCAGCCGGTGCAGCTCCCGCTGCGCTTCGGCGAGCGCCTCCTGCACCTCCTCCGGCTGCGGCTCGGGCAGCTGGGCGTGCGCGATGGCGCGGGCGGTTTCGAGCAGGATGCCGGTCGGCTCACCGGTGGCGGGGTCGCGGATGATCTGTCCACCCGCGGGATCGGGGGTCTCGCGCGTGATGCCGCTGCGGCGGAGCGCCTCGGAGTTCAGCCAGGAGGCGTGCAGGTCATGGCTCTCGAATAGCGCCGGGCGGTCGGGAAGGATGCGGTCGAGGGCCTCGCGCGTGGGGAAGCCGCCCCAGCGGTGCGCATTCCAGCCGACCCCCTGCACCCACTCGCCGCTCGCCGCGCCCGCCGCCTCGGAGATGCGGGCAAGGCCCTCGTCGAGCGTGCGCGCGCTCGCCAGGTCCACGCGGCATCGGGCGAGCGCCCAGGCAGTCGGGTGGATGTGGGAGTCGGTGAGGCCGGGGGTGAGCGTGGCATCCGCCAGCCGCAGCGTCCGCGCGCCGGCCGCGGCTGCCGCGCGCACCTCGGTCTCCGTACCCGCCGCGGCGACCTCCCCGCCGCGGAGCAGAATCGCCTCGACCGGAGGGTGGCCGCCGAGCAGGTGTATGCGGCCGGCGAGTACGAGCAGCTCCGGCCCCGCTGCGCTGCGTTCCATGCTGCCCCATGCTGGAGGTGAGATGCGCTGCCGAAGATAGTGTTCCTTACGCGCCCGCTGCAACGCGCCGGCTCCGCGCCCTTGCGGCGACTGCCCCGGAGCGCGAAGTTGCCGCAAACTTCGCTCCCGAAATGGCATGGATCATACATACATCGACGATCCCGCGGCGCTGCGCTCGCTCGCCGAGCGGCTGCGCGGCGAGCCCCTGCTCGCCGTGGACACCGAGGCCGCCGGATACCACCGCTACCTGGACCGCCTCAGCCTGGTGCAGATCTCCACCCGGCACTCCGCCACGCGCGAGGCGGAGCGCGGTCTGCCGGTCGCGGAACGCGACCGTAACTTCCTGATCGATCCTCTCGCGCTGCCCGATCTGGCGCCGGTGGGCGAGCTGCTCGAGGACGAGCGCATCGAGAAGGTCTTCCACGACGCGGACTTCGACCTGCGCATCCTGCACCGCGATCTGGGTTTCTCCGTCCGCAACCTCTTCGACACGCAGATCGCCGCCTCCTTCCTCGGAGAGCGCGCGCTGGGTCTGGGCGCGATCGTCGAGAAGTATCTCGAGATCAAGCTTCCCAAGGGCTTCCAGCGTGCCGACTGGGCGGAGCGTCCGCTCTCGACCGGGATGAAGGAGTATGCCGCGATGGACACCGCATACCTGCCGGAGCTGCGTGACCGGCTGCACGCGGAGCTGGAGGCGCGCGGCCGCCTCGCCTGGGCGGAGGAAGAGTTCCGCCGCCGCGAGGGGACACGCTGGACGGAGGATCCCGAGGCGCGCGAGGCGTTCCTGCGAATAAAGGGCGCTCGCGACCTGCCGCCGCGCGGGCTCGCGATTCTGCGCGAGCTGCACGAGTGGCGCGAGGAGGTGGCGCGCGAGCGCGATCAGGCGACCTTCCGCATCCTCTCGAACCAGGCTGTGCTGGAGCTTTGCGTCCGCGCGCCGCAGACGGAGCAGGCGCTCACCTCCATCGGCGGAGTGTCGGAGGCGCTGGTGCGGCGCCGCGGCGGCGACATGCTGGCTGCGATCCGCCGCGGGCTCGCGGTTCCGGAGACGGAGCTTCCCCGCTTCCCGACCGCGCGCCGCTGGGAGCGCGACCCCGAGGTCGAAGCGCGCGTCGAGCGGCTGAAGTCGGTGCGCAACCGCCGGGCGCAGGAGCTGGACCTCGACCCCGGCTTCCTGATGTCGCGCGCCACCCTCGAGGAGGTGGCGCGCCGCAGCCCGGCCGCGCCCTCCGAGATGGAGGCGCTCCCGGAGGTGCGCCGCTGGCAGATCGAGGCGCTGGGGGATGAGGTGCTCCGTGCGCTCCGGTAGCGGAGGGCGCGACGACTGGTGCGGTTCCTGCCGCGGGTGGTGAACTCAGCGAGGAGGTCCGATGGCGAATGAGATGCTGCAGCGCGCCGACCTCGCGATCTACGTGATCGCGGGGCTGCCGAAGAGCTTCGGCAGAAAGCTCAAGAAGATCGTGCAGGAGGAGTCGGCGGAGGGGGAGGTGATGCAACTCGACCCCGAGATGAGCGAGTGGGTGATCGCGCGGGTGCGCGGCGAGAAGCGCCGCCCGCACGAGCGAACGCCCGCCTCGGCGGCCCTCTGGCGCGCGTACAGCGCCCTCAGCGCTGCGCGCTACCACCTGCAGGATCGTCCCGAGGAGGATCAGGTGCGCGAGCTGCGACGCGTGGTCGAGGACCTCTGGCGCGAGATCAGCCCCGAGTTCAACCAGCCCGAGGAAACGGTGGAGTAGGGAAGGCGGGGACCGCAACCTTCAGGAGAGACGATGCGCGAGATACAGGATGAGAGCGGCCGGAGCTGGGAGGCGGTGGCGGTCGAAACGGTAGGCGCTCACCGCAGGATGGGAGCGAAGCTCGGGTTTCGCCCGGCCGACGACCGCGAGGTGGAGCCGCTCGTCACGCCGATCACCTTCAACAGCGACGCGGCAGCCGAGTTCGCCATCACCACCATGTCGGAGAAGGAGCTGCGGCGCCGCCTCGAGATCGCCCGCTCAGCGGCGGGCCGGTGGTGACGCGGCGCCCTCCAGCCGCCCGCCGGCCCTCGCGGCGGGTGGTCGTCAGCGGATCATCGTGACGAGCACCCCGGCCGTCCGCAGGTGCAATGCGTCGGAGCGGCCCAGCCACTCGACCTCCGCCTCTACCTGCTTGCGCCGCACGAAGCCATCCTGAACCGCCGGCGCATTCGCGAAGGCCTCCGCCCGATCGGGCGGCACCAGCAGAAGAAAGTCCTCCCGCGAGGTATCCGTCCGCTCCCCCCACTTGCACTCCGCGCCCGGAACACGGCTGCTGGCGTCCGCGAGCGCGGCGACCCCGCTCTCCAGCTGCTCCACCGGCCGAAGCGAGATCGAGCGGATCGACTCGCAGTAGAGGTTGACGCGGATGCGCTGGCCGACGGCGGCGTCTCCCTCGGCGACCAGCCGCTCGAAGTCGGCGGCGCTGCGAGCATCCTGCACCGGAGCGGCGGCGATCGCCGCGTCCGGCTCCTGCACCGGCGCGCGGGCAGGAGCCGTCCTGACCTCCGTACCTGCCTGGGGAAGCGGCTCCTCCGTCCCGTCGCCCGTCCGGCTCACCAGCAACACCAGCAGCAACGTCCCGACCACACCGTACCCGACCAGCGCCCACGGCCGCCGCCACACGGGAGGCGGAGCCCGCCGCTCCACGCCGCGCCGGTCACCCGTTCGCCGGTCCCCCTTGCGTCCACCCCCCGACCGCGGCGCCGTATCCGCTTGCGGCGCCGTATCCGCCTGCTCTTTGTCGTCTTGCCGTGTATCGTTCGTCATTCCGAGACTCCTCGGCTGTTATTCAGGCTCACGCCTCTCCTCCATCAAGATATAGCATCGAGCGAAGCTGAGAAACCCGCGCCAGCGCTCGCTGTGACCGCTCACTCGCCCGGAGCCGTAAGCACCCAGCTCACGGTGCGATGCTCCGCCGCCTGCACCGCGGCGTCCAGCGCCTCCTGCGAAGCGTACCCCGCCAGCGGAATCACCCGTGCCGGCACCTCGAGCAGTAGCGGCCCCTGGAAGGGAAAGGGCTCCAGCGAGGCGGATCCGCCCGGTCGCTCCCCCTCCCGACGCTCCACTCGCAGCTCGCGCTCGCCGCCCGTCGCGGCGGGGATCGCACGCGTCCAGGGGGACTTCCACCCCTCACAGAGGAAGAGCGACACTGCGTCCCAGAAGAAGATCCATTCGTGCCAGGTCGCGTACGGCTCCGGAAGCGCCTCGGGTTCGGTGCTCTCCGCGCCGAGCCGGGAGAGCGCCTCCCCCTGCCGCCGCCGCTCTGCCGCATATAGTGCCTGGTCCTCTGGCCGCTGCTTCCTCGCAAAGAAGCGCATCGCGTGCAGACTCACCAGCAGCCCCACCCCCTCGCCCTCCCCCCAGGCGCGCCGCAGCCCACGCTCCCAGATGGTGAGGTAGTCCTCCGGCGGCATGCGCGAGTACGGATGGGGATTGCCGGTCGTGGGATCGAGACGCGGCCGTGGATCCCACTCCCGCCAGCCGTTGTCGTGGAAGTCCGCCGCGCGTTGCACCTGCGGCGGCGGAGCGCTGAAGGGCGCGACGCCCCAAGCGCGCGCCATCGCCCCGCACAGGGCGGCGTGGTCAGTCTGATCGAAGAGCCAGAGCTCCTCACCCGCTGCACGCACGATCATGCTTCCTTCCTCCGGCGAACAACACTGTCCGCACCACGCGGCGGTCAGCCACCCTACCGCGTCCTAACCGTCTGCCGCCCAATGGGTTGTCAGGTATAGCCGGCGACGCCGGTTGCAAGCCGTGGGCCGCGTGTCCGCGCCGCGGCAGGGTATCCCTGCCCAGGGGTTGCGGGACGACGGCAGCAGCGGTATATCTTTTGCTAGATCAACACGTTAGAGCATTTCAACCTGAAATCCTCCAGTAAGGAGCGCGCGATGGCTGACGACACCGGCGGCAAGGCCCGCCACCTGGGCGGCAAGATCAAGGAAGGAATCGGCGATCTGCTGGGCGACCGCGAAATGGAGCGTGAAGGGCAGCTCGATCAGGTCTCGGGACAGGCGGAGCAGGACCAGGCACGCGCCGAGGAGGCACAGGTGGAGGCGATCCGCCGTAAAGCGGCGGCGGAGGAGGCCAAGAACCGGAAGCCCCTCTGATCCCCGACCGCACTCGTAACGCCGCGCCGCCTCCGAGAATTGCCTCGCGGGCGGCGTGCTGCGTTTGGGAGGTTGCGACCATCGATCCGCTCAGCGCGGGATCAGCAGCTTCTGCCCCGGCTGGATGACGCTATCGCCGATGCGGTTGGCGCTCTGGATGGCGGAGACGCTCGCGCCGTACTCCCGCGCGATGCTCCACAATGTCTCTCCGGTCCGCACCACATGCTCGGCAGCTTTCGTGTCGCTCTTGCTCTTGCCGCTGTCGGTGCTGCGCGCGGCCACCTGCGCGGGCTGCGCCGCCTTCTGCGGGATGCGGAGTGACCTGCCGGAGACGATGGTGCTTCCGGAGAGCCGATTGGCCTCCTGGATCGCGTCGACGCTGACGTCGTAGCGCTGGGCGATCGACCAGAGGGTCTCGCCCTGCTTGACCACATGCTGCGCGTAGCGGGTCTCGGCTGCCGCGGTGCGAGCCGGCGCGCTCGTCTTCGCGACCTGCTTGGCCGCCGGTTTCTTTGCCGCAGCACCATTGCTCGCCGCCACCCGCTGTCCGCCTGACGATGCGTTCTCAACCGGCCGCGCCGCCAACGCCTGAGCCGCGGCAAAGGAGAGGGTGACGCGGGTGCCGGGCTGCAGCTTCTCCCAATTCACCCTCGGATTCAGCTCCCGCAGACGCGCGGGGCTGGTGCCGGAGAGCTCCGCGAGCACGCCCAGCGTTTCGCCGCGGCGCACCGCGTAGCTGCCCAGTCCGCCCTGCCTGCGGAAGTCGGACTCGAGATACGCGACCTGCAGGGCGTCGCCCGTGCCCGCCGGCGCCCAGACCCAGTAGCCGCCAGCGGGTGTCGCGCGGCGGACGAGGTGCGGGTTGAGCTGCGCCAGCCGCTCGGAATCGGTGCCGCCCAGGCTCGCCAGCTCGTCGAGCGGCATCGGATAATCGATCAGCACGCTGTCCACCGCGAAGCGCTCGCGCTCCTCCAGCGGTAGCGAGAACCCGAAGCGTTCCCGGTCGCGCGCGATGATCGTCATCGCATAGAGCCGCGGGACGTAGTGCTTCGTCTCCTCGGCCAGATCCCCGACCACCGCGAGATCCCAGAAGTTCGTGACGGCGAAGCCCTGCAGCCCCCGCCCGATGCGGCCGCCGCCCGCGTTGTACGCGGCCGCCGCCAGCGCCCAGTCGCCGTTGAACTGGCGGTGGAGCGAGCGGAGGTGGCGCGCGGCGGCGTGTGTGGCGCGTACGGGGTCGAGTCGCTCGTCCACCTCGGAGTCCACCCGCAGCCCCTCCATCCGACCGGTGGCCGGCATGAACTGCCAGAGCCCCATCGCCCCGACGCGGCTGCGCGCTGTGGGGATGAAGCCGCTCTCGATCATCGCCAGATGGTAGAGGTCGGTAGGGAGGCCGTAGCTACGCAGCACGCTCTTGACGAAGTCCACGTAGTGGTCGCCGCGCTCGAGCCAGCGGGCGATCACCGCGCGCCGCTGCCCCACCAGGTACTCGAGCTCCGCCTCGACCCAGCTGTTCGCCTCCAGCGGGAGATCGTAGGCGGCGTTGCCGAGCAGCCCCGCCTCGACAGGCGTGACCACCTCCTCGATGATGTCGGGACCCTCCCCGAGGTCGCCCGGCTCGGGCGCGGGGACTGCGACCAGGGTGTGGCGCCCACCACCCGCGCAGGCGGTCGTCAGCAGCAGCGCGATGGTCGCCAGGAACGGGAGACGATGTGATCTCGGGCGTGGCATGGAACCGGGCGGATGGTGGTCAAATCCTCGCCCTCACGGGGGAAGCTCGGGAGCTGCATCGGGACGAGGATGGTGTAGGGCCTCCAGTATAGCTCCTCCCCCGCGCGCACGCAATCGTCCGTCGTTCCCCTCCTCTACCGGAGTCCGCCTAACTTGTGGTCCGGTATCAGCTTGCGCTCTGCTCTGGAAGGGTCCCGAAGCGCTCGGCTAGAATCTCGCGGCGGTAGGTGAAGATCCTCGTGAGCTGCGGACCGACCATCAAGCGGCGGACGGCGCCGCCCACCACACCGAACGGCAGCGCGTAATGCACCAGGTCGCGCATCTCCACGCCCCCTTCGATCTCGCGAAAGTGGTGCTGGTGATGCCAGAAGCGGTACGGGCCGAAGCGCTGCTCGTCAATGAAGTGGTGGGGCTCGTTCACGTGGGTGATCTCCGTCACCCAGCTCACCGGAACGCCGAGCAGCGGCCGCACCTTATAGGTCACGATCATCCCGGTGTACATCCGCGCGGGAAGCTCCGAGGTCACCGAGAAGCCCATCGAGCGCGGGGTGATCTTCGGCAGGTTGCGCGGGTCGGAGAAGAAGTCCCATGCCTCGCCGACGGAGATCGGCAGACGCTGCACCGTGGTGAGCCGGAAAAGTCGCATGTGCGGGTCGCTCTTGGTAGCGGGTGAGTTCCTGGGAGTGGAGCGTTGCGAGGCTCGCCCTCGACTGCTCTCCATGCAGGGTCTGAACCACACGGTGCGAGACGAGCGGAACACGGAACGTGCTTTGCAGCGCGCGTGCACTCCATCACACGATCTTCACAGCATCCGGGAGCGGCAGATGAGCGACGAGAAGAAGGCCTACGACCATACGGGGGAAGTGACGGGATTCGACTCGGTCGGCGGAGGCTCCACGCACGAGACCGAGCATCGCGACGCCACCACCTCCGCCGAGGAGCGCAACGAGATCGACCTGGACGCGCGGAATCAGGAGAAGCAGTACGGCCGGCGCACCCACCGGGACACGCGCATCACCAGCAAGGAAGGGACGGACGAGGAGCAGGAAGACCCCATGCGGCAGTAGCCCGATGCCGCAGCAGACGCTCCTCGTCGGCCTCGCGCACCCGGACGACGAGCTGCCGGTGTCGGGAACGATCCTGGCGCAGCGGGCGCGTGGCGACAGGGTGGTGATCGTCTGGCTGACGCGCGGCGAGATGACGGAGGCGTTCGGTCCGATCCCCAGCGAGGAGGTCGCGGAGCGGCGCATGGAGCAGGGCCGCCGCGCCGCGGAGATCCTTGGCGCCGAGCCTCGATTCCTCGATTTCCCAGACACCCGCCTGGTGGCCTCGCCCGAGGCGGCAGCGCAGGTGGCGCAGGTGGTCGCCGACATCCGTCCGGACGGGCTGCTCACCTGGGGCGACGCATGGGTCCGGGGCGTCCGCCATCCGGATCACCGCGCGTGCGGCCAGATCTTCCGGGACGCCATCACGCTGGCGCGCGTCGCGAAGGTGGTCGCGCCGGCCGGGCCCCACCGCGCCTTCGCCCCGGTCTTCACCGTGCGGGACGTGCACTCCACGCTGCCCGCGGCCGGGGTGGACGTCGAGCCCCACCTGGAGGGGATCCGCGAGCTGGCGCGCTTCTACTGGGAGGGAGTCGGCTTCGGGAACTGGGAGTGGATCGAGCGGCGCCTGAGCACGGGGGGTGCCGGATTCGGGCTGCGCTATGCGGAGGTGTACGAGGCGTGGGAGACGCAGCCAGGGGCCGTCGCGTCGTTGCTCCCCGCAACGCCGCTGCAGCCCGCGCATCCCGATCGCCGCACCGAGACCGCGACCCGCGCCCGAGACGGCGCGGACACGCGGTAGCCGACGCTCCTACCGTACCGCTGCCCGCAGATACACCAGCCGGTAGCTTACCGGGCGGGGGAGCCGCGGGCTGGTCACCGTCACCCGCATCGTTAGCGTGTCGCCGTCAGCGCTCAGCGAGAATGCGTTCTCCCGCTGCCCGTCATCGGCGACAAAGGTCTGCCGGAGCACTCCGTCCCGCAGAGCGGTGCTTACCTGAAAGACTTCGCCGTCCTCGCGCCGCCAGCGCACGGCGGAGCCGTCCGCCGGGGTGACGACGGGTGCACCGCCGTCGGTGGCGATCGCGACCTCGGCCGGCGTGCGCGAGATGGTGATCGCGCCAAACGGCTCGTTCGTCTTCCGCAGTCGGCCTCGCGCCACCGGCCGCGTCACGAAGTTCATCCCGGCGATCCCCCTCTCGATCGCCTGATTGATGTCGTCGCTCGCCGCCCGGAGATAGGTATAGCTGCCCTCCAGGCTGCGGGACTGCGCCACGCCGGCAGCGGCGCTCAGCAGCAGCAGCAGCATGGCGGTGCACACTGGAACAATCTGGCGGCGCATGGAGTCGGTGCAGATCATGATGGACGCAAAGTCGGGGGTGGAGTGAATCCCGGGGCAAGGAAGTGGTACGACGGAGCGTGATCGACAGGCAAATCTACCGGCCTGCTCTTCACGCGCCAGAGGGCGGCCGCGATGTCGTGTTCCTCAGGGCTCGACGAGCAGCAGCACGTTTCGCTCGAAGTCGAGCGTCAACCGAAAGGATTTTAGGAAGTTCAGGCCGAGCAGCCCCTCGATCTCCACCCCGATCGCGCCGATGTGCTGCAGGTCCAGCACGCATGCGGGCAGCGAGAAGGCCTGCGCCTCCCCTACGCGCAGCGAATCGATCCCTACCAGCCGCACCGCCCCCGCGCTCCCGATTCCCGCTCCGAAGCCGCGTACCCCGCGCTGCTGGGGAAGCTCGAGCCGGTCGGCCAGCTCCTGCGCCACGCAGGTCAGCGTCGCACCGGTGTCGAGCACGAAGTTCAGTGGTCCCTCGCCATTGATGTAGACGGGCACCATGAGGACGGCCTCGTTCGGCCCCTCCAGGCGGAAGGCGATCTCGCCGGCCGCCGTATCCGCGGGAGCCGCGACGCGCCCGGGTGCCGCCACATCGCACGCGGCGACCGATAGCGCCGCCAGCCCGCTCAGTAGAATTCGATTCAGGCGTTTCATCTGCGTGCCCTGTTGTCGGGTCGTGAGCGCGGGTGCAAGTCCTGCACCCCGGTGGCTGAAACCACTACCGCACTCGCCGCGTAAAGCCCGACGAGCCATATTGAAGCTCACCGGCATTGCATTTCCCCATCCGCCTTCGCGAGGAGTTCTCATGCCCGACGAGATCCAGACCACACGCGTCCTTGCCGATATCGACTCTCGCAGCTGGGAGCACCCCGCCGACCGCGCCGCGCTCAACGCGCTGCGCATGCTCCCCGCCTTCGACGAGGTGCTCAAGAAGATCTTCGGCTTCTTCGGGGAGAAGCCGGTGCGGCTCGCCTTTCAGGCGAACGCGGTGCGTGTCTCCCCCACTCAGTTCGCTCGCGTGCACCGGCTGTACGGACGGGTCGCGCGGACGCTGGACGCCCCCGCCGACTACCCCGTCTTCGTCTCGCAGACGCCCATCGTGAACGCCGGTGCGTATGGGATGGAGCGCCCCTTCATCATCCTGAACTCGGGAACCCTCGCGCTGCTGGACGACGACGAGCTCCAGTTCATCCTGGGCCACGAGCTCGGCCACATCATGAGCGGCCACGTGCTCTACAACACGATGATGGTGATCCTGGTGATGCTGGCGCAGCGCGGCTTCCCGGTGGTCGGCTGGGCGGCCGCCGCGATCCTGCTCGCGCTGCAGGAGTGGCATCGCAAGGCCGAGCTCTCGAGCGACCGCGCCGGCGCGCTCGCGGTCCAGGATCCGGAGCTGGGGATGCGCACGATGCTCAAGCTCGCGGGCGGCGGCCGCCCCGGCGAGACGAACCTGCCGGAGTTCATCCGCCAGGCGGACGAGTACCGCCAGGGCGGCGACCTCGCCGACCAGGTCTTCAAGGTGCTGAACATCCTCGGCGCCACGCACCCTTTCCCGGTGCTACGCGTCGCCGAGCTGCGCGACTGGTTCGAGAGCGGCGAGTACGAGCGCATCCTGCGCGGCGAGTACAAGCGACGCGGCGAGCCCGAGGCGCCGTACATGGACGACCTGTCGGCAGCGGCGCAGGCGTACGCGGAGAGCGCCAGGGGCAGCTTCGACCAGGCCGCCACGGCTGCGCGGCGGATGGTGGACTCCTTCTGGACGGGATTTTCGCGCGGGTAGCCGGCGGGGGGGCGGTCGTCTCGGCAAGATCCCGGAGCCGGCGGCCAGGAGCGCGGCACGAAATGAGCATGCACGCGCTCCTGAAATTCCCGCGCGGGAGCCGATCTCCGCCGCTTCGAGCATCAGCAGAGAGGGGGGGGGCGGGCGGGGCAGAAGAGCCTCCCGACTCCTCCGCCATCGGGTGGGTCCTCTCCCCCCCCCAGTCCTCTT
>JBPCIT010000389.1:0-7836 GCA_051006015.1 Longimicrobiaceae bacterium
TATGGCTGAAGAAGGTCGGCGACCGCGTCGAGCGCGACGAGCCGATCATGGAGATCTCCACCGACAAGGTGGACGCGGAGATCCCGTCTCCCGCGGCCGGGGTGCTGGCCGAGGTGGTCGTTCAGGAGGGGCAGACGGTCGAGGTCGGGACGATTGTCGCCTTCATCGAGACGGAAGCAGGTGTCGCGGCGGCTACGCAGCCCAAGGGGCCGAGCGAGCTGCCGGAGGCCGCCGCGGGGCAGCCGGAGGTTGCTCCAGCGCCGCAGCCTCGCTCCCCGCAGGAAGAGCCCGCCACTCCGATCCCGGGCGAGGCGCAGCCCGCGGCGCAGCGGGACGCCGCGGCGGCAGGCGTCACCGGAGCGGCGTCGGCCGCCCCGCCCCGGCGCGTGGGGGAGCAGGAGTCGCTGGAGGATCGGCTGCGGACCCGCTCATCCCCGCTGGTGCGCCGCATCGCTGCCGAGCACGGGATCGACCTCGGTGCCCTGGAGGGGAGCGGCCGGATGGGGCGTGTCACCAAGGAGGACATTCTCCAGTATGTGGAGGAGCGGAAGGCCGCCCCCGCGGCTGCGCCCGGCGACGGACGCACCGCGGCGCCGGCGGCGCCCGCACGGCCGGCAGCGGGTGGCGGATTCTCCTGGGAGGAGTTCTACAGCCACGTCGAGCACCCCACCGTCCAGGCCGGGCCGCGAGACCGCGTGGAGCCGATGAGCCGGATGACCTCGCTCATCGCCGAGCACATGGTCCTCTCCAAGCGCATCTCGGCGCACGTCCACTCCTACTTCGAGGTGGACTACTCGCGCATCGACCAGCTCCGCGCGCAGAACCGCCGCACCTGGGAGGAGCAGGGTGTCAAGGTCACCTATACCGCCTTCATCGCCCGCGCCGTGGCACTGGCGCTACGTGAGTACCCCACGATCAATGCCTCACTCTCCGGCAACAACATCATCTATCGCGGCGAGGTCAACCTCGGTATTGCGGTGGCGCTGGAGTGGGGGTTGATCGTTCCCGTCGTCAGGAACGCTGACGAGCTCTCGCTGGTCGGGCTCTCGCGGCGGGTCACCGACCTCGCGACTCGGGCGCGAGAGAAGAAGCTCAAGCCCGAGGAGGTACAGGGCGGTACCTTCACCATCACCAACCCCGGGATCTTCGGTACGGTGATCGGCTTCCCGATCGTCAATCAGCCGCAGGTGGCGATCATGGGCGTCGGTGCGGTCGAGAAGCGGCCGGTGGTCATCACCGACGAGTATGGCAACGACGCCATCGTGCCGCGCAAGCGGGGCTTCATCTCGCTAGGCTACGACCACCGCCTGGTGAATGGCGCCGATGCCGACCAGTTCCTGGCGCGGGTGAAGCAGATCATGGAGAGCTTCCCCGCGGAGGCATAGCGCCGGAGGTGTGATGCGATGAGCGGTTCCCGGCAGCCTGACCGGATCGCGCGCCTCCTCGCGTGGAGCCCCCTCCTGCTCGTCGGCCTCGCGGTCACCGCTTCCGTCCTGGCGCTGCCGCATCTGCCAGAGCGTGTTCCCACCCACTGGGGGCTCGATGGTCGTCCCACCAACGCTGCGCCGCGCGGCTTCGCGGCGTTCGTTCTGCCGGGCGTCATGCTCCATGTCTGGCTTCTGCTGGGGGCGATCGGCTGGGCTACGATGCAGACGCCGGAAGCGGGCGTCATATCCCAGCGCCTGATGCCGGGGATTACGGCAGGGACCGTGGCGCTGATGCTCCTGCTGCACCTGACGCTTCTCGCCAACGGCCTCGGGTGGCCGATCTCGGTTCCGCTGGTGGCGAACCTCGGTATCGGGGCGCTCTTCGCCGGGATCGGGTACGCCACCCGCGACGTCCCGCACAACCCGCTGATCGGGCTGCGGACGCCCACCACCCTGCGCGATCCCCGCGCCTGGCGCCACGGCAATCGGGTCGCAGGGAATTGGATGATCGCGGCGGGGGGGGCGACGATGCTCGCCGCGCCGCTGCCCGGCGCCTGGCCTCTGATAGTGATGATCGGCGCGCCGATCGTCGCCTGCATCATCGGGGTGGTCGCGGCGCGCAGGGCGGCGCAGCCGGAGCCGCAGGATGGCTGAGGAGCTCCGGTCGTTGGCGGTGCGCCGGCTGGGGGTCATCCCGTACCGGGAGGGTCTCGACATCCAGGCGGAGCTGGTGCGGCAGCGCCGTTCCGACGCAATCTCTGACACTCTGCTCCTGCTCGAGCACCCTCACGTCATCACCCTCGGCACTGGCACCCACCCCGAGAACATCCTGATCTCGCCGGAGGAGCGAGCGAGTCGGGGGATCGAGCTCTTCCCCGCCGGCCGCGGCGGCGACGTGACCTACCACGGGCCGGGCCAGCTCGTCGGCTATCCCATTCTCGACCTCAAGCCGGACCGCTGCGACGTGCACCGCTACCTGCGGGATCTGGAGGAGGCGCTGATCGGCGCGCTCACGGAGTTCGGACTTCAAGCGAGCAGGATCGGAGGGCTGACGGGCGTCTGGGTCGGAGAGCGGAAGCTCGCGGCAATCGGGGTGCGCGTCTCCTCGGGCTGGATCACCAGCCACGGCTTTGCGCTCAACGTGAACACCGACCTGGCCTTCTTCGACGCGATCGTGCCGTGCGGCATCCGGGATCAAGGTGTAGGCTCGGTCGCCTCAGTGCTGGGGCAGCCGGTGGAGATGCCGGAGGTGGAGAATGCGGTGGTGCGACACTTCTGCCGCGTATTCGGCCGCGAGGCGTGAAGTAGCAATCTCAAGGGCGGGGCGGAGGTCGGGACGGCACGAACTCGCTCGCGATCGGCGGCATGGGGAAGAAGTCGAGATAGCGCTCCTTCTCCTGCTCCGCCGCGATCCACTCCTCGAAGCCGGAGGGCACCAGCCCGTCACTGCACGATTGTTGTGCTGCGGCGCGAGTGGCCAGGTGGTTGGCGTACTCGTTCTGCGGATGGCCGGCGTGCCCTTTCACCCACCGCCACTGGATCTGGTGGCGGCGCGCGGCGGGGAGGAGCTCCTTCCACAGCTCCAGGTTCTCGATTTCGCCACCCTTACGACGCCAGCCGCGCGCGGACCACCCGTGTACCCACTGCGTCATCCCATCGACGAGGTAGCGGCTATCGCTGGTGAACACCACGCGAGAGGCCGTCCGCAGCGCCTGCAGGGGCAGGATCGCGCTGCGAATCGCCATGCGGTTGTTCGTGGTGTCCGGCTCGGAGAGCCAGAAGTCCCGCCGTACCCAGCCGCGCCTCTCATGAAAGTGCTCGACCACGCCGCCTGCGCCGCCAGGGCGAGCGCGGCTTCGAAACTGGTTGCCGAGGCAGGATTCGTCCGCGTAGATCAGGATCAGTGGTTGCTCCGCCATGCTGCCGCGTCGGCTCCGGGTCGTCGGTGAGCGCGGCAATGTATCCGCCGCACGACGCGATGCCAACCTTCCGCGCGGTGGCGGCGATGCTTGACAGCGAGGAGCCTACCGATAGATTGTCCGCGGCCGCATCCCGCGGCGCCCCATGCACTTGTACCGTCCGACACGCCACCGCGCCGGAGGTCCGTTGCCGCAATCTGCGATCCTGATGCTCGAGGACGGGCGCACCTTCGCCGGAGAGGCGTTCGGCGCGGCCGGCACAACCTTCGGTGAGGTGGTCTTCAACACCTCGATGACCGGTTATCAGGAGGTTCTCACCGACCCCTCCTACGCAGGTCAGATCATCGTGATGACCTATCCGCTGATCGGCAACTACGGGGTGACTCGCGCCGACGAGGAGGCGGAGGGTCCGCAGGTCGCGGGGTTCGTGCTGCACGAGGCGCCGCCGCTGCACAGCAGCTGGCGGGCGGAGGAGTCGCTCGACGCATACCTGCGCCGCCACGGCGTCGTCGCGATCGCCGGTGTCGATACGCGGGCGCTGACGCGGCACATCCGCTCCGGCGGCGCCATGCGGGGAGCGATCGCTCACGGAGATACCGCAACCGAGGCCCTGCTGCAGCGCATCCTGGCCCAGCCTCGGATGGAGGGGCTGGATCTCGCCTGCGGCGTCTCCACCGAAGAGCGCTACCTCGTGCCCGCGCGAGGCGACGCTCGCTTCCGCATCCTGGCTTACGACTTCGGGATCAAGTCGCACTCGCTGCAGCTCCTCGCCGAGCGCGGCTGCGAGGTGAGCGTGCTGCCGGCGTCCACACCCGCCGAGGCGGTGCTCGTGGAGGAGGCGGACGGCCTCTTCGTCTCGAACGGGCCGGGCGACCCGGAGGCGGTGGGCCACGCGCTCGAATCGATCCGCCGCCTCGCCGAGCGGCAGACGCCGATCTTCGGCATCTGCCTGGGGCATCAGCTGATCGCTCGCGCCTTCGGCGGCTCAACCTACAAGCTGCTCTACGGCCACCGCGGCGGAAACCATCCCGTGCGCCGCCTCGCCGACGGTGCGGTGGAGATTACCGCGCAGAACCACGGCTTCGCGGTGCGCGGCGAGGGCACGGAGGTGCCGGGCGCGCCCGAGCTGCGCATCACGCATCTGAACCTCAACGACGGCACCGTCGAGGGGCTCGAGCATCGGGAGCTGCCGGTGTTCTCCGTCCAGTACCACCCGGAGGCAGCGCCCGGCCCCCACGACTCGCGCTATCTCTTCGACCGCTTCGTGGAGGAGATGGCTCGCCGGCGGGGTTCCGGTGAGGAAGCCGCTTGACGGCGGCGCCGCCGCAGGTTATCCTTGCGTGAGTATAAGCTCCTGTCCCACAACTCGTTATCCCCTTCCGAGCGTGTCTCACCGTACACTCCGCCAGCCGACCAGCTTCGCCGTGCGCGAACGCTCTTCGTCTGCCCGCCCGCTCGGATCCGGAAGAGTGCGATCTTTCCGCGCTTGCGCCGCGCCGCGCAGCACCCGGGGAGCCTCCCCCAACCTATTTCTCTCGATGGAGGAAGAATGACCAAAGCGGATCTCGTCCAGCAGGCCTCCGAGGCGATCGGGCCCGGCGTGACCAAGAAGGATTGCGCCATGGTGGTGGATGCCTTTCTCACTGCCATCAAGGATGCGCTCGCCGATCATCAGAACATCGAAATCCGCGGCTTCGGCACCTTCAAGGTACGGGAGCGCAAGAGCCGTCTCGCGCGCAACCCGCGGACCGGCGACCCGGTAGAGGTGCCGCCGCGCGCCGTGCCCGTCTTCAAACCGTCGAAGGACCTGCGCGCGCTGGTCGAGGAGAAGCCGCTCGAGGTCTGACCTACAGTTGGCGTCGCTGTGCACTGGAGAGCGGGACGTGGACTCTGATCCGTGACGTCCCGTTTTCTCTTTCAGGCCGGCGGCGGGTGGGGTGGTGCACATCTCGGCTCGGGCGCCCTTCTTGCGTGCTCCACGGGTCGATCCCTACAGGAGCAGAACGATGCAGCAGAGTGAGCCGCAGGTGACGACGCAGCGCGGATATCAGCTTCCCGAGGCGCGCGAGGTCGAGCGGCGCGAGCGCGGCAACGTTGTATGCGCTGGCCCCTACGAAAGGAGCTATGAGCTGCGCCGTGGCTACGAGCGTCCCCCTGCCTCCGCTCGTCCGCACGCCTCACCCGCCGAATAGCGACCATGCTGATCCAGGAAGTGCTGACCGATCTGCCGCCCACCGAGGTGATCGACCGGGCGCGCTCCTTCTTCCCGACCCGCTTCTCGCCGTACGTGGGCTTCGTCGAGCAGCAGAGCGACACCCACCTCCGCTTCCGCTTCGAGGCGGGAACGCTGGTGGTGGCCGCCGGCCCACGCGGCGAGCGCACCTGGGTGCGCGGATCGACCTCGCGCCTCCATCGCGAGCTTTCCCTCTTCCTCTCCACCCTCGCGCAGCCGGAGGAGGTGCGCCAGAGCGCCCTCGGACCGGGCACCTCCGGAGGCGGCTGAGCCGTCGGGTGTGCTGCGTCTCTCGCCGACGCTGGTCCCCGAACAAAGAACTCCCGTTGCTCGCGCGGGTACGAGAGAGCGACTCCCGAACCCTCGATCCGCTCTGATGAACGTTCGCGCGCTCTTCTTCGCCTCGTACCGGGACATCGCCGGCGCCGACGAGTTGCCCGTTGCGCTCCCCCCCGATGCGGATGTGGGAACGCTGGTGCAGCAGCTGCGTTGCGCCGGCGAGCGCTGGCAGGCGCTGCCACCCACACCGGTCGTCGCCGTCAACATGACCTACGCCTCTCTCTCGACGCCGCTCGGCGAGGGAGACGAGGTGGCGTTCATCCCGCCGGTGAGCGGAGGCTGACGATGGCCGCCCGCTCCTGCCGCGTCACGCGCGATCCGCTCGACGCCGCTGCGATTCTGCGTGAGGTCGCCACCCCCTCCGACGGCGCGGTGCTGCTCTTCTGGGGAATCGTGCGCGATCAGAACGAGGGGCGGGAGGTGGATCACCTCGAGTACCACGCCTACGCCGAGATGGCGGAGGCGGAGCTGAGCCGCATCGTGGAGGAGGCCGCCGCGCGCTGGGCGACGGGGGAGATCGCCGTCGTGCACCGGCTGGGCCGGCTGGAGGTGGGCGAGGCGAGCGTCGCCATCGCGGTGGCGGCGCCGCACCGCGCCGAGACGTACGAGGCGTCCCGCTACATCATCGAGGAGCTGAAGCGCCGGGTGCCGATCTGGAAGAAGGAGGGCTACACCGACGGGGCGGGGGAGTGGCTCGCGGGTCAATCTCCTGGCGCCGCGTCAGCCGCCGGCCGCGACGCATGACCGCGCCCCTCATCCAGCTCGGCGGGGCGCGTGTCGTTCCCGAGCGCCGCTCCGTCCCCTCCGTTGGTCCCATGCGCGATGGCTTCGGCCGACGCATCGAGTACCTGCGCATCTCCGTCACCGACAAGTGCAATCTCCGCTGCGTGTACTGCATGCCCGAGGAGGGGCTGCCCTGGCTGCGGCGCGAGCAGATCCTCTCCTACGAGGAGATCGCCGGGGTGGTGCGGGTGATGGCGGGGATGGGGCTGCGCCGGGTGCGCATCACCGGCGGGGAGCCGCTGGTGCGTCGGGATCTGCCGACGCTCGTGCGGATGCTGCGGGCGGTACCCGGCATCGATGACCTGGCGCTCTCCACCAACGCGGTGCTGCTGGCCCCGCTGGCGGAGGAGCTGCGGGAGGCGGGGGTCGACAGGGTGAATGTCTCGCTGGATTCGCTGCGCCCGGAGCGGATCGATGCACTCGCGCGGCGCGCCGGGGCCGCGGACGCGATTCTGCGCGGTCTGGAAGCGGCCGAGCGGGCCGGCTTCTCCCCGATCAAGCTCAACTGCGTGGTCATGCGCGGCCGCAACGACGACGAGCTCGCCGACTTCGCGAGCATCACCCGGGAGCGGCCCTGGCACGTTCGCTTCATCGAGGTGATGCCGACAGGGGAGAATCTGGGCATCTCCGCACTCGAGTACGTGTCGGCGGACGAGATGCTCGAACAGGTGCGCGCCATCGACGAGCTAACGCCGGTCCCGGGCCCAGGCGGCAACGGCCCCGCCGCCTACTACGCCTTCCCCGGCGCGCCGGGCACCGTCGGCGTCATCACCCCGATGAGCCACAACTACTGCGGAAGCTGCAACCGCATGCGGCTCACGGCCGACGGCCAGCTTCGACCCTGCCTCTTCGGCGATCTGCAGACCGACCTTCGCGACCCGCTGCGCCGTGGCGAACCGCTGGAACCGCTCATCCGTGAAACGCTGCGCATCAAGCCCGAGCGCCACTGGCTGGAGCAGGGCAGCGACCGCGGAAGCGGCGGACTCCTCGCGCTCTCCCAGGTCGGCGGATAACCCGAGGTGCGGGGGGCGGAGGGAAACGCTGTTTCTCCACACCCCGCACCCCCCACCTCCCCCCTTCTTTTTTTCCGGCTGGTTGTGCTTTTTTTCCTTCCCGAGCAAAACCCCAAAGGAGA
>JBPCIT010000390.1:0-5569 GCA_051006015.1 Longimicrobiaceae bacterium
ATCTGGTTGAGCGCGAGCAGGACGAACGGGTGGTCCTCTCCCACGAGCGCCCGCTGCGCGGTGTGCGCGGCGCGCGCCAGGGGCTCGGCCTCGGCGAAGCGGCCCTGCTCGTTCAGCATCCAGCTCAGGCCGACGCGCGGATCGGGCAGCGCGATGCGCGGACCGCTCTGCCCCTCGCGCGCAAGTGCGACGGCCTCCCGCCCGTAGCGCTCGGCCTCGTGCAGCTCGCCACGCAGCATCAGGACGAAACCCAGCCCGCTGAGGGTCTCGATCACCTGCTGGTGCGCGGGCGCGAGCACGCGGCGGCGGATGGCGAGTGATTCGCCGAAGAGGCGCTCGGCGTCGTCGAATTCCGCCTGGCTGGTGTGCAGTAAAGCCATCCACCAGAGGCCGGTAGCGAGTTCGGGATGGTCGCCGGCGTACAGCCCGCGGCGGATCGCCAGCGACCGCTCGGCGACCGCGTGGGCGCGGTCGTAGAGTCCCAGGCCGACGTAGGCCTCGCCGATGCGGGTCAGCACCTGCGCCTGCATCTGCGGGTAGCGCCCGAGCGCCTCGACGCGCCGCTCGCCCCACTCGAGCCCCTCGGGCGCGCTGATCCGCCGTCCCCGCGTCTGCCTCGGATCGCTGGCGTCGAAGAGCTGCGCGAGCAGCTCGGTGGCTTCTCCGGCCCGGTCGGCCTCGAGGGCGGCCCGCGCGGCGGCCGCCCGCTCGAAGGTGAGGGAGACACCGACCCCCACCATCAGCAGCGCGATGAGCGTCGCCGTGGCCACGCTCAGGCGGTGGCGTCCCACGAAGCTGCGCGTGCGGTAGCCGAGCGTGGCAGGGCGCGCCGAGATCGGCCGGCGCTGCCGGTAGCGCTCCAGGTCGTCGAGCAGCTGCTGCGCGGAAGGGTAGCGCCGCTCGGGGTCCTTTTCGAGCGTCTTGAGCACCACGGTGTCCAGGTCGCCGCGCAGCACGCGCCGCAGCGCGGCGGCGGTCGTGCCGCGGGCCGCGCCGACCTGCGCGGGGGTGATGCGCCGGACGCTGCCATCGGAGCCCACGACCTCTGCCGGCTGCGCCGCCACGCTGGAGGGGCGCGTCGGCACGCCCTCGAGCACCTGGCGCTCCCGCTCGCCCCAGGTGGCGGCGCCGGACGCGTAGGGGCGATGCCCGCTCAGCAGCTCGTAGAGCACCACGCCCAGCGCGTAAACGTCGGTGGCGGTGGTGACCGGCTCGCCGCGCAGCTGCTCGGGCGCCGCGTACTCGGGGGTCAGCAGCCGCACGCCCGTGCCGGTCGCGCCCATCCCGAGGGCGTCGGCGCCCTCGAGCAGCTTGGCGATGCCGAAGTCCAGCAGCTTCACCGTGCCGCTCCCGTCCACCATGATGTTGCTGGGCTTGAGGTCGCGGTGCACCACCAGGTGCTGGTGGGCGTACTGCACCGCGGCGCAGACCTGCGCGAAGAGGGCGAGCCGCTCCTCGACCGGGAGCCGACGGGCGTCGCAGTAGCGGTCGAGCGGCTCGCCCTCGCCCCGCTCCATCGCGAAGTAGGGGGAACCCTCGTCCGTGACTCCGGCGTCGAGCAGGTGGGCGATGTGCGGGTGCTCGAGGCGGGCCAGCACCCGCCGCTCGCGCAGCAGCCGCTCGCGGTGCTGGGGGGCAGCCAGCTCGCTGCGCACCAGCTTGAGTGCCACGCGCTTGCCCACGTCCTCGCGCTCGGCCAGGTAGACGGTGCCCATGCCGCCGTGTCCCAGCTCGCGCACGATGCGGTAGGGGCCGACCTGCTCGCCGGCCCGCTCGGCGGGCGCGTCCTCGGCCGGCTCGGCGACTAACGCCGAGGGGACGGCGCCCACCAGCGCGGAGGCGTCCGCATCCGCCGCCAGCATCCGAGCGACCGCGGCGCGCAGCCCGGCGTCGCCCGCGCACCCGTCCGCGAGGTAGGCGTCGCGCTCGGCCGGCGCGCGCTCGAGCGCGCCGTGGAAGAGCTCCTGGACCCGCTGCCAGCGCTCAGGTGTCATCGTCCTGCAGCTCCGCGGCGAGCCAGGCGCGGGCGGCGCGCCAGTCGCGCTTGACGGTGCGCTCGGAGAGCCCCAGCACCTCCGCCGTTTCCTCGACCGTCAGCCCCGCGAAGAAGCGCTGTTCGACGATGCGTGCCTGCCGCTCGTCCATCGCCGCCAGGCGCGCGAGCGCCTCGTCCAGCGCCAGCAGCCGCTCGGGCCGCACTGGCTCGGAGGGCACCGAGTCGCCCAGGGTGACCAGCCAGTCGCCGCCGCCGCGCTTCTCCGCCAGCCGCCGCCGCGCGGCGCTCACCAGCACCTGCCGCATGGCGCGCGCCGCCACCGCGAAGAAGTGCGCGCGGCTCTCCCACTCGATCTCCGCTGAGGGAACCAGCTTGAGATAGGCCTCGTGCACCAGCGCGGTGGTGCTGAGCGTCTCGCCCGCCCGCCCGCGCCGTACCTGACTCGCCAGGCGACGCAGCTCCTCGTAGACGCGCGCGAAGAACGCGTCGAGCGCCTGGTGGTCGCCGTCGGCGGCGCTCCTGAGCAGCAGGGTGAGGGCTCCTGCGGCTTCCGTCCCGGGGTCCTGCGGGTCAGGATGCAAAAAGGCGTCGGGGACGTGGCCCCATGTGGAGGGTTTCCGCGTAGGGTAGGGATGGAGTACTTACCGCCGCAGCATCAGGGAAGTGGCACGCTCCAATATTGCCCTCCAACCCCGGCTCACGCAAGCCACAGCGACAAAGGAGGAACTAACCCGACCGACATGCACGTCCCGGGCGCCGCCGAGCGCCGCCACCGCCACCGCACCCCTTCCGGGCCGCGGGGCACCTGCCTTCCATTCACGAGACGAGGAGAGCTACCATGACGATCCCGCGACGCACCCTGCTCCTGCTCCCGCTGGCGCTGGCCGCGCTGGCCGGCTGCCAGGACCGCGACCTGCCCACCCTCGCCGCGCCGCCGGGAGGAGCGGTTCTTTCCCAGGCGCCTGCATCCTCGCTGCTCTTCTGGGACTTCGAGAATGCCACCAGTATCGACCGTGTCTCGACATCGATTGGCGCGCCGGGGGTTACGGGGATCACCGGCGTCGCCTCCCAGACATGCGGCGGCCCGGCCGAGAACTTGGATCCCGATGGCGGATTGATGCACCTGACCCGCGATTTCGGCATCTGCCATCCGTTTATCGAGTTCGTTCTAACCCAGTCGCTGTTCCTGACGGATGTGAGGTTCGACCATCAGCACAACCACAACTTCGGCTTCTCGACGTATCCCAGCTACAGCGCGCAGCTGCAGATCGACGTCGGCGCCGGCTACGTGGACATCGGGAACTCGCTGCTGCTGGAGGGATCGAACGTGTACCAGAGCGGCGCCTCCATCGCCCTGAACACGCTGCTCGGGCCGGGCACATATCGGATCCGGTGGGATCCTCGGGACTTGAATGTCGGGTTCGGGTACCCCGAGCACACCGACTCCGAGTATTTCGCGCTGAACGACGTGAGCCTGAACGGCAATATCCTCTACGCCTTCAGCGGCTTCTTCTCTCCCGTGGACAACCTGCCGACGGTCAACGTCGCCAAGGCGGGCAGCGCCATCCCGGTCAAGTTCAGCCTGGGCGGTGACCAGGGGCTGGGAATCTTCGCCAGCGGCTACCCGCGCTCGCAAGCGATTACCTGCGACGCCGCGGCACCGCAGGGCCCGGTCGAGGAGACGGTCACCGCGGGCAGCAGCAGCCTCTCCTATGACGCGGCCACGCAGCGGTACACCTACGTCTGGAAGAGCGACAAGGCGTGGGCGAACAGCTGCCGCATGCTGACCCTGCAGTTCACCGACGGCAGCACGCACACGGCCAGCTTCAAGTTCACCAAGTAGCATGAGGGTGGGCGTGCCGCCGCGGTTGGCGGCGCGCCTGCTCGGGTGCGGCAACGATGCAGGAGGCGAGGGCCGGCGCGGTGCCGGCCCTCGGCGCGTGGGGGACGGCCTAGTGCAGGTTCAACCGAGGGCTTCGGCATGTGATTGCCCGGCTCATGGCACGCACCTGCTGCGCTTCTGCCAGGAGCGGCTGCGCCGCTCCGCCGGGCCTATGAAAGACCCGGCACCAAACTGCGGGCGTCCTCCGGACGCGATGCAGCGTCGGTCTTCCGCCCGTGAGGGCGGCCGTAGTTCCCTGCCGGGTCGTTTATCGGCCCGGCTGATGCCGGTGCCCACCGAAAAAGCCGCTTGATGCTGCACTAGGTGGGAAGGCTCAGGTGGCCGCGGGCGCGGCGCCGCACCTTGCGGCAGAGCTGCACCGCCGGCCGGGCGGCGTCGCGGTCCGCACTCTCGCCGGGATAGCGGAAGGCAACGGCGTAGGCGTTCAGCTCCTGGAGGCTCGGGCGCAGTTCCGCCCTCTCCGGGAGGACGGGGAGCAGCAGATCGAGCAGCCGGCCGAGGTTGTGGGTCTTCTCGAAGCGGATCTCGTGCTCCTGCAGGCATGCTTTCAAGTACTTTTCGGCGCATTGCTGCGCGTGAAAGCAGGCTGCGTCGTAGTTGGGGTGCCGCCGGGCGCGCAGCTCCCGCGTCGCGGTCACCAGGTCGCCCTCCGCCTTCTCCACCCACTCAGCGGTGATCGGCTTCATAGAGTACAGTGCCGTCGCGCACCACGTCCTGCACGAAGAAGTCGTTCTGTTGCAGGCGCCGCTGCACCTCTTCCGGCGTGCGTACCAGCAGGTCCACGGCGAAGGGTGGACGGAGCCGACGCAGAATCTCGACCGCCTGGCGCACCGGTGCACCCTCGAAGCGCATGATGACGAACAGATCCACGTCGGAGTCCGGCCGCGCCGTACCGGCAGCGTACGAGCCGAAGAGGATGATGCGCTCGGGCGTGAACTCGCGCGCGAGCCGGCCGGCGAATTCCCGGATCGCACCCTGATCGACCAGATCACCGCCGTCACGCGGCAGTCCTTTCGAAGGGCCTCGCTGCTCCAGCATCCCGGGCGTGGACATCTCGTTCATGCGCTGAACGTACGCGCGAGGAGCACCGTCGGCAATCTCCGGCTCGCGGCTCCAGCTCGCTGCGACGGCAGCGGCAGCAGCCTCCCCACCGACTGCCCCGTTCTGGCGCGGGTGGTACAGGGATACTCGCTCGCCGCTCACCGGATCGGAGGCCGCAACCTTGCCGTACTTGTGATTGTTGCAGCCCTGGCACGCCAGGGCGAGGTTCTCGAAGACCGTGGTCCCGCCCCGGCTGCGCGGACGGAGGTGCTCGACGGAAACGCGTTGGGTCGCGTAGCGGGCCTGGCTCCGGCAGTATCCGCGAACGCTTCGGCACCGCTCCGACGGCCTCGCTGCGCACCCCCGCCTGAGACTCTTCCGCCCGCCCCTCCGCCCCCGCCCCCGGCCCGTCGCACGCAGAACACATCTGTTCCGCTTCCGTACCACGTTGCTGCAGCAACGCTTGCGAGGGCAGTGAGAAATACCAGGACATCGGCGATAAATATCAGGTAGCGCCTTTCCCCCTCCCCCCTGCATCCTTGCGCCCCAGGCTGGTCGTTCCTCCCCCGCACCCTGGAGGCATCATGCGCGATCCACCCCCCGCTTCCGCGCCTGCCGCGAGCCCGTCC
>JBPCIT010000391.1:0-7252 GCA_051006015.1 Longimicrobiaceae bacterium
CCTTTGTGGGGAGGGAGCTGACCCCCCCCCCCTTCGCGGGGTCTTGCGCGTTGCGTGTAGCCCCTTTCGTCGGTGGCCCCCGCTCCGGACCCGCGGCGGCGCGCATCGCTGCTCTTCGGTGCGCTGCTCGCGCTCGCCGCGGCCGAGTGGAGCATCCGCCGCCTCACCGGACGCAGGTAGCTCGGCGCGCCGCCACCCCGTTCCTCCTCATGCCCATGAAAGTCACCGCCTTCGTCAGCCACCCGGACTGCGCGCTGCACGACACCGGCTGGAAGCATCCCGAGCACCAGGGGCGCCTGCCGGCACTGGTGCGTGCCGTCTACCGAGACATGCTCACGCTGCACGACCGGCTGCTCGAGGTCGAGGCGCGCCCGGCCACCGAGGAGGATCTGCTGCTGGTCCACACCCCGGCGTACGTCACCAGGGTCCGCGAGGCGGTCGCGCGCGCTGACGCTGCCGGTGAGCCGCTGACGCTCGAAGGGGAGATGAAGGTATCCGCCGCCAGCTGGGCCTCGGCGCTGGCAGCCGTGGGCAGCGCGATCACCGGAGCGGAGGTCGTGCTCGCGGGTGAGGTGCGAAACGCTTTCTGCGCCGCGCGTCCGCCCGGCGAGGGGGCGCTTCCCGAGCATGCGGGCCGCTTCTCACTCTTCAACAATGTGGCGATCGCCGCGCGGCGGCTGCGGCGCCAGGGAGTGCCGCGGGTGCTGATCGTGCACTGGGGCAGCCCGGATGACGCGCTGGCGCAGATCTTCGCGGATGATGCCGGTGTTCGGGTGCTCGCCGTGCACCAGCAGTCGCCGGCGGGCGGCGAATCCGCGGCGTCGCCGGCACCGATGCCGGGGAGCCACTCCGTCACGCTGCCGGCCGGTACGGGCGGCGGCCTTTTCACCCGCGCATTTGAAGTGGCGCTAGATGCAACCCTCGGGGAATTCACCCCGGAGTTGATCCTGCTCGCCGCGGGGTTCGACGCGCTGGCCGCGGACCCGCTCGGGGACCTCGCGCTCGCGCCCATCGACTTCTACGGGCTTACCGAGCAGCTGCGCGAGCGGGCGGACGCGCTCTGCGGGGGGCGGCTCGTCTCGGTGCTCGAGGGTGGGTACGCGCCGGGCGCGCTCGGCGAGGCGGTCGTGCAGCACCTTCGTGCCCTGAGCGGACTGCCACCGGCCTGATCGGAGCGGATCTCATGCGCGCCTTCACCCGTCAGCGGATATGAAGCGGCTCGGCTCCGTCCTCCTGTGGTCGGTGATCGCCGCCGCCTTCATCGGACCGGGAACGGTGACCACCGCAGCCTCCTCGGGGGCGCAGCATGGATACGTGCTTCTCTGGGCGCTCCTCTTCTCGACCCTGGCGACGCTGGCGCTGCAGGAGGCGAGCGCCCGGGTGACCATCGTCTCCGGTCGCAACCTGGCGGAGGCAATCCGTGAGCGCTTCGGGGGCGGCGTCAGCGGAGTCTTCGTGCTCATCCTGGTGGTGGGGGCGGTCGTGCTGGGCAATGCGGCGTATGAGGCGGGCAACATTCTGGGGGGAACGGCGGGCGCCTCTCTCGGAACGGGACTGTCACCGACGCTGCTGACCCTGGCGATCGGAGGCAGCGCGGCGGTGATCCTCTGGCTCGGCAGCCCGCGCGCGGTGGCGGTGCTGATGAGCGTGGTCGTCGCGTTCATGGGAGTGGCCTTCCTGGTGACCGCGGTGCTGCTGCGCCCGCCGCTGGCCGAGCTGGTGCGCGGGAGCGTGGTGCCGACCCTCCCCTCCGGGGCGGGGCTGCTGGTGCTCGGGCTCGTCGGCACCACCGTCGTGCCCTACAACCTCTTCCTCGGCTCGGGGATCGCCGGCGGGCAGACGCTGCGGGAGCTGCGCTTCGGCCTCGCGGTGGCGGTGCTGCTCGGCGGGCTGATCTCGATGGGGGTGCTGGTGGTGGGCGCCGCCATCGAGGGGGGCTTCAGCTTCGAGGCGCTCGCCGCCGCACTCTCGTCGCGTCTCGGGCCCGGGGCGGGACCGTTCTTCGCCTGGGGCCTCTTCGCGGCGGGGTTCTCCTCAGCCATCACTGCGCCACTGGCTGCGGCGATCACCGCGCGCAGCCTCTTCGACAGCGGCACGGGCCGCTGGCATCCCCGCTCCTGGCGCTACCGCGCGGTGTGGATGGGGGTGCTCGGGGTGGGGGTGGGGTTCGGGCTGGCGGGCGTGCGCCCCATCCCGGCGATCATCCTGGCGCAGGCGCTCAACGGCATCCTCCTCCCCTTCGCCGCCGTCTTCCTGCTGCTGGTGGTGAACGACCGTGCGCTGATGGGGGAGCGGGGTCTGAACGGCGCCCTCTCGAATGCGGTGATGGGGTTGGTCGTCGCGGTGACAGTGGTGCTCGGTGCCTCCAACGTGTTGCGCGCCGCCGCCACCGCCGCCGGTCTGCCGACCCCTGGCGAACGGCTGCTGCTGGGGGTCGCTGCCGGGGTGGCGGCGGCTCTCGCCATCCCCGTGGCGCTGGGGGTCGCCAGGCGCCGGCGTGCCGTACCTCCGCCTGGAAGCGAGCACTCCCGGCATCCGGTACGATGATGCCGTGCCCCCGCTCGGTCAACGCAACTCGCCCACCGTATGTCGCTGGCGGGAGTGGATATTGCAGGCAGCGGAACGGATGTCCTGCAGGGAGCCGTGCCGGCTCCTTTCCCGTAACGACGATCCGGTTGCCTGGCGCCGATCCTTTGGAGCAGCGAAACGACACGACGTATCTGGAAGGCTCCGCGCCCTCCCCCTTCCGCAGTGCGACCCAGCCTGCCGAGCAGGTGCTCGCCCTCTTCGGACCGGAGCACCTGGCCGAGCGGCTGCGGGCGATCCAGAGCATCACCGACGCCGCTCTGGCGCACCTCGAACTGGAGGAGCTGCTCGGTGAGCTTCTCCGCCGACTTCGCGATGCTCTCTCCGCGGACACCGTTCGCGTGCTCCTCTGCACCGAGGACGGCACGGCGCTCCGGGTGCGCGCCCGGATAGGCCTGGAGGAGCATGCGGAGCAGGAGGTCGTGATTCCGATCGGGCAGGGGCTCGCGGGCCGCGTCGCCGCGCAGCGGGAGGCGGTCATCGTGGACGACCTCTCGCAGGTCGAGGTCCTCGACCCTCTTCTGCGCCAGCTCAGCTCGATGATGGTCGCCCCGCTCCTGGTGGAGGGCAGGCTGCTCGGCGTGCTGAAGGTCGGGAGCATCGAGCCCCGCACCTTCACCGAGAGCGATCTCTCCCTCCTCCAGATGGTCGCGGACCGTGTCGCGCTCGCGATCGACCGCGCACAGCGCTTCGAGGAGCTACAGCGCGAGATCGAGGAGCACGAGCGGGCGGAGGAATCGCTCCGGCAGAGCGAGGAACGCTTCCGCCTGCTCGTGTCGGAGGTGCAGAACTATGCGATCTTCCTGCTGGATCCCGAGGGGCATGTCGCGAGCTGGAACCTTGGCGCGCAGCGGATCAAGGGCTACACGGAGGAGGAGGTGCGCGGCCGGCACTTCTCCCTCTTCTACACTCCGGAGGATGTGCAGCGGCAGCATCCGCAGCGCGAGCTCGCCGTGGCGGCGCGCGAGGGACGCTACGAGGAAGAGGGGTGGAGGGTGCGAAAGGATGGAACCCGCTTCTGGGCGAATGTAGTGGTTACCGCCCTCCATGCCAATGAGAAGCTGGTCGGCTTCAGCAAGGTCACGCGAGATCTGACCGAACGCAGGCAGAGGGAGGAGGCGCTGCGGGAGAGCGAGGAGCGCTTCCGGGTCTTCGCGGAGAGTGCCTCGGACGCGATCTTCGCGATCGACGAGGAGAGCACCATCCTGTACGCGAACCCCGCCGTGGAGCGGATCTTCGGCTATGCTGTCGGTGATCTCCTCGGAGAGCGGATGACGCTGCTCATCCCCGAGGGGCTGCGGGCGGCCCATCGTGATGGAGTCCAGCGTTACCTCGCCACGCAGGTGCGGAACATCCCCTGGAGCGGTGTGCAGCTCCCCGGGCTGCACAGAAGCGGCCGGGAGATCCCGCTGGAGATCTCCTTCGGGGAGTACGTCAAGGATGGCAAACGCTTTTTCACCGGCATCGCGCGGGATGTGAGCGAACGGGTAGTCCAGCAGCTGGTGATGGAGGAGACCGCCGCGGAGCTCGAGGCCACGGTGGAGGAGCTTCAGGCCCGTACGGAGGAGGCCGAGGCCGCCAATCAGGCGAAAACCGATTTCCTGGCCGTCATGTCGCACGAGCTGCGGACGCCGCTGGCCGCGATCCTCGGCTACGCGGAGCTCCTCCAGCTCGGGATTCCGGTCTCCATCCCGGAGGAGTCGCACTCCCACGTCAAACGCATCGACGTGGCCGCGCGCCACCAGCTGCAGCTGATCGAGGAGATCCTCAGCTTTTCGCGTATCTCGGCCGGTCGGGAGGAGCTGGAGCTCGACCAGGTCGAGCTGCGTGAGCTTGCCCGGGAGGCGGTCGAGTTCGTCCAGCCGCTGGCCGACAGGAAGGGTCTCCCGCTGCACCTGGCCGGGCCCGAGCTGCCGCTCCTGGCCGTGACGGATCGCGCAAAGGTCCGCCAGATCCTGGTCAACCTGCTCTCCAACGCGGTCAAGTTCACCGCTCGAGGTGAGATCCGGGTAGCGGTGGAGAGGCGCCCCGGTGCGGTGGTTTTCCAGATTCAGGACACGGGGGTGGCGATCGCGCCCGAGCATCTGAAGAAGATCTTCGATCCGTTCTGGCAGGTGCAGCAGTCGAAGACACGCGAGGCGGAGGGGATGGGGCTGGGCCTGACGACTGCCCGCCGCCTCGCTCGACTTCTGGACGGCGATGTCCAGGTCGAGAGCGTGCCGGGCACGGGCAGCACCTTCACCCTCCGGCTCCCACTCGTCGCCGAGGATGCCGAACGATAAAGCTCTCATCCGAGAGGATGCCTCCCGACGCGCGGCTGCGGTACACCTCAGCCGCCCTCACCTCGCCCTGTATCTCCTACATCTCCTGCTCACGGTCGGCGGGTGCGCGCTCGGCGTGCGCGGTGCGGAAGGTGGAGGCGGTGTGGCGGCGTTGATGGAGCCGGGCATCTCCCTCGAGCTGGCGCGCGAGCGCGCGGCCACGCTGGCGGAGGTGCAATACGACCTCGCGCTCGACCTGAGGAATGCGGATCGCGCGCCCGGCACCCTCACCCTCTCCTTCGAGCGCACCGCGGATGCCGGCGACCTGATCGTGGACTTCCGCGGCCTCTTCCTGGAGAGCGTGGCGGCAAACGGCGCGCCGGTCGGCGAGTACGAGTGGAGGCACGGTCACATCGTCATCCCCCGACTCCACCTGGCGGCTGGGCGGAACCATCTGGAATTCCGCTTCACCGCGGCCATCGCCCCCGCCGGTGCGAGCATCATCCGCTTCGACGACCCGACGGACGGCGCGCGCTACCTCTACACACTGCTGGTGCCCTCGGACGCGCACCAGCTCTTCCCCTCCTTCGATCAGCCGGATCTGAAAGGCGTCTTCCGCTTTACCCTGACGGTGCCCGAGGGGTGGCAGGTGCTCGCCAACGGCCCGCTCGAGGAGCGCGCACCGGTGCCGGAGGGGGTGCGCTGGCGCTTCGCGGGCACCGAGCCGATCAGCACCTACCTCGCCGCCTTCGCCGCGGGCCGCTGGCGCAGCTGGGAGTCGGCGCCGCCGGGCGAGCGGCCGATCACCCTCTACGCTCGCGAGTCGCGCGCCGCCGAGGTAGAGGTGGACACGTTGATCGCGATGAACCGCGAAGCGGTGCGCTGGCTGGAGGGCTACTTCGGTATTCCTTTCCCCTTTGCCAAGATGGACCTGCTGCTCGCGCCGGCCTTCCCCTTCGGTGGAATGGAGCATGTGGGGGCGATCTTCTACAACGAGAACTCCTTCATCTTCCGTGAGGCGCCGACGCTGAACCAGCGGCTGGGACGCGCGGCCACGACCTACCACGAGGTGGCGCACCAGTGGTTCGGCGATCTGGTCACCATGCGCTGGTTCGACGACCTCTGGCTGAAGGAGGGGTTCTCGACCTACATGGCGGCCAGGATGCAGGAGGAGCTCGACCCCGGCACCGGCGCCTGGAAGACCTTCTACCTGCGCAACAAGCCGCTCGCGTACGGGGTGGATGCCACCTCCGGCACCACGCCCGTCTGGCAGACGCTGCCGAACCTGGAGCTGGCGAAGAGCAACTACGGCCCCATCGTCTACAACAAGGCGCCGGCGATCATCAAGCAGCTCGAGTTCCTGGTGGGGGAGGAGGCCTTCCGCGCCGGGCTGCGGCGCTTCCTCACCCGCCACGCCTATGGGAACGCGAGCTGGCAGGAGCTGCTCGCGGCGCTGGAGGAGAGCTCGGGCGCCTCGCTGCAGGCTTTCGGCGAGCATTACATCCTGCGCCCCGGCATGCCGGTCGTGGAGCCGGTGCTGGAGGAGCAGGGCGGCCGCATCCGGCGGCTCGCGCTGGTGCAGCGGCCCGCGCGCGAGATGCCCGGCGATCCTGGCGGCTCGTGGCCGGGGCGGGTGCAGGTGGGACTCGGATATAGCGGCCGCGAGGACGTGGTGCTTCCCGTCGCCTTCACCGGTGACACCACGCGGATCGCGGAAGCCGAGGGTCTGCCCGTCCCGGATTTCCTCTTCGCCAATGAGGGGGATTATGGCTACGGCCTCTTCCTGCTCGATCCCCGCAGCGCCGCCTACCTGCAGCGCCACGTCGGCGAGGTAGAGGACGAGCTGCTGCGGGCGATGCTCTGGGGTGCACTGTGGGATCTGGTGCGCGAGGTCCGCCTGCCGCCCGCCGACTACCTGAACATCGCGCTGCGCGAGCTTCCCGCGGAGGGCGACGAGCAGCTCGCCTCGAATCTGCTTGCGCGCTCGGTGTACGCGCTCGAGCGCTACCTGGGTCCCTCCTCCCCCGGCCCCTCCCCCGCAGCAGTCCGGTCGCCGGAGGCGAGCGTCAGGGGGGTGGGGAGAACGGCAGAGCCGCAGGAGCGCTTCGAGCGGCTGCTCCTCTCCCGCGCGGAGGACGAGCGGCTGCCGTACGGCATGCGCAAAGCGAGCTTCGATGCGCTGATCGGTCTCGCCCGCAGCCACGCGAGCCTCGAGGTGCTGAAGGAGTACGTCGCGGAGAAGCGGCGTTTCGCGGGCGAGTCTCTGCGCCCGCCGAGCCGCTGGTCCATCATCGAAACGCTGCTCGCCCGCGGCGATGCGGAAGCCGCTTCCCTCTACGCCATCGAGCAGGTACGCGATACCACCCCCGAGGCCGCTCGCCAGACCTACATCGCCGGCGCCGCGG
>JBPCIT010000392.1:0-4128 GCA_051006015.1 Longimicrobiaceae bacterium
AGGATCTGCAGTGCTCCCCTCCCCCAGCATTGGGGGAGGGGCTGGGGGAGGGGGCGCTCGGCGGCTAACCAACGATGAACTCCTCCCGCGGACTCGGTTTCAGATGCGCCCCAGCCGCCATTCCAGAGCCTCGCGCCGGGAGCGGCCGACTCGCAGGCGGGTGCCGCCCTTGAGCTGCACCTCGTAGTCGCCCGCCGTGCCGCGCAGCAGCGTCTCTATGAGGTCCAGCCGCACGATCGCCGAGCGGTGGATGCGCACGAAGCGCTCCGGATCGAGCTGCTCCTCCAGATTCTGCAGCGACTCGCGGATCACGTGCTGGTCCTTGCCCACGTGCAGCTCGGCGTAGGGTCCGCTCGCGGTGATGTAGTCGATCTGTGCGGCTGGAACGACCCGCATCTTCCCCTTCATCTGCACCGCGACGCGTTCGAGGTAGCGCGGCGCGCCGGGAGGCGGCGAGGCAGGCTGAGCGGCGCCGCCCTGCAGGAGGGTCAGCAGCTGCTCGCGGAGCTGCTCGAGACCCTCGAGCTCGATCTTCCAGCGCGCACGGCGGAAGGCCTCCTCGAAGCGCTCGTCGTCGAAGGGCTTCACCAGATAGTCCACCGCCGCGAAATCGAACGCCTGGAGCGCATACTGATCGTAGGCGGTGACGAAGATTGTGGCGGGCATCGCCGCCGGCCCCACCTCGCGCACCACGTCGAGGCCGGTCTTCCTCGGCATCTGGATGTCGAGGAAGACCAGGTCCGGACGCAGCGAGCGGATCGCCTCGATCGCCGCCGCGCCATCCTCCGCCGTTCCGACCAGCTCGACGTCCGGCTCCTCCTCCACCAGCTCCCTGATTCTCTCGCATCCCAGCGGCTCGTCGTCGACGATCAGCACGCGCAGCGGCTTTCGCTCACGCATGCGGAACCTCTTCGAGCTGGACCGGCTCGGGAGCGGTGCGCAGGTCGGCGCGGGTGTGGTAGGGCAGCACGATCTCCGAGATCATCCCTCCCTCCGGCGCGGGTCGCAGCTCGAAGCGCTGCCCGGCCCCGTAGAGCTCATCCAGCCGCGCCCGCGTATTGCGGAGCCCGACGCCACTCCCGATCTCCTCCGGGACCGGCTCCGCCGCGGCGGCCTCCGCGTCGCCGGGGCCGGTATCGCGCACGCTCAGCACCAGAGCGTCTCCCGAGCGGTGTGCGTGCACCTCGATCCGGCCGTACCCTCCCGCCTTGGCGACGCCGTGCTTCATCGCGTTCTCGGCCAGCGGCTGCAGGATCAGGCTGGGCACCAGCGCCTCCTGCACCTCGGGATCGGCAGCGATGCTCGTCTGCAGCCGCCCCTGGTAGCGGATCTCCAGGATCTCCAGGTACCGCTGCAGGATCTTCAGCTCCTCGCGCAGCGGGATCTCCTGCTCCTTCGGCCCCTCGAGCGCATAGCGGAGCAGGTCGCTGAGACGCGCGATCATGCGCCGGACGCCCTTCGGGTCCTTGGCCACGAGGGTCGAGACCGCGTTCAGGGTGTTGAAGAGGAAGTGCGGGTTGAGCTGCGTGCGGAGCACCGTGAGCCGTGCCTCGGCGAGCTGCGCCTGGAGCTGCGCGGCCTGCGCCTCGAGCTGCGCCGCTTGCGCCTGCAGCTGGGCACTGTGCGCCTGTAGCCGGATCGCCTCCTCCTCGCGGGCACGGTATCGCAGGAAGTACTCCCATGCGAACCCGGCAGCGAGGACCCCCGTGTAGGTGACCAGGTTGTTCAGGAACCAGGGTCCGGAGAGGATGCGCAGCAGCGAGGCATCGGGCGGGCCGAAACGTGGAAAGCGGAGCACGTTCACCCAGAGCAGATCGCCCGCGAGGCTCATGAACGCCGCCACCAGCAGTCCCACCGCGAGGAAGAAGAGAGAGCGGAAGACCCAGCTGGAGCGCTCGAGGCTGAACCGCCAGACGAGCCAGAAGATCAGCGGCGTGACCGCCGCCCAGAGGTAGGAGTCCGCGAACCAGAAGGTCGTCTCCGCGAGCACGCGACGGGTTCCCCCGGGCTCGAAGGAGTCCGACAGGCGGTTCGCGGCGGTGAGCGCCGCGAAGAAGGTCCAGAAGCCGAAATTGACCAGGAGCGCCCGCCAACCGAACTGGAACGATGCCGCACTCTCGGGAAGATCGCGGCTCGTCGGCCGGCCGCGTCCCTCCACACTCGTTGCGCGCTCGCGTACTGACATCATCCCTCTCATTGACTGCTGGTTGCGCGCCCTGCGGTACGAGCGCCGGATACCGGTCTTCTGCCAGCTTAAATCTCACCTGGCTACGTCTTGCCCGGCAACCCCGAAACCGCACCGCTGGAGCTGCCCGGTATGCGGTTCGTTACAGCCGTATGCCGTTCGTGCCAACCTCCGGATTCTCCACGCCTTAGCCCTATATATTTGGGCCGGATCGAGCGGCTCCAGAGGCCAGCTCGACCCGGGCGGCTTCCGATCCCAACGATCGTACACAGGCAGCTGTAAATGCAGCGGAACCAGGACGGTTCCCCGCACCTTCACAACAGGACGTCCACGATGACCAACGCATCCAGAATCCTGCTCATCCTTGCCCTCGCCGCTGCACCGGGCGCCGCCTGGGCGCAGGGGACAGCTCCACAGGGACGACCGCCGCAGGCTAGCCCCTCCGCGGCAGCCCGCGCGCAGGGAGCCGCTCCGCAGGCAGCGGGGCAGATCCGTGGCGTGGTGCGCGACGGGGCGACGGGGCAGCCGCTCGCTTCTGCCTCGGTGGGCATCCGCAGCGCGGCCGACTCCTCGCTGGTCACCGGCGCCCTCACGCGGCCGGATGGCAGCTTCCGGATCGAAGGGCTGCAACCGGGCCGCTACCTCGCCCGCGTCAGCTTCCTCGGCTACGCTCCGCAGACTACCCAGGTGATCTCCCTGACGCCGCAGGCGCTCAGCGTCGACCTTGGCGTGATCGGGCTCGCCACGAGCGCCGTTCAGATCGAGGGCGTCACCGCGACCGCCGAGCGGAGCCAGGCAGTGCTCGCGCCGGACCGCAACAGCTACACGGTCAGGGACATGCCCGCGACGGCGGGCGGCAACACCGTCGATGTGCTCCGCAACGTTCCCTCGATCGAGGTGGACGGCGAGAACCGGGTTAGCCTGCGCGGCAACGAGAACGTGGTCGTGCAGATCAATGGCCGGCCCGCGCCGATGCGCGGCGATCAGCTGGGCAACTTCCTGGCACAGCTCCCGGCCAACGTGGTCGAGCGGGTGGAGGTGATCCCCAACCCGTCCGCGCGCTACGACCCCGAGGGGATGGCGGGGATCATCAACGTCGTTCTCAAGCAGAACACCGACCTGGGCCTCAGCGGGGGCCTCACCCTGGGCGGCGGCAGCACCGGGCAGCTGAACGGCTCCGGCAACCTGGGCTACCAGGCGGGCCCGGTCACGCTCTTCGGCAGCTACGGCTTCATGCGCGACGAGCGCGAGATCTCGGGCTTCAACAACACCCGGTACCTCGTCAACCCCAGCTTCTCGGAGCAGGACATCAGCGGCACCATGCAGCCGCAGTCGCACAACCTGACGATGAGTGGCGACCTGAAGCTCAGCAGCCAGGGCACGCTCTCGACGAACCTGATCGTCAACATGCGCGCCGCCGAGATGACCAACCTCAACATCCTGCGCCAGCGCGACGCCGGCCAGAACCTGACCGGTACCGTCAACAACCTGACCGACAGCGAGAACGACGCGCTCACCCTCGACTATGTGCTCGGATACAGGCACGCGTTCCAGCCACGCACCAACGAGCTCTCGGCGGAAGTTCGCTTCAACCGTGAGGCCGAGGACCGGCTGAGCCGCTTCACGCGCGAGCCACTCTCGGCGCAGGGGCTGGCCGTCTCACAGCCGTTGCTCGAGACCAACGCCACCGACGAGCTCCGCAACAACTGGACGCTGCAGGCCGATTGGATGCGGATGCTGGGCGAGCGGACCAAGCTGGAGACGGGCTACAAGGGGGTGCTGCGCCAGATGGACAACGATCTGGCGATCTCGGGCTTCTCGTATGAGCAGAACGCCTATCTCCCTGACGCGACGCGGAGCAACAGCTTCGTCTTCGACGAGAACATCCAGGCCGTCTACGGCGTGCTGAGCCAGAGCCTGGGCCGCTTCGACGTGCAGGCCGG
>JBPCIT010000393.1:0-8594 GCA_051006015.1 Longimicrobiaceae bacterium
GCACCACGGTAACGGCTTGGCTGAAGGAAGAGGCTGAGGCGCTTCCCCCCCCTGGAGCAGACGCTGCCGCTGGCCGAGGCCGAGGAGATTCTCGAGCTCGATGAGCTCTGGAGCTTCGTGCGGTGCAAAGCGCAGGTGCGCTGGCTCTGGATCGCTGTGCCGCCGCACTCGGCAGGGGGTCGCCTACGTCTTCGGAGACCGCAGTGAGCAGACCTGCCGGCGCCTCTGGGAGAAGATCCCCGAGGATTACCGCCTGGCCCTGTGCTACAGCGACTTCTGGCAGGCCTACCAGAGCGTGATTCCCGAGGAGCAGCATGCGCCGGTGGGCAAGAGCAGCGGCCAGACCAATCATGTGGAGCGGTGGAATCTCACCCTGCGCCAGCGGCTGGGGCGCTTCGTCCGACGCACGCTCTCCTTCTCCAAGAGCGATCACATGCATGAGATCTCTCTGCGCCTGTTCCTGCACGAGTACAACCGCAGCCGAGCGCGAGATCCCCTCTACCAACCATGAACGGGCCACTTACCTCACAGGCGTCGCGCGATAGAGAGTAGACGAAGCCGCCATACTTTCCACACGGCTTCGCGAACGATTTGCTTCGACATTTTACTGTGGCCACTGTCGCGATCGACGAAGGTGATCGGGATTTCGGCAATGCGAAATCCTTTCTTCCACGCTCGAAAGCTCATCTCGATCTGGAAGGCGTAGCCATTCGACTCCACGCTGTCCAAATCGATGGCGGTGAGCACGCTGCTGCGGAAGCATTTAAATCCGCCCGTTGCGTCAGCAACCGGCAGCCCCGTGACCCACCGTGCGTAGATGTTGGCGAAATAACTCAAGAGGAGGCGGCCCATCGGCCAATTTACCACCGTCACACGTCCCTGCAGGTAGCGCGAGCCTAGTACAACGTCGTAGCTTTCGATTGCGGCAAGAAAGCGGGGAAGGTGCGACGGATCGTGCGAGAAATCCGCATCCATCTCAAGCAGTACGTCATAGCCTTCCGCCAGTCCCCAGCGGAAGCCAGCGAGGTACGCCGTACCGAGTCCGAGCTTGCCGCTCCGGTGGAGAACGTGCACGCGGCGCTCGCTTCGTGCGATCTGGTCCGCGATCTTTCCCGTGCCATCGGGCGACGCGTCATCCACCACCAGGACTTCCAACCGCGGATCCTGGGCGAGGATCGCCGGCAGGAGGCGTGGGAGGTTCTCGCTTTCGTTATAAGTGGGAACAACAACCAATGCACGCTGCACGCGTTGTGGAATTTTCGAGCCGCTTGAGCCGCGGCGGTTGCGAAGGTATTTTCATGACCTGAGCCAACATATTTACGTCGGCTGCGAATTACAAGTGAAAGTTCTGTTCATCGCGAGCGCGTTCCCGCGCGCCGCGGGAGACGTCATCACCCCATGGTTGGTCGAGATGATTCACCGCCTCCAGCAGCGCGGAATCGTGGTCGAGGTGCTCGCGCCCGCATATCGCGGCCAGGGCAACCAGGTAGTGCACGACATCCAGGTACACCGTTTTCGCTATGGGCCTGCCCGCTGGGAAACCCTTACTCACGATCAAACGGCGCCGGACCGGATTCGGGAGCGGCCGCTGTTCCTCGCACTCGTGCCGGGTTACATGCTTTGCGGCTCGTTTGCTGCCGCCCGGCTCGTGCGGAGCGGAGCATTCGACCTCGTCCACGCCTTCTGGCCTGTTCCGCATGGTCTCATCGGGATTGTAGCGAAGCGGTTCGGCCGCGTAGCGCTCGTTTGTACGTTCTTCGGGGTGGAGCTTACCTGGATCGATGCTCAGCTTCCGTTCCTGCGACCCATCCTCCGCATGATCGTACGCGCATCCGATGCGGTTACGGCAATCTCTTCTTATACCGCAGAGCGGCTGCGCCAGGTGGTTCCAGGTACCCGCGTCACGATCGTTCCCTTCGGGGTAGCAGTTCGCGCACCACCAGTGCAGGTCGAACGCGGACGGCCCGCCCGCATCGAGGGATTCGAACTCCTTTTCGTCGGCCGGCTCGTGGAACGAAAGGGGGTGCATGTCCTCCTGGAGGCGTTGGCGCTGCTTCGAGATTCACACCCGGTATTCGCTCGCGTCGTCGGAGACGGTCCTGAGCGAGCCGCCCTCGAGTCGAGAGCCGCTGCGCTCGGCGTTGAAGATCGGGTCCTCTTCGAAGGAGCTATCCCCCGCGAGCAGCTCGAGCAACGCTTCGCCAGCTGTGACGCTGTCGTTTTACCCGCCGTGAAGGATGCGAAGGGTGACACCGAGGGCCTCGGGGTCGTGCTGCTTGAGGCATTCAGCTACGCGAAGCCGGTGATTGCCAGTTCCGCCGGTGGAATCGTAGACATCGTGGAACCGGACGTATCGGGCGTACTGGTTCCGCCCGGCGACGCAGATGCACTGGCGAAGGCGATTACGGCCTGCATCGCTGACCCGGTGCGCACAGCGGCCATGGGAGTCGCCGGGCGCGCTCGGCTGGAACGAGAATTCTCCTGGCCGGTGATCGTCGAACGGCTGACGGATGTTTACCAGCAGGTGATACGGCGCCCACTGCGGCAGAGCGCGGCCAGCTGCGCTGCAGACCAACATCGCAGCGCAACTAAATGAAACCCGCGCAATCGCCAGCTCGATTTCGGGAACTCCCATCAATGACAGAGCCGCGTTACCTCGCGCTCCTTGAGGGGGAGCGGGCCCACTGGTGGAGCTCGCAGAACTTCGATACCTGGAAGAATTTGTACGTCAGCGAGTACACGCGCGGCTTCTATGTCCTCAGCGTATTAGCGAAGTACGCGCCTGATTTCCGAGTGGAAGGTGCGAAGGTCCTGGATATCGGCTGCGGCGATGCCGGGGTGCTGATTGCACTTGCAGAGAACGGCGCCTGCGCTTCCGGAATCGAGGTGAGCGAACGCAGCTTGTACCGCGCTCGAGTGCGGGCGGAGGAGCATGCGGTAGATATTGCGCTTGGTGCTGCCGTGGCGGAAGCACTGCCCTACGCGGACGCGAGTCACGACCTGATCCTCCTTGACAACGTCCTGGAGCATGTGCAGGACCAGGAGCGTACGCTCGCCGAAATCCGCCGCGTCCTGCGGCCGGGCGGCCTGTTGTACATGGTTACGCCCAAGCCGTTCGCGCTCTACAGCCTGTGGAACGATCCACACTACGACCTGGCTGGTCTGGTACTCCTGCCACGGCGACTGCAGATCTGGTACTTCGAGTGGGTGCGCGGCGGCGGGTCGGGAACGTACGATGTCGGTCAGATTCCGACGCGCCGCCGCCTGAAACGTCTGCTACGGGACGCGGGATTCGAGTCGGTCGTTGCGCCCCGTGAGCTCTGGATCAACTACCTTCGTGCGCGGATCGAGCGGCCGGATGAGGTGAATCGAGGTGCGAAGCGGTGGTTGGCCGAACGGCTCCACCGGTGGAGTTGGCCATTCTCTAGTCCCGTTGCTGGGTGGGCGTGGGACATCGCGATCGGCTCAAACTTTTTTCTCGTCCGGCGGCAGCCCTGATGCTACGCGTCCTGCACTGCATCTACGACGACCCGGCGAATCCATGGGTAGGGGGAGGCGGGGCGGTTCGGGTACGCGAGCTTTACCGGCGGCTGACGCACGAGGTCGAGGCAACGGTGCTCACGGGCAACTACCCGCGAGCGCGGGCGGAGATGATCGATGGCATCCGCTACCGTCGGCTGGGTGCGCAGCGGCCATACGCCTGGAGCCGCTGGACCTACTCGCGTGCGGCCACCCGTCTGCTGACGCATGCAGCATATGACGCCGCGATATTCGACTTTTCGACCTATACGCCGATTCGCGTTCCGCGGCGCCGGCCCGTTGGCATCACCGTGCATCATATCACCGGCGCCACGGCTGCCACTCGTTGGGGGCGATGGCTGGGGAGCGGGATCGCGCGGCTCGAGCGGGCGATGCTGCGGCGGGCAGGCTGTCTGAGCGCCACCTCGGGAGCAACGCTGGCACAGCTCGAAGCGATCCTTGCGCCCGGAACCTGCCTGGTCCAGGTCGGCGCGGGAGTGCCGGACGAGCTCTTCTGCGTCCAGCGGCGGGAACGGAATTATCTCCTCTACTTCGGGCGGCTGGACTGGTTCCAGAAAGGGCTGGACACCCTGCTCGACGCGGCGGCGCTGATCGTGCGCGAGCATCCGGAGCTGGAGCTGCGGATTGCTGGCCGCGGGAAGGACGCCGACCGTGTGCGCGAGCGCATCCGCAGTCTCGGCCTAGACCGGAACGTGCGGCTGTTCTCGGCGGTCACGGATGCGCAGCGACTGGAGCTGTTCGCGGGCGCGATCGTTGTCCTCATGCCCTCGCGCTTCGAGGGATTTGGCATGGTAGCGGCGGAAGCAATGGCGGCAGGCGCGCCTGTGGTCGCCGCATCGGCGGGCTCCCTACCGGAGGTGGTCGCTCCTCCCGCAGGGGGACGGCTTGTTCCCGCGGGAGACGCTGCGGCGCTCGCCGAGGCCGTCACCCGGCTACTGGACGCGCCAGAGGAGCGCGAGGAGATCAGCCGCTCCGCGAGGGCATCGGCCGAACGATTCCGCTGGGATGAGGTGGCACGCCGGCATTTGGATTTTCTCCACTGCATCGCCCAGCAAACCGGGTCGAGGACGGAATTTGGCGCGGGAAAGAAGGGCGTAGGATGAGAAAAGCTGCAACTTCTTCCCCGCCGCGACGGCCGGCGCCAGCGGCAGCAGATCCGGAGGTGACGATCGGTGTCGGTGCCTCCGCGGCCGTGTACTTCGCGCTCTCGCTCGTGTACTTCCTGCCGGCGCTGCTGCCGGAACGGATGATCTTCGGCACCGACTACCTGGCTGGCGGCTACTTCTTCTACAACTTCATCTCCGAGCGCATCGCGGACGGGGCGTTGCCGAAGTGGGTACCCTACGTCTATGGTGGGCTACCTCTCTTCGCGAATCCGGGCAGTACCTATTACCCCTTCCATCTGCTGGCTGATTTGCTTCTCCCAACGCACAAGGTCCTCGCTGTCGTCTTCCTCGTCCAGTTCTGGATCGCCGGGCTCGGGATGTACCTCCTGGCGCGCGAACTGGGATGCCGCGCCTGGGTGGCATTCGTCGCTGGGCTCGCGTTCCAATTCACCGGGATCACTGCTAGCTGGGTCTACGCCGGCCACGACGGCCGCGTGATCGTGGCGACGTTCGCGCCGTTGCTCTATTTCTTCCTGCATCGCGGCATCCGTACCGGGGCGATCTCCGCCTTCGCGGGAGCCGCCGCCACGATCGGTTTCGCGCTGCTCTCCTTCCAGATTCAGAACGCCTATTACCTGCTGCTGAGCGCCGGGATCTGGAGCATCTTCTGCCTGTTTCAGCTGTCGGTCGCAGAGCGGCCTGCTGTGCTGGCCAAGCTCGTCGGCTTTGGGATCGGTGCGGTTGGCTTCGGTTTCCTTCTCGCTTCGGTGAACTTCCTTCCCTTCCTCGACTATGTGAGCGAATCGCCTCGCGGGGAGGCGGGCGGACGTGGCTACGCATTCTCGGTGTCGTTCTCGATGCCGCCGCAGGACCTGGTGGGGCTTGCGGTCCCCGAGCATCGCGGCGTCTCGGTCTCGGATCCGATGACGGGCGTGCCCCTCTTCCCCGCCTATCGCGGTCCGAATGCGTTCAAGCTGCACACGGAGTACGTCGGTGCTTTCGTGCTGGTGCTGGTTACGCTTGGCTTCGCGACCATTCGCGGCAACCGGTACTGGTGGTTTTTCCTGGGACTGGGTGCGTTTTTTCTCACACTCGCGCTCGGTGGCCACACTCCGCTGTACCGGCTGTACTACGAAGTTCTTCCGGGCCTGAAGCGCTTTCGTGCACCGGACCTGGCGTACTACGTCCTCGCATTCTCGCTGGTGGTGGCGGCGGCGCTCGCTCTGGAGCGACTCGCGCAGCTCCGAGAAGAGATCTCACAGCGCGGTAGCTCCGCGAACGGAAACCAGCCGTTGCTCAGTCGCGTGCCATGGGTCGCCGCGGCGGTGGTCCTGCTCGCGATCGCCGGCGCGGTGGTGGCGGGAGGAGGAGCGGTGGAGACCGCGACGGGCGGCCCTTGTCGTGCGCAGGGATGGCTGCGCTTTGGCTTTTTCGCGGCACTCGTCGGCGGTGCGCTCTGGTTCTGGACTGAGCGGCGAATCCTCTCACGAACCGCGCTGATCGCGCTCGCACTGCTGACGGTGGCGGATCTTTGGCTGATCGGCAGAAGTTTCCTGCATACCGTTCCGCCTCCCGAGCAGGTGTTTCAGGCGGACGATGTCGTACGCTTTCTCCGATCGCAGCCTCATCCGAACCGTATCTGGGCTCTTCCGCAGCAGGGAGGCTGGCCGCCATGGCCCAACTACCCGATGCTCCACCGGATCGAGCAGGCGGGCGGCGAGCACGGCAACCAGCTACAGCGGTGGAACGAATATGTTGGCGCCGGCCGCGAGACTTACGTGGACTGGCACAACTTCATGCAGGACCCGCGTTTCATGGACGCCGCGAACGTCCGCTACCTGATCAGCGCGGCGCCCCTCGAGGTGCCGTGGCTGCAAGAGGCACATCGCGGCAATGCCCTGGTTTACGAGAACCTGAATGCCCTGCCGCGGGCTTTTCTCGTCCCGCAGGTGATCACGGTGGTCGATGGCGGTGCGTCGCTGCGGGCGCTGCAGGCGCCGGAGTGGGAGCCGCGGCGGGTGGCGGTGGTGGAGACGGCCGCAGTGCTCGAGCTACCTGATGCGCCGCTGGAGGGTACCGCAGAGGTGACCCTATACGAACCCGACCGAGTGGTCGTGCGCACCAATGCAAACCGCGAAGCGCTCCTGGTGCTGGCTGACAACATGTACGACGGCTGGACGGCGCGGGTGAGTGGCAGAGACGCAGAGGTCTTTCGCACGAACCACACCTTCCGCGGTGTGGTGGTCCCGGCGGGAGAGCACCAGGTGGAGTTCAGCTTCCGCCCTGCCGACCTCTACCTGGGGCTCTACATCTACCTCGCAGGGTTCACGCTCCTCGCGGGCTTCGGGCTGTTCCTGCTGGCGCGGCGTTTCCGCGATTCCGACACAGGCGGAACCACAGCGTGAGAGGGTGGCCGCTCTGGAGGCGGCTCCTCACGCTGCTGCTCATCGCTGCTGCGGGGTGGTATCTCGGCCGCGCGATCGCGGGAAATTGGGAGGCGCTGCGGGCTTTCGAGTGGGAGATGCGGCCGCTGCCGCTGCTTGGAAGCGTCGTGCTGCACGTCGCGGTACTCGCGTGGGGGGTTTGGGTTTGGAGCCGCGTTCTACGCTGCTTCGACTACCCGCCGGTGCCGTGGACGACGCTGCTGCGGATCTGGTTCCTCTCCAACCTGGCGCGATACATCCCCGGCAAGGTGTTTCAGTTTCTCGCCGTGGCGCACCTCGGCCGCGGCTCCGGCATCTCAGGTGCTGTCCTCCTTACGTCGCTTGTAATACATACGGGCCTTGCGCTGCTCTCGGCGGTGCTGCTCGCCACCTGGACTCTCGGGGCGCAGCTCGTCCCGGGTGCTCCGGCTGGGCCGGTAGCGGCAGCGGCGGCGGCGGCATCCCTCTTCCTGGTCAATCCCGTGCTGCTCAATCGGGCTCTTACGACCGTGTCGCGGCTGCTGCGTCGGGACGTGATCCGCTGGACCGGCCGCTGGCGAGACGGCGCCGTTCTTCTCCTACTCTCAGTGCTGAGCTGGTGCTTCTACGGTGTCGCCTATTTCCTGTTCGTCACGGCGGTCACCGGACTGCCGCTCGCCACTCTGCCTCTGCTGAGCGGCGTGAACGCGCTCTCGTTCGTCGCGGGCTACCTGGCGATCGTGACGCCGGGTGGCCTGGGCGTACGTGAGGCCGCGATGACCGGGCTGCTCCTCCCACTGCTCCCCGGTGGGGTGGCGGCGGTACTCGCCATCGGCGCTCGCTTGTGGACGATCGCGGCAGAGGTGATCGGCGGCGTCCTCACTCTGCTCTTCGTGCACGCGCCGACCAGCACATCTCCTGATGGCATCGGTGACGCAGTCGTTTAGCGCGGGCGGCATCGCGCCACCCGGCATGGTCCCTGCGGGTTGCGCGTAGACCCGCAGGAATTCGTTTCGACTTTCATTAGAAATGCTTGAAGATCTGAAGAACAGGCTGGGAGGAGAGATCGAGCGTCTGACGCACGAGCTGCAGATCACGCTTCCGCAGGCGATCCGCAAAGCCGTCGAGCACGGCGATCTCCGGGAGAACTCCGAATACAAATCCGCGCTGGAGCGGCAGCAGTTCGTGCAGGCGCGTCTCGGCCAGCTCACGCGCCGCATGGCAGAGCTTTCGAAGATCGACGTCACCGAAATTCCTGCCGACCGAATCGGCTTCGGCTCGCGCGTGACCGTCCAGGATCTGAAGAGCCGCGAGCGCGAGACCTACACGCTGGTGTTCGGCGATTACATCGAGATCGAGAGCGGCCAGATCTCGCTCGCCTCTCCGCTCGGGCAGACGCTTCTCGGCAAGCAGGAGGGCGAGGAGGTCTCGCTACGCCTGCCGCGAGGAGAGCGGAAGCTTCGCATCGAGGAGGTGGTGACGCTGCCGCAGATGCTGCAGCAGCAGGATTGAGGGTCCGCGGCGAGGATGGCGAGCGGCCGCCACC
>JBPCIT010000394.1:0-5234 GCA_051006015.1 Longimicrobiaceae bacterium
CCCTCTCGGGCGGTGAGAGGCCGTCCGCGCAGGTATCTTCTGAGTCGTGGTGTTCATGGTCTTGCTCCTTGTGGTGGTGGTGTGGCCGACCCCCCGCTGCACTGCGGGAGAGTCCGCCGGCTGCCGCGGTTACTCCACGGCGGGACGTTTGTGATCATCCTTAGTGTGATAACACATGTATAGCCAAAGAAAGATTGCTAGACTGCCGCCCGCACCTGGCCGAGCAGCTCGATGAGGCTGCCCAGCTCCTCCTCGTCGAGCACACTGAAGTGCTGACGGTGCAGCGCCTGCACCGGCTCATCGAGCTCCGCGAGCAACCTCCCGCCTGCCTCGGTGATCCGCGTGGTCACAAACCGCCGGTCTGCGCTGTCCCGCTCTCGCGCAATGAGGTCGGCTGCTTCCATACGGTCCAGTAGCCGCGTCGCGTCGGGGACCTTCGCGATCATCCGCTGCATCACCTCCGCCCGACAGAGCCCCGTCTCGCCCGCGCCCCGCAGGATACGGAGCACGTTGTACTGCGTCGGCGTGATTCCATACGGCTTCAGCGCCTCGGCGAAGGCGTGCTCCAGCACCGCCCAGCTTCGTCCGAGACTGAGGAACGCCTCCTGCTCGCGGCTGGCGAACGGCTTCGTCTGCCGGATCTCGTCACGAAGGTTCGTAGTCATGGATGGAATGTATGTGTTATCACACGGATTGTCAACGGTCGCTCATCCCGCGAAGGCGAAGCCGAAGGAGCCGGCAGAGGTCAGCAGCGGCCCGGCGACCAGCAGCACCTTGCGCCCGAAGCGCTCCGTAAAATGCCCGACGGGGATGTTGACGACCATGCGCGCGATGCCGAACACCGTCACGAGCGAACCGACCGCGGCGGCGCCGACCCCGAACGACTGCGCGTAGAGCGGGAGGATGGGCGTGACCAGCCCCAGCCCGAGCATGATGAGGAAGACCTGCCCCGAAAGGAGCAGCAGCGTTTCGTTGCGGCGCAGAAAACCGCCGTGGGAGCCGGTCACTCGCCGGCCCGTGCATGGACGAGGACCCGTAACATCTCCGCGGCGTCGTGCGGCGCCACCCTGGCGGTGTTCACCTCGAGCGAGTACAGAGCGGGATCGTCGATGTCGCACCCGTAGAAGCGCCGCAGGTAAGCGCTGCGCTCGCGATCCTTTCCGAGCGCCAGCCGCCGTGCACCGGCCGCATCGCATCCGAGCCGGCGCACGATCTCGCGAACGCGGTGCTCGAGTGGCGCGTAGACGCGGATGTGCAGCGCGTCCCTCCAGTCGGCGAAGATGCACTGCGCGGCGTAGCCCACCAGTACCACGGATCCCGCGGCCGCCGCCTCGCGCAGCACCGCATCCGCCGTCACTATGACGGTCTCCGGGTCCGCGGCGGGCGCGGGCAGCGGGGGAAGCAGCATCTCAGGGAACGCATCGGCGAGATGGCGCCCCACCCGCTCGCCGAGCCCCGCGACCTGTTCGTCCACCGCATCCACCTCCTCCTCGGGAAGGCGCAGCCGCGCGGCGACCTCCTGGATCACCTCCCGATCTACGACGCGCCAGCCCAGCAGCTAGCCCAGCCGGCCCGCGATGTCGCTGCCGCCGCTGCCGAACTCACGGGAGATGGTGATGATTCGGATTGGTATGCTCTCCGTCGGCATGCAGCGGTCCCAGGTGACCGGACGCTTGTGCCCTTCGCACCACGCCCCCGATCATGCGATCCAGCCGGCGTCGGAGAGGCGGCGGTCGAGGTCGTAGGCGGCGCTGATGAGGGCAAGGTGTGTGAACGCCTGGGGGAAGTTGCCCAGGTGCTCTCCGCTCGGGCCCAGCTCCTCGGAGTAGAGGCCGAGATGGTTCGCGTAAGCGAGCATCTTCTCGAAGAGGAAGCGCGCCTGCTGCAGATCTCCCGCGCGGGAAAGGCACTCGACGTACCAGAAGGAGCAGATCGAGAAGGTGCCCTCGGTGCCGGCGAGACCGTCCACCTCCTCCCCCTGGATCTCGTAGCGATGGACGAGCGAGTCCTCGAGCAACCGGCGCTCCACCGCTCGCAGGGTGGAGAGCCAGCGCGGATCGGTGGGCGAGATGAAGCGCATGAGCGGCATCAGCAGGCAGGCGGCATCCAGCCGGGTGGAGCCCTTGTGGCCGACGAACGCTTCCTCTTCCGGGTCCCAGAAGTTCTCCCAGATGTCGCGGTAGATCGCGTCGCGTTCCACGCGCCACTTCTCCAGCGGCGCCGGCAGGGAGCGCTTGACGGCGAGCCGGACGCCGCGATCGATCGCCACCCAGCACATCAGGCGGGAGGAGAGGAAGTGCCGGCGCTCGCTACGCACCTCCCGGATCCCCTCATCCGGCTGGTTCCAGTGGGCACAGACCCACTCCACGACCGCCGCGATGCGCTCCCAGAGGTCGTGGCTGGTAATCTCACCGTACTTGTCGTAGAGGTAGAGCGAGTCGAGCAGCTCGCCATAGATGTCGAGCTGGAGCTGGTCGTAGGCGCCGTTGCCGATCCGCACGGGGCGCGAGCCGCGATACCCCTCCAGGTGCTCGAGCGTGCGCTCGGTGAGGTCGGCGCGGCCGTCGATCCCGTACACGATCTGGAGGTCGCCGGGATCCGCATGCGCCGTGGTGCGATGAATGAGCCAGTGGATGAAGTCACCCGGCTCCTCCGTCATCCCCAGGCGGATCAGGGCGTAGACGGTGAAGGAGGCGTCGCGCATCCAGGTGTAGCGGTAGTCCCAGTTGCGCACCCCGCCGATCTCTTCAGGCAGCCCGAAGGTCGGCGCCGCCACGATGGACCCGGTGTTCCGGCAGTGGAGCAGCTTGAGGGTGAGTGCCGAGCGGTGCACCTCGTCGCGCCAGCGCCCGCTGTAGGTAGATCGCCCAATCCAGCTCCGCCAGAAGTTGACCGTCTCCTTGAACGAGCGGCTGATGTAGCCGCCATCCATACCCACCGCTGGCGTCCCTTCGGTGAGCTGCTCGAGGAGGAAGAAGACCGACTCGCCCGCCCGGAGGGTGAACTCCGCCACCGCGTCGTCGCCTTCGAGCGCCAGCGGAACCGGTGAGGAAAGGCGCAGCACCACTCCGTCGCCACCGGTGAAGAGCGCCCCACCCTCCACAGCCTCGGCCGCATGCTCCGCGCGTCCATAGTCGAAGCGGGGGGCGCAGCGCATCCGGAAGCGCACCTCGCCGCGCACCGTCTTGGCACGCCGCACGATCCGGCTCGGGTGCGGCTCGGGGTGGATCGGCATGAAGTCGCTGATCTCCGCCACCCCGTCCGCGGAGAGGAAGCGCGTCAGCAGAACATTGGTGTCCGGGAGATAGAGCTGCTTGCGGTTCGCCCAATCGAGCGCGGGCTGCAGCAGGAAGTGGCCACCCCGCTCGCGATCCAGCAGGGATGCGAACACAGAGGGAGAGTCGAACGCAGGGAGGCATAGGAAGTCGATGCACCCGTCCATCCCCACCAGCGCGACGCTCTGCAGATCGCCGATCACGCCGTGCGACTCGATCGGTGGATAGTTGCTCACCATCTTTCACGCGTGGGAGGCATAGGCCGGCTCGCCGCCGCGGCCGCTGCTACCGCAAGCCAGGTGCATGGCGCCGCGGGCGAGGCGGAGCAAATGCCACGCCGCGAGCGCCCGAGCAGCGCTTCACGCGCGGCACCGATCAGCCGGGCCGGACCACCGCCTCGCCGTCGCTCGTGGTCCGCAGCTTGCCCGAATCGGTCGAGGTGGAGGCGCCGGAGCGGATCTCGAACCCCAGTTCGTAGAGTAACGACTGTGATCATGACAGAACCGGGGTACCCGGCGGCTCGGGCGATCGCGGCTACCGTCGAGAAATACTTCGAGCAGCAGCTCTCGGTGGCGCGGGAGCAGGGTCAGGAGGAGCTGGCCGCCGGGCCGGATGCCCGTGTAATCGAGAAGATCATCGACGCGGCGTTCTGGGCGAGCCTGCGGCGTGAGGAGGGGCATCCCCCGACGATCTCGCTCGCCTTTCTGCCGCCGGAGCAGGCGGATCGGCCGCTCACCTTCGAGCGGCGGCTCCCGCTCGCCCCGGCGACCCTCACCCAGCTCGCCCCCGCCGTCGAGCGCCCGGGCATCCATCTCGGTGTCTGGCACGACCGAGATTCACTATTCGTGTGGGGAGCCACCCGCGCGATCCCACGCCTCTGTTTCGTGCTGGAGGTCGTCGAACCCGGGTTGCTGGTGATCAAGCACCGACGCGGCGGCGAGTTCGGCAAGTTCACGAATGTGGCGGTGCTGCAGGGAGATCAGGTCAAGCTGGTGGACCAGAGCGGCGGCGACCTCTCCGACTGTCCGCCTCTTGTCGCCGCACGTCTCGGGTTCGAGGCACCCGCCTCCTGGAGCGATTCGCTGAACGTGCTGGTCCAGCTTGCCGCCTCGATGCGGGCGCATGGCCGCGGTGGCTCGCTCCTCGTAGTGCCGCATGGCACCGAGGAGTGGCGCGAGTCGATCGTGCATCCGATCCGCTACTCGATCGCACCCCCCTTCTCGCGGCTCGCGGAGCTGATGCGGGAGGACGCCGAAGCGAGGCAGGAGGCGCCCTGGCAGGAAGCGCTGCGCCGGCTGATCGACGGCCTCGCCGGGTTGACGGCTGTGGATGGGGCAACGCTGATCAGCGACCGGTACGACCTGCTGGCGTTCGGCGTCAAGATCGAACGGCGGGCGGGCAACGCCTCCGTCGAGCAGCTCGTCGTCACCGAGCCCGTCCTCGGCCGCGCTGCGGAGGTCGTCTACCCCGCCGAGGTCGGCGGGACCCGCCACCTATCGGCGGCCCAGTTCGTCCACGACCAGCGCGACGCACTCGCGCTGGTGGCGTCGCAGGACGGTCGCTTCACGGTGTTCGCCTGGTCGCCGTGCGAGGAGAGGGTTCATGCCCACCGTGTGGAGACTCTGCTGCTCTGAGCGCGGCCGGCTACTCGCCCGCGACCACCTCGCCGAGAGCCTCGAGCAGCTCCTCGGACCTCCTGCCGTGCCGTGCCGCCGCCTGCGTCAGTGGCCGCGGCAGCCAGGTGAAGCACAGCTCGTAATGCGTACTCGGCGGTGTGTGTGAGCATCTTCCCAATTCCGTCCGCAGAGTGGGCCCGGCATGACCATCCGGCCCTGCTGCCAGAACCGCGCCTCTCACGAACGAAAGCCGCCGCACGCTAGGGAGCGCGCGGCGGCGACGTCAGGTGTGAGAGAGGTTGCTGCGGCTCAGTCCACTACGGTCATCGTGCCTACCATACCG